>NZ_JBIAPW010000019.1:0-147562 GCF_042888505.1 Streptomyces sp. NPDC002870
CAGCTCAACCAACTCGGCTACCAAGTGACCCTCCAAACAGAAGGAGCTGCCTGACCGGCGGCTACAGACACGAGACCGGGGGATTTTCGAATCAGGGGGTGGCGGCGGCGTCCCACAGGTCGCATTTGTGTGCGGCCTCGGTATCCGACGTTGCGGTATTGCCGCTCTGTGAGGCGGTCCGCAGCTGAAGCACTTCACCAGGCGTCGAGGTCTGGTCCGGCATGGCGGGCTGGCCGGGGGCGCTCGGGGCCGAGCCGTGGATGAAGGAGCCCCAGTAGGCGGTCATCTGGTCGGCCAGGGTGCGCTGTTCGGCGTTGAGACGGGCGCTGATGCCGTATGGCTTGAACAGGTAGTTCAGTTCGGCCGCGTGCGTCGCGCCGAAGTCGAAATCGGCGTTTTGCGGCAGGGAGGCGAACAGCGGGGAGGTGCGGTCGGCGAACTCGTACGCATAGACCTGTCCCCGGTTGGCCAGGCGCTCGCTGGTGCGCAGGGCGGGGCAGGCGAAGAGCTGGTCGCCGAAGGCCGCGGCGTAGGCGTAGCCGGGGCGCGGGTAGGTGCTGAGCGGGTAGCGCGCCAGGGCCTTGGCGCCGGTGGCGTCGCCGAAGGCGGACGTCAGAGCCTTGGGGTAGGCGTCGGCGGTCAGGGGGTTGCCCCAGCGGTCGAAGCTGTCGTAGGAGAAGACCAGGCCCTCGTCGCTGTTGGCGCCGTTGAGGACGGGGACGTGGGAGGCCCGGCCGGAGGTGAAGGCTTGCGCGGGCTGGAGGGGCAGTGCACGGCCGCCGACGGTGTAGTTCCAGGTCTCGAGGAATGTGCCGTTCTGTGCGTCGAGGATCGCCTTGGCCGGCTTGGCCCGCAGGCAGTCGGCCGCGGTCGCCGCGACGGTGCAGCCGAGCTTCTTGGCGAAGGCGAGTCCGTTGGCGACGGCCTTCTCACGGGGGATGCCCGCGCAGTCGAAGTAGGCACCGCTTTGAATGATGGCCGCGCGGTACAGCCCTCGGCTGGTCGGGGAAGCGAGCTGGGTGCAGACCGCGCCGCCGCCCGCCGACTCGCCGGCCAGGGTGACCTGCCGGGGGTCACCGCCGAATGCCGCGATGTTCGACTGGACCCAGCGCAGCGCCTGCTGCTGGTCGAGCAGGGCGAAGTTGCCGGTGGTTCCGGGCAGGGTCAGGAAGCCGAGGGCACCGAGCCGGTAGTTGACAGTGACCACGACGGCGTTCGTTCGGCGGGCGAAGGTGTCGGGGACGATGTCGCGTGCGGCTCCGCCGATGTTGCCGCCGCCGTGGATCCAGACGAGAACAGGCAACCGTGACGCGCGGGCGGCTGTGGACGGCGTGTACACGTTCACATCGAGGCAGTCCTCGGTGGTGTGCTGCGTCGCGTAGCCGGGCGCCCAGTAGGTGTTCTGCGCGCAGTAGTCGCCGTAACGGGTGGCATCCCGGACACCGCGCCAGTTCGCCGGGCGATGGGGGGCCTGCCAGCGCAGGTCGCCGGTGGGCTTCGCGGCATAGGGAATGCCGAGGAACTGCCGCCCCCCGGCGGTGCTCTCCCCGCGCACCAGGCCCTGGTCGGTGCGGATCAGGGAGCGTTCAGAATCGGCCGCTGATCCGGCCGGGCCGGGCGGGCTCGCCAGAGCGGGGGCGCAGGTGAGCGTCAAGGCGGCGGCGGTGAGCGTGATCAGGCTCCGGCGCACTCGGCGCCAGGGTCTCAAGGTCAGGGGCATAGGGTCTCCCGGTGCATGGGTGGCTCGGCTGGGACGGCTCGGGCACCATGAGAGTAGGGGCAAAGTGACATAGGTGACTAGTGCCATAGGGGAAGGGGCGCAACCGACTGATGAAGCTGGAGCACGTGCTGCTGGGAATGGTGGCCATGCGTCCCTGCACGGGATACGACCTGAAGCGCTGGCTGGACAGCGAAATGGGCCGCATGCTCCGCATCCGCACCCAGCAGAGCCAGGTGTACCGGACGCTGAACCGCATGTGCGCCGACGGCTGGGTCCGCTACGACGTGCAGCGCAACGAAGGCCGGCCGGATGCCAAGGTGTACGTCGCCGCCGAAGCCGGCGAGCGCGAACTGCGCGAGCGCCTGGCCGTTCCATACGTGCCGTCACCCGATTTCGGCGACCCGGAGTTCTTGGTCCGCTATACCTTCGCGATCTTCCTCGACCGCGACGAACAGGTCCGCCTCGTGCAGACCGAACTCGACGCACGCCTTGCCCAGCTGGACAGGTTCCGGGCCCGGGAAATCCGCGATGAGCCCTGGCTGCCCGGCGTCGACCGGCCCCGCATGGCCCAGATCCTGGATCATGTTCACGGCTACAAGGACCTCGCTCTGGACACGCACGTGCGCTGGCTTAAACAGACACTGGCCGAGCTCACCGAGAAAGCGGGGTGACCTCGGCCGCCCGCCGGACCGAACACCCGAGGAGAATCCTGCGTCGCAACATGGCGAGTACGTTTCGCAGGCGCATGGCGCCACGGTAGGACGCGGCGGGTTGAGCCCGGGCGGACTCCCCGTGAACGTTCGGCCGCCCGGTCCTTGGTGTGCCGGGGGAAACCCCCACCGCGGACGCTCATGCAGGCACCATCGATCCGGCGTGCAACGAAAGGCCGTTCGCCATCCTGTTGGCCGCAGCAGGAGCGGTGCTGTTCCTGGGATGGGTCAGTCAGCTGTGAACCGGACGGCGTGTGGTTCCGGCTCAGGTATCGCGCCAGTTCGGGGTTGATTCTGCGGCTCCCACCTGGCGAGGAACCTACTAGGAAATAAACGGCAATTCGCCTACATCAAATGCCCTCTCAGAGCTACCGAATAGCGCACGGCCAGGCCGACTCCTCACCAGCACGCCGTTCTCGCCGGGCCGACGCGATGTCCACCCGCGCTCGGCTCTCTCCCCAGACCTGCCCTGGTCCCCCCGCGCGACGTGGCTGATGCCGTGAGGCGGGTCCGCCCGGCACCCAAGAGGCAGCGCGCTGGTGGTGACGGCCGTCATAGCCGGGGTGGCCGTCGCCACCTGTCCGGTCGCTGCCGGGGCCGCCAACTCCTAACCGCAGACGGGCAGTTGCTCGCCCCGCGTGGCCATCGACAGCTACTCCGACATGCTCGACAAGACCGAGTTCCAGGGCACCTTCGTCGGTAACTTCTCCGCCCTCGCCGTCGATACGGACGGCCGCATCGCCGCCGTCTCCGACCGGTCCTCGCTCTTCACCCTCGACGCCCGGACCTACGCGCCCCGCACCGTCGTCCCCCTCGCCGACGAGAACGGCGCGCAGCTCGACTCCGAAGGGCTCGTCGTCGAGCGCGACGGCAGTCGGCTGATCAGCTCCGAGACCGAGCCCTCCGTACGGCGCTACGACCGCCACGGCACGCTCCTCGGCAGCCTCCCGGTGCCCGACGCGCTGCGGGTCGCCCCCGCCGGGCGGGCCGCGCGGAACCTCACCTTCGAGGGGTTGACCCTCCAGCCCGGCGGCCGGACCCTCGTCGCCGGTATGGAGGGAACGCTCGCCGGTGACGGCGCAGGGATCGTGCGGCTGCAGACCTGGCGGCGGCATGGGGCCGGCCATGACTTCCGGCTCGCCGCCCAGTACGGCTACCGCGTCGACGCCGGGCTCTCGATCAGCGAGACCACCGCCACCGGGGACGGGCGGCTGCTCGTGCTCGAGCGTGGGTTCACGGCCGGTGTCGGCAACACCGTGCGGCTGTACCTCGCCTATCCGGGTCGGGCCGGCGATGTGAGCCGTGTGGAGAATCTCACGGGGGACGAGCGGCTCGTGCGCAAGACGCTCCTCGCCGACCTCGTCGACTGTGCCTCCCTCGGCGCCCCCGCCAAGCAGCCGCAGCCCAATCCCCTCCTCGACAACATCGAGGCCCTGGCCGTCACTTCGCACGGCCCCGGCGGCCGGCTCCGGCTCCTGCTCGCCAGCGACGACAACCAGAACCCCTCCCAGATCACCCGGATGTACCGGCTGACGGTTCGGCTCCCGTAGAACCACTGACGCCGTACAACTTTTCGCCCAGTCGTGAGTCATGTGGAGCGGGTGCGCCGCAGAAGCGCGCCCCCTCCAGCACAAGGGGATGGAAAGCCTCCATGACTCACCACCGAATAACGGGCCGCATAGCGGGCCGTATGGCGGGGCGCATGTCCCGGCGCGCCCGTGCCACCGCCGCGGTCCTCGCCGCGGGCGTGCTCGTGCCGCTGGCCGCGGGCGCGACGCCCGCGGCCGCCGCGACGCCGACGGTCAGCTGCACCTCCGGCAAGTCGGGACTCGCCGCCAAGCTGACCCAGGACATCACCGCCTCGCTCGCGGGCCGCGCCTCCACCACCGCCGTCGCCGTGCGCGACAACACCACGAACACCACCTGCGGGCTGCGGATCGGCGACCGTTACGACTCCGCCAGCGTCGTCAAGGTCACCGTCCTGACGACGCTCCTGTGGGACGCGCAGAAGACCGGTCGTCAGCTGACCGACCGCGAGAAGCAGCTTGCCTCCGACATGATCACCAAGTCGGACAACGCCGCCACCAGCGCGCTGTGGAAGCAGCTCGGCGTCACCAAGATCCAGGGCTTCCTCAACGCCGCCAAGATGTCCCGGACCATCCCCGGCTCGGGCGGCTACTGGGGCCTCACCCAGATCAGCGCCGGCGACCAGATGCTGCTCATGAACCTGCTGGCGCTGAAGAACACCGTCCTGACCGACGCCTCGCGCGGCTACACCCTCGGCCTGATGTACAAGGTCGTGCCCTCGCAGCGCTGGGGCGTCTCGGCCGGCGCCCCGAGCACCGCCCGCGTCCAGATCAAGAACGGCTGGCTCTCGCGGGCCACGCACGGCTGGCGCGTCCACAGCGTCGGCGCCTTCACCAGCGGCGGTCACAGCTACACGATCTCCGTGCTGACGCACGACAACAGCTCGATGCAGTACGGCGTCGACACCATCCAGAGGGTCGCCCGCGCGGTCCACAAGGACCTGGCCCCCGCGGCCACCGCCACGGCCGAGGTCTTCGCGCCGCCCGCCGTCCCGCACGAGGCGCTGCCGGCCACCCCGGAGACGGCCCCGAAGGAAGCGGTTCCCGCCACCCGCTGATCGCCCGCTGATCGCCCGTCGATCGCCCGCGGATCACTCGTTGATCACCGCCGCGGCCCGTCCTCGGCCTCGATGTGTTGCAGCGGAATGAAATCCCCTGCTCGCGGCGTTGGTGCCTTCCGGTAGACCAGATGAAAACCGGGAGGCACCACGTGGCGTCGGCAGAGCAGTCGGCAGATCAGGGGTGGGCGCGGCGGCTGTCCGGATACGCCTGGCGGTACCGGCGCAACGTCATACTCGCGCTCGGCTCCTCGCTGGCCGGCATGGCCGTCATGGCGCTCGTACCCCTGATCACCAAGGTCGTCATCGACGACGTCATCGGCGACCGGACCAGCTCCCTCGCCCTCTGGACCGGCCTGCTGATCGCCGCCGCCCTCGTCGTCTACGTCCTGACCTTCATCCGCCGCTACTACGGCGGCCGCCTCGCGCTCGACGTCCAGCACGACCTCCGCACCGAGATGTACGGGACGATCACCCGCCTCGACGGACGCCGCCAGGACGAACTGTCCACCGGACAGGTCGTCGGCCGCGCCACCAGCGACCTTCAGCTCATCCAGAGCCTGCTCTTCATGCTCCCGATGACCATCGGGAACATCCTGCTCTTCCTCATCTCCCTGGTGATCATGGCGTGGCTGTCGCTGCCGCTCACCCTGATCGCGATCGCCGTCGCCCCCGCCCTCTGGTTCATCGCCAAGCGCAGCCGCACCCGGCTGCACCCCGCCACCTGGTACGCGCAGAGCCAGGCCGCCGCCGTCGCGGGCGTCGTCGACGGCGCCGTCTCCGGCGTACGCGTCGTCAAGGGCTTCGGCCAGGAGGACCAGGAGACCGGCAAGCTGCGCGAGGTGAGCCGCAAGCTCTTCGCGGGGCGGCTGCGCACCATCAAGCTCAATGCGAAGTACACCCCAGCCCTTCAGGCCGTCCCGGCGCTCGGACAGGTCGCGATGCTGGCGCTCGGCGGCTGGCTCGCCACCCGCGGCCAGATCACGCTGGGCACGTTCGTCGCATTCTCCAGCTATCTCGCGCAGCTCGTCGGCCCGGTCAGGATGCTCGCCGTGGTGCTGACCGTCGGACAGCAGGCGCGGGCCGGTGTGGAGCGCGTACTGGAGCTGATCGACACCGAGCCGACCATGAAGGACGGCACGAAGGAGCTCCCGGCAAACGCCCCCGCCACCGTCGAGTTCGACGATGTGACCTTCGGCTACGACGAGGAGCGCCCGGTCCTCGACGGCTTCTCGCTGGAGATCAGGCCCGGCGAGACCGTCGCCGTCGTCGGCTCCTCCGGCAGCGGCAAGTCCACCGTCTCGCTGCTGCTGCCCCGCTTCTACGACGTGACGCACGGCGCGGTCCTGGTCGGCGGTCACGATGTGCGCGAGCTGACCCTCGACTCGCTGCGCGCAGCCATCGGGCTCGTGCCGGAGGACAGCTTCCTCTTCTCCGACACGGTGCGCGCGAACATCGCGTACGGAAAGCCGGACGCCACCCAGGAGGAGATCGAGACCGCGGCGCGCGCCGCGCAGGCCGACCGTTTCATCGCCGAGCTGCCCGGCGGCTACGACACCAAGGTCGGCGAGCACGGCCTCACCCTCTCCGGCGGCCAGCGCCAGCGCATCGCGCTCGCCCGCGCGATCCTCACCGACCCCCGGCTGCTCCTCCTGGACGACGCCACATCAGCCGTCGACGCACGCGTCGAGCACGAGATCCACGAGGCGCTCCGATCGGTCATGGCCGGGCGTACGACCCTGCTGATCGCCCACCGCCGCTCCACCCTCGGCCTCGCCGACCGCATCGCCGTGCTGGACGGCGGACGGCTCGCCGACATCGGCACGCACGAGGAGCTGACGCGCCGCTCGGCCCTGTACCGGCGGCTGCTGACCGACCCGGACGAGCTCGGCGGCGTATCGCCCGGGCACATACCGCTGCCGACCGTGGAACCGGCAGAGGACCGCACCGTACGGGACGAACTCGACGCCGAATTCGACGCCGAGCGCGGCATCACCCCCCGGCTGTGGGAGCGCGAGGAGAACGCCGAGGAATCTGCGGCCCCCGGCGCGACCCCCGAACTGCTCGCCCAGGTCGAGGCGTTGCCCCCGGCCGACGGCACCCCTGGCATCGACGAGGCCCGCGCCGTGCGCCCCGAGCACGACTACGGGCTGCGCCGACTGCTGCGCGGCTTCGGCCTGCCGCTGCTGGTCAGCCTGTCGCTGGTAGCCGTCGACGCCGGCATGGGCCTGCTGCTTCCCGTGCTGATCAGACACGGCATCGACAAGGGCGTCAGCCAGCTGGCGCTCGGCGCGGTGTGGGCGGCCTCCGCGCTCGCGCTGGTGAGCGTGATCGTGCAGTGGACCGCGCAGACCGGCGAGACCCGGATGACGGGACGCACCGGCGAGCGGATCCTCTACTCCCTGCGCCTGAAGATCTTCGCGCAGCTCCAGCGGCTCGGACTCGACTACTACGAGCGCGAGTTGACCGGCCGCATCATGACGCGGATGACGACGGACGTGGATGCCCTGTCCACGTTCCTGCAGACCGGTCTGGTCACCGCGTTCGTCTCTGTGGTCACCTTCTTCGGCATCATGGTCGCCCTGCTCGTCATCGACGTACAGCTTGCGCTGGTGGTCTTTGCGACCCTGCCGGTACTGATCGTCGGCACGTACTTCTTCCGCAAGCAGAGCGTGAAGGCGTACGAACTGGCCCGTGAGCGCATCAGCGTCGTCAACGGCGACCTCCAGGAGTCCGTGTCCGGACTGCGGATCGTCCAGGCGTTCCGGCGCGAGCGCGACGGCGCGGACCGGTTCGCGGCCCGCAGCGACAGCTACCGCCGGGCGCGGATCCGCGGCCAGTGGCTGATATCGGTCTACTTCCCCTTCGTCCAGCTGCTGTCCTCGGTGGCCGCGGCGGCCGTGATGATCGTCGGCGCGGGCCGGATCGAGGCGGGCACTCTGACCGCCGGCGCGCTCGTCGCGTATCTGCTGTACATCGATCTGTTCTTCGCGCCCGTGCAGCAGCTGTCCCAGGTCTTCGACGGCTACCAGCAGGCGACGGTGTCGCTCAGGCGCATCCAGGAACTGCTCCAGGAGCCGACGTCGACCGTCGCCGCGAAGAGGCCCGTCGATGTGCCGACGCTGCGCGGCGAGATCGCCTTCGAGGACGTGAACTTCGCCTACGGCGACGAGGAAGACGCCCTCACCGGCATCGATCTGCGCATCCCGGCCGGTCAGACCGTCGCCTTCGTCGGCGAGACCGGCGCGGGCAAGTCGACGCTGGTCAAGCTGGTCGCGCGGTTCTACGACCCGACGAGCGGCCGGATCACCGCCGACGGCGCGGATCTGCGCGAGCTGGATCTGACGGCGTACCGGCACCGGCTCGGCGTCGTCCCGCAGGAGGCGTACCTCTTCGCGGGCACGGTCCGGGACGCCATCGCCTACGGTCGCCCCGGCGCGAGCGACGCCGAGGTGGAGGCCGCGGCCCGGGCCGTCGGCGCGCACGACATGATCGCGACCCTGGACGCCGGCTACCTCCACGAGGTCTCCGAGCGCGGCCGCAACCTCTCGGCGGGTCAGCGCCAGCTGATCGCCCTGGCCCGCGCCGAGCTCGTCGACCCGGACATCCTGCTGCTCGACGAGGCGACCGCGGCGCTCGACCTGGCCACCGAGGCCCAGGTCAACCAGGCCACGGACCGCCTCACCGGCCGCCGCACCACGCTGGTCGTCGCCCACCGCCTGACGACGGCGGCGCGCGCGGACCGGGTGATCGTGATGGACGGCGGTCGGGTCGCGGAGGACGGCACCCACGACGAACTGCTCGCGCTGGGCGGCACCTACGCGATGCTGTGGCGGACGTTCATCGGGGAGGACGAGCCGGCCGCCGTGTGAGGGGTGCGATGCGGCGACAGGACGAAGTCCGGCCAGTCGGCCGAGGCTTGTGAGGCCCCCAGGGGCCGAGCAATGCGAGGGCGGCAAAGGGGGAGGGGCCGCGATGCTGTGGCGGACGTTCATCGGGGAGGACGAGCCGGCCGCGGTGTGACCCGGTTCGGCTGCCTCAACCTCGCGGATGGCGTCTCGCGCCCGGCAGTTGGCCGACTGCCGCGACACGCCTTCCGCGCCACCGGGACGAAGCCCAATGCCTGATAAACCAGGATCAAGCTGACGGCGGCTCCGAATCCGGTGAAGGGCAGGCACGTGAACACCCCCAAGATCGATGACGCTTCGGCGCCGTCAACCATGTCCTCCGCCGTGGGGTGGCGACAGCGCTCCCACGGCCTCGTCACCCCACGCCCGGCCACCGTCAGTCCCTCCTCCGAACCCGTCCGCCGCCGAGTCGACGCGGCTGGGCGAGCCGTCGTACATTCCGCGGTGCTGCTGCTGACCGTGCTTCTGCTGCTGCTGATCCAACGACTGCCGTGGAACGGGGACCTCGGCCTCCACGCCGCGACGATCGAGCGGCTGCGCACCGATCTGCTCCATCCGGGCAGCCCGCAGGTCGATGCCGACACCGACAGCCCGTACTACTCACCGTGGACCGTGCTGCTCGCCCTGGTGGCCAAGGCGACCGGAGTGAACGCCTTCACGATGCTGCGGATCGCGGCCCTGATCACGCTCCCTCTGCTGCTCACCGGTATCCGGCACTTCACCCGGACGCTCAGCAAGCGCCGGCTCGCGCCGCCGCTGGCCGTGCTCTGCCTGCTGCTGCTCTGGGGCCCGCCCCTGCTCGCGTGGAGCGGTTTCCTGGAACTCGGCTCGCTCGCGCTCGTCATCTCGTACCCGAGCACCTTTGTCGTCGCGCTCTCCTTCCACTTCTGGGCACTGCTCACCAAGGCCCTGCGCACTGCGGCGTCATGGAAGGCCTACATCGGGCTCGGCCTGATGTGGGCCGTGATCATGCTCAGCCACCAGTTCTCGGGGGTAGTCGCGACCCTCGGGGCTCTGGCCGTGCTGCTCGCCGCACGGCCGTGGCCGGCCAAGGAGACCTGGCTGCACCTGGCATGGGGCTTCATGCTCGGCGTCGCGGTGATCGCCGTCTGGCCGTACTACTCGTTCTTCTCGCTGTTCGGCTTCGACGGGCTGGAGGAAATCCACCTCCCGCTGTACAGGGACATGCCGGCCCGCTTCGGCCTCGCCTTCCTCGGGGTCGTCGCCCTGCTGTTCCGGTGGCGGCGGGACAAGCGCGACCCGCTGGTGATCCTCTTCGCGCTGGGCACGCTGGTGGTCGCGGCCGGCGGTCTCACCGGCCACTGGTCGTGGGGCAGGGCGCTGCCCGCGGCGATCATCCCCGCGCAGTTGGCCATCGCCCTCGCGATCGCGGAAGCCGGGAACAGGTTCGTCCGCAATGCCCTCGCGGCGGTCACAGCCGCCGCGCTGCTGTTCGGGGCATGGACCCAGTCCACCGCCCTCGGCTATGTCATGGTCGGCGAAGCGCTGCCCCAGGCCGTACGGGAGAAGTCCTGGCCGTCCTGGCAGGGCCCCGAGTGGGTGACCCGCGCGGTGAAGCCCGGCGACACCGTCATGACGACGTACCGCACCGGCCTGATGCTGCCGGCGTACGGCATCTACACCGTCGCCCCCGGCTTCGACGACATCTTCCTGCCGGACCAGAAGGAGCGGCACGCCGCCGTTGAGCGCTTCTTCGCGCGCGACACGTCACGCAGGGACCAGCTCGACATCCTGCACCGCTACAACGTCAAGTGGCTCCTGCGGTGGGATCCCGAGGGCGGTCTGCCGTCGAAGGACCCGGCGCTGCGCCGGGCCGACTTCGGGCCGGACGGCCAGACGCTGTACAAGGTGGTGGGCTGACCGGCCGCCGTCGGTGGCGTCCCCGGCTTCCCCTTGGACGAGGTTCGTGAGTGGATGAGATTCGCGAGCCGTCCCGCGCCCGTCACCGTCTGACGGATTCCTGAGCCTCGCAACCGTTCAGCCCCCGGCTGCGTCGTACGCATGTACGGAGCCGTGACTAGGGGGCGCAGAGTGTTCGGTGTGGCGGGGAACAAACGACTCGGGCGGCGGCTGCTCGCGCAGGGCCTCGCCGTGCTCATGGCCGCGGCCGCCCTCACCCTGGCGGGCCCGGGCACACAGCGCGCCGACGCCATCGTCTCGGCCTGCAGCGGACGGCCGCTGAAGACCGTCAAGTTCGCCACCGGCGAGCTGCGCGTCTACAAGAAGCGGCAGTACGCCTGCGCCATCACCGTCTCCAACACGCCCGGCACCCGGCGTGCCATGTCCGTCTCCCTCCAGGCGCGCGGCGGCCATCCCGCTGGGGACAGGGGCACTTTCACCCGTCACGCCGGCCCCGTCACCGTCCACGCCCTCAACCGTTGCGTACGGGCCACCGGCGCCGTCTCCGGCGTCGCCCGCTCGACCGGCTGGATCCTCTGCTGACCGAGCCCCGGCCCCACTTGACCGACTCGCGTCCCAACTGGGGCTGGCGGGCACGGCATTGCCCCCGCTAGGTTCACCGCGACCGCTGGTGAATCAAGGGGAGGGTGAATGCGCAAGGCGCTCAGATGGCTGTTGTCGCTCGTGGTGCTCATTGGCACCGTGAGCGCGGCCGGCGCGACGGCCGGTGCGGCTACCGCCGCAGAGCCGACGACCGGCACGGACATCAAGGACCGGATCCTCGCGATACCGGGCATGAGTCTCATCGAGGAGAAGCCGTACCCGGGTTACCGCTTCTTCGTCCTCAACTACACACAGCCGGTCGACCACCGGCACCCGGCCAAGGGCTCCTTCAAGCAGCGGATCACCCTGCTGCACAAGGACACCAACCGTCCCACCGTCTTCTTCACCTCCGGCTACAACGTGAGCACCACGCCGCGCCGCAGTGAGCCGACGGCGATCATCGACGGCAACCAGGTCTCCCTGGAGTACCGGTTCTTCACCCCGTCGCGGCCCGATCCGGCCAACTGGTCCAAGCTGGACATCTGGCAGGCCGCCAGTGATCAGCACCGGGTCTTCACGGCGCTGAAGAAGATCTACGCCAAGAAGTGGCTCTCCACCGGCGGCTCCAAGGGCGGCATGACCGCCACCTACTTCGAGCGCTTCTACCCCCGGGACATGGACGGCGTCGTCGCGTACGTCGCCCCCAACGACGTGGTGAACAAGGAGGACTCGGCGTACGACCGGTTCCTCGAGAACGTCGGAACCAAGGAGTGCCGGGACAGGCTGAACGCGGTCCAGCGCGAGGCTCTCGTGCGCCGCGAGCCGCTGGCGGCCAAGTACCAGCAGGCCGCGACCGCCGAGGGCTACACCTTCAAGACCATCGGCAGCCTCGACAGGGCGTACGAGGCCGTGGTCCTCGACTACACCTGGGCGTTCTGGCAGTACAGCCTGCTCGCCGACTGCGAGTCGATCCCGGCCGCGGCGACCGCCAGCGACCAGGAGATCTACGACTCCATCGACGCGATCTCCGGCTTCTCCTTCTACACCGACCAGGGCCTGGGCACGTACACGCCGTACTACTACCAGGCAGGCACCGAGCTGGGCTCGCCCGACATCAAGCAGCCGCATCTGAACGGGCTGAGCCGGTACGGGTACCAGCCGCCGCGGAACTTCGTGCCGCGTGACATCCCCATGCGCTTCAAGCCGTGGGTGATGAACGACGTCGACAAGTGGGTCCGGCACAACGCCCACCAGATGATGTTCGTCTACGGCGAGAACGACCCGTGGGGCGCCGAGCCGTTCCGGGTCGGCAAGGGCAGCCGCGACAGCTACGTGTACGTCGCGCCCGGCGGAAACCACGGGTCCAACGTCGCCGGCCTGGTGCCGGACCAGAAGGCGAAGGCCACCGCCGCGATCCTGAAGTGGGCGGGCGTCGCCCCGGCCGCCGTCCAGCAGGACGCCGAGAAGGCGCAGCCGCTGACGAAGTACGACGCGAAGCTCGACAAGCGGGACATCGAGCGGGAGCCTGCCCTGCGGCCGTAACTCCGGGCAGGTAAGTCAGTGGGCTGTGCCCGTCGTTGAGTGATCCTCATACTCGGCGGGCACAGCCCACCGGCTCGTCACCGCCCAGCCGTACGTAGAGCGCCGTAGACGGCGGGCACTGCGCCCTGTTCCGGACCGCCGACGCCACCTCGAACTCCGGTGCCCGCACGCCCGATCCGTCGCAGGCCGTCTCCTTCACCTGCCCCTTGCTCGCGCTGTACACGCAGTCGCCGACGACGGTGTGCGGGCCGCCGCCCTCGCCCGGGTCGCCCGGATGAGGTGGCTCCAGATTGCGCATACAGGCGTACCCGCGGCCCACCTCCCCGTCGCCGTCCTCGTCGGCCGCCGGACGGCTCTCGGAGATGTGCAGCACGAAGTCGGTGGCCGCGGGGCAGCCGGGGCCGCTCGCGGGCCGCCCCTCGTCCCCGCCTGCGTCCCCGCCTGCGTCTCCTCCCTGGTATTCGCGCTCGTATTCGCGCTCGTACGGGCCTTCGTACCGGCCTTCGTGGCGGGCGATCACCCGGGCCGCCGCCTTCTCGCTGGTGCAGGGCACTTCCTGGACGTCACGGCCGCGTGAGCCGCAGTCGCCGGGGCCGAGGAAGACCAGGCCGTACCCAAAGGGCGTGGCGGCGGGGCTCCCGGCGCTGCCGCCGGCCGCTGTGGTGCGTCCCGTCGCCTGCTGGCAGCCGGCGGTGAGCGCCGACGCCAGCGCGAGTGCCAGTGCCAGGGCGCTCACCGCCCCCACGGGCCGCCGCTGTGTGCCCATCCGTACCCCCGAGCCCCGGCCCCCGGGCCGGTTGGTCCAGCGTGGCCCGCCGAGGCGGGCACACGCCAGACGCGCGGAGTGTTTCGGGACAGTTGGGGGAGTGCGCCGGTGGCGCGGGACGGGGCGGCGACGTCAGTCGAACGACAGACCGTGGCCGATGGGATACAGCACCTGGGCCGGATCGTCCGCCCGTTGGACGGGCACGGGCAGCCGCCCCCGGGGCTCGGCACGGCCCGCGATCACCCGTGCCGCTGCGCGCAGTTCGACATCCGTCCAGGAGTACGCGGCGAGCGCCGCCCGTACGCCGTCGAGCCGTGCGATGTCGTACGGATTGCGGATGGCGAGCGCGACGACCGGCACCCCTGTCGCGGCGAGCCGTGCCACCAGGGTGCGCTGGGGGCTGGTCGCCGAGACGTTGTACGTGCCGACGATCACCGCGTCCTTGCCGCCCGCCGCAGCCACCGCTTCCTCGATCTTCGCCGCGGTGGGGGTGATGCCGGTGGACAGCGCGGTCGCGGTGAAGCCCAGTTCGGTGAAGGCCTTCGCCAGTACGGCGGTCGGCGGGCCCGTCGTCCCGGTCGGCGAGGCCGGGTCGGCGCCGACCACCAGGAGGGCCGGCTGCCTGCGCCGGCTCAGCGGCAGCAGCCCGCCCTCGTTGACCAGCAGGGTCGTCGTCCGCTCCGCGATTCGGTCGGCGGCGGCGAGATGCGCGCCGATGCCGACAGTGCGGTCGAGACGCCGGTGGGAGACGAACGGGTCGCGGAACAGGCCCAGTCGCTCCTTGAGGGAGAGGATGCGCAGGATCGATTCGTCGATGCGTGACACGCTGATCTCGCCGCTCTTGACGGCGCTGAGCACGCCGTTCCAGGCGACGGCCAGGTCAGGCGGGTTGAGCAGCTGGTCCACCCCCGCCTTGAGCGCGAGCACCGGCACCCGGTGGTCTCCGTACTTGTCCCGTACGCCCTGCATATTGAGCGCGTCGGTGACGACCACACCGTCGTAGCCGAGCTCCTCGCGCAGAATGCCGGTGAGGATGGGGCGCGACAGCGTGGCCGGGTCATTGCTCGGGTCCAGCGCCGGGAACTGGATGTGCGCCGTCATGATCGAGTCGATGCCGGCGGCGATCGCGGCCCGGAACGGCGGGGCGTCGATCTCCTCCCACTGCTGACGAGTGTGCGTGATGACCGGGATGCCGGTGTGACTGTCCACGGTGGTGTCGCCGTGCCCCGGGAAGTGCTTGGAGGTCGCCGCGACGCCCGCGCCCTGGTAACCCTTGACCTGCGCGGCGACCAGGCGGGCGACCGCCTCCGGGTCGGCGCCGAAGGACCGTACCCCGATGACCGGGTTGGCGGGATTGACGTTGACGTCGGCGACCGGGGCGTAGTTCTGCAGGATGCCCATCGCGGCCAGTTCGGCACCGGCGATCTGCGCGGCGCTGCGGGCGTCGGACCGTGCCCCGCCCGCCCCCAGCGCCATCGCGCCCGGCAGCAGGGTGGCGGGCCTGCCGACCCGGGCGACGATGCCGTGCTCCTGATCGGTGGAGATCAGCAGCGGGACGGGGGTGGGCTGGGCGAGCCCGGCACGCTGAATGCCGTTGGACAGATCGGCGATCTGGTGCGGATCGCGGGTGTTGTGCGCCCAGGAGAAGTAGATGATCCCGCCGACGTGGTAAGCGGCGACCAGCTCGGCGGCCGTGCGGACGCCCATCTCCTTGAGGTTGAGCTCGATGTCGGCCTGGTCGGGGGCGGTGGCGGAGTGCCCGTACACCCGCATCACAAAGAGCTGGCCGACCTTCTCCTCCAGGCTCATCAGGGAGATCAGCCGTTTGAGACGGTTGCGGTTCGAGGGGTGGGCGAGGGCGGGCGATGCGGTGGCTACGGCGCCTGCCGCGACGGCGGTGGCGGCGGTCGCGGTGAGGAGGGTGCGTCTGGAGAGGCTCCGGTCGTGCATGGGTGCTCCTTCCGGCCTTGCTCGACAAGGGAGTTGAAGGAAACTTCCAAGGTTTCACGGATAGCCGGAAAGTTACTGCCAGGTCAAGGGTGTGGCAACAGAAAGCACGCGCGGCACGCGAAAGGTCACCCGGACGCGGTGGCGGTGGCGGGTGCCGGGCGTGGGCGGCCGGCGGGAACGGCACCCCGGATCCGCCGCGCGGCTCACGCGCCGGGCTTACGCGCCCAGGCTCACGCGCCGGGCGCAGGCGGCGTCGGGCTCAAGCGCCCGCCGTCACGCGCCCGGCCAGTGGCGCTGGAGCGACTCCACCGTCGCTGTGATCGCGGGGCGGCGCGCCGCGCCCGTGCGCCACAGCGCGTACAGCTGTCGCTTCGGCACCGGATCCAGGGCGAGAGCCACCACCCCGGCAGGCAGCGGGCCGCGGCCGAGCCGCGGGATCAAGGCGATGCCGAGCCCGGCCGCGACCAGTGCGAGCTGGGTGTGGTACTCCTCCGCCTGGTGGGCGAGATCGGGCTCGCAGCCTGCCGCGCGCAGCGTACGGACCAGCCAGTCGTGGCAGACCGTGCCCGGCGGCTGGCAGATCCACCGCTGCCCCGCCAGATCCTCGCGGCGCACGGACGCGCGCGAGGCCAGCGGATACCCCTCCGGCACCAGCAGATCGCACAGGTCGTGGCCGATGGCGGCCTGTTCCACGCCCTCGGGAGCCGGCAGCGGCGCGATGTCCCAGTCGTGCGCGACGGCCAGGTCGATCATCCCGCGGGCCACCAGGTCGATGGAGAGATGCGGGTCGACCTCCGTCATGCGGGCGTCGAGCCCCGGATAGCTGCGGCCGAGTTCGGCGAGCACCGCGGGCAGCAGTCCGCGGGCCGCCGAGGCGAACGTGCCGATGGTGAGCCGGCCGGTCGGCTCCCCTCTGCGCTCCTCCAGGGTGGTCTCGGCGCGCTCGACGATCGCGAGCAACTCCTCGGCGGTGGCGGCCAGATGACGTGCCTCGTCGGTGAGCGCGACGCCCCGTCCCCGTCGTTCGAGCAGGGTCGTACGTGTCTCCCGCTCCAGCTTGGTGATCTGCTGCGACACGGCGGACGGGGTGTACCCGAGGGCGATGGCCGCGGCGGCCACGGAACCGTGGACGGAGACGGCGTGCAGTGCGCGCAGTCGTCCCAGATCGAGCATGGCCGACCTCCCCTTCTGCGGGCATTCATAAGCAACGCTCAATTCCACCATGAAGAAACCCGTGCTGGTGCTACATGGTCGAGGCCGGAGATCCTCGGTGCATGCGTCCCGCACACATCGCACTCGCCGTCCTGGTCGCCGCGGTCTGGGGAGTGAACTTCGTCGTCATCGAGCTCGGGCTCGGCCACTTCCCGCCGCTGCTCTTCTCCGCCCTGCGCTTCTTGGTGGCCGCGCTGCCCGCGGTCTTCTTCGTGGGCCGCCCCAAAGTCGCCTGGAAGTGGGTGATCGGCGTCGGACTGGCGCTGGGTGTCGCGAAGTTCGGGCTGCTGTTCATCGGCATGGACCGCGGGATGCCGGCCGGGCTGTCCTCGCTCGTCGTGCAGATCCAGGCGGTCTTCACGGCCCTGTTCGCCGCTGTAGTCCTCAGCGAACGGCCGGGGAGGGTACGGGTCCTGGGCATGGCGGTCGCCCTGTGCGGCATCGCCCTCGCGGCGGTCGACGAAGGGACCTCGGGCCCCGTGCTCGCCTTCCTGCTCGTCATCGCGGCGGCGGCCTGCTGGGGCGTGTCCAATGTGCTGACCCGCAAGGCCTCCCCGCCGGACGCGCTGAACTTCATGATCTGGGTCTCGACCGTCCCCGTGCTGCCGCTGCTCGCGCTCTCCCTACTGTTCGAAGGCCCGCAGACTGATCTGGACGCGCTGCGCGCCCTGGACTGGAGCGGCGCCGGCGCGATCGTCTACGTCGCCTGGGGCGCGACGGTCTTCGGCTTCGGCGCCTGGGGTTTCCTGCTGCGCCGCTACCCCGCCTCCGCCGTCGCCCCCTTCTCGCTGCTCGTGCCGGTCTTCGGCATGTCGTCGGCGGCGCTGCTGCTGGACGAGTCGGTGAGCCCGCTGCGCTGGGGCGCGGCGGTGCTGCTGGTCGGCGGGGTGGCGCTCACGTCCCTGTCGCGAGCAGGAGCTCCAGGTGCTGCCGCCCCGGCACCAGCAGCCCCGGCAGGTCAGCTGCCTCCGGATGCCAGCGCTTCTCGTACTCCCAGCACAGCCACGTCTCCTCGGTGAGTGTCGCCAGGCACTCGGCCAGCGGCAGTACGCCCGCGCCGAGCGGCAGCGGCGCGAGGTCGTCGCGTGATGCGACGTCCTTGACCTGGACATAGCCGAGGAAGGGAGCGAGCGCCGCGTGTGCCGCCGCCGGTTCCTCGCCGTCGAGCCACGGGTGCACCACGTCCCAGATCGCGCCCGCGTGCTTGTGGCCGACGGGGCCCAGGATGCGGGAGACACTGGCGCCGGTACGGTGCGAGTCGTGCGTCTCCAGCAGGATCCGTACGCCGAGCCCGGCCGCGGTCTCGGCAGCGGCTCCGAGCCGGCGGGCGGCCGTGGCCTCCGCCTCGGCCGGGTCCTGGTCGCCCCCGCCGGGGAAGACGCGTACGTTCGGCGCGCCCAAGTCCTTGGCCAGTCGGAGCAGTTCGTCGAGCTCCTCGTACACCGGAGCGTCGTCACCGGGAGCCGCGACGCCGGTGTACCCGCACACGGTGAGAATCTCCACGCCCGCGCGTTCGAACTCCGCCGCCACGGCGGCCCGTTCCCGCGCCCCGATCCCCGGATGCACCGGCTCCTCGGGGTCGGCGCGCAGCTCGACCCCC
Organism: Streptomyces sp. NPDC002870; assembly: GCF_042888505.1. Taxonomy (NCBI): domain Bacteria; kingdom Bacillati; phylum Actinomycetota; class Actinomycetes; order Kitasatosporales; family Streptomycetaceae; genus Streptomyces; species Streptomyces sp. NPDC002870. Next base: position 18,516 of record NZ_JBIAPW010000019.1, read on the forward strand.
TGGTAGCCGGTGTCCGCGGCGAGCGCGACCACGTCCGCGACGGGCATGCCCGGCACGCCGAGCGTCGAGAAGGCGAACCTCATTTGACCGTTCCTTCCTGCAGGGGCAGCCGCCAGTCCTGGCCGACCAGATCCGCTCCGTACGAGCGGTGCGGCTTCTCGGCGACGAGGGTGAACCCGGCCCGCTGATAGATCCGGCGGGCCCCGTCCAGTACGTCATTGGTCCACAGCACCAGTTCTCGGTACCCCACATCGCGCGCGAAATCCACGACAGTGCTGACGAGTCGGTCACCGAGTCCGTGCCCACGCGCCTCCGGTTCCACGAGCAGGAGCCGCAGCCGCGCGGTCGCCGGGGCGTCGTCCCGTACACACATCACCGACCCGACCGGCCGCCCGTCCAGCTCGGCGATCCAGACCCGCTCCAGATGGGGGTCGTGGTCCTGCGCGAAGTCCGCGATGATCCGGGCGACGAGCCCTTCGAAGTCGGCGTTCCAGCCGTACTCTGCGGCGTAAAGCGCCCCGTGCCGCTGCACGACCCATCCCAGATCACCGGGCCCGGGCTCGCGCAGGACGGGGCCCTGGCGGTGGGCGGGACGCCCGCGGCCGAGGATCTCGCGCACGGTCCGCATCGCCTCGACCAGCCGCGACTGCTCGTCCGTGGCCACCTTGTCCAGCAACGCCCCGACGGCCTCCCGCGACCGCTCGTCCAGCAGCGCCGCGGCCTCGCGCCCACGGGGAGTGAGGGTGATCCGCTGCCGCCGCGAATCCACCTCGGACGGCGCCCGCCCGACCAGCCCGTCCCGCTCGAACTTGGCGAGCAGCCTGCTCAAGTACCCGGCGTCTAGGGAGAGTTCGGCACGCAGGTCGGCGGCGTCGGTACGGGGGCTGTGGGCGAGTTCGTACAGGACGCGCGACTCGGTGAGGGTGTACGGGGTGTAGAGGTGCTTGCTGTAGTCGAGCGCCCCGATGAGGTTGGTGTAGAAGCGGTTGAACGCGCGGATTTCATGGATCGGCATGAGCTGCTCCGGGCTGATTACTCCGGGCTCTATCCTTGACTGAGTCAACAGTATGGCGGAGCTCGGGCCGCGGCAAGGTCTGGCGGGGCGCTCTGTCACTCAGGGTCGCGTCGGGCAGCCCCGGGCCGCCCGTCGCCGGAAGGACCGCCGTTTCCTCATTTGATTCAGTGTTCACAACATCTCCTCATACGTCGGCTATGAGCGCTACGGTTCTCTTCGTCGCACCACGTGCGCACTACGTCACAGATCGACATGTTGTAGCTGCTTGGGCCTGCCCTGAGGCGGCCGCACGTCTGGGGGACTGCATGCTCGAAATGGCCAAGGGTTCCAATGCCGGCCTGACAGCCCTGAGCGATGACATCGGATCGGTGATCGTGAGTCTGCGCTGGAGCAGCGCGACGGGGGACGGGGACGCGGATGTGTCCGTACTGCTGTTGGACGACAACGGCAAGGTGCGCAGCGACGCCGACTTCTTCTTCTACAACAACCCCGCGGCAGCCGACGGCAGCGTGCAGCTGCTGGGCAAAACACCGACCGACATTGGCAGCGAAGACCGCATCAGCCTCGACCTGACCGCAGTGCCTCCGAATGTTGAACGCATTGTTGTGGCGGCCAGTCAGTACGGCGGTTCCTGCTTCGGCGAACTGGACGACCTGCGGGTGACGCTCGCCGATCGCAGCGGTGAGACTCTGCTCGGATTTTCCATCACCGACGCCGGCGTCGAGAGCGCATTCATCTTCGGTGAGCTCTACCGCCGGGGCGAGGAGTGGAAGTTCCGGGCGATCGGCCAGGGCTACGAAACCGGCCTGGCGGGTCTGGCCACGGACTTCGGCATCGCTATCGATGACGAGAGCGAGGACGATGCCACAGAACCAGCTGAAGTGGAGCCGGTACTGAAGGCCGAAGAGCCGCGGGCTCTGGCCGTCGAACCGCCAGTGGCGTTCCCCGCACAGGCGGTACGCGAAGAGCGGCCCGCCGATGCCAATCCGACGCCGACGCCGACGGGCGGCGCCCGTGGCCCTCGTACCGCCAAGAAAAAGGTCACGCTGCCCAAGGTGGCCAGGAAGACCCTCGCCGAGAACGATTCCTGGAGGCCTGCGCGGCTCTTCCCCGCGCCGTCGCTCAAGAGCGACAAGGAGCGGGAGCTGCGGGCAACTTCAGTTCTGCTCTCTGTGATGGCCGAAGTGCCGGAGTTCGGGCGCCGGCTCACCGCTGCTTTCGGCGCGCCGGCCGGCCGTATGCAGACCTTCACCGAGGTCACGCTGCCGCACGGAGAAAGCCCCAAACGCCCGGACGGTGTGATCCGCGTGGAAAGGGCGGGCAAGCTGTGGACCGCTCTGGTCGAGACGAAGACCAATGGAAACCCGCTCAAGGCGGATCAGGTACAGAACTACATGGACATCGCCGCCCGCCGTGGCTACGAGGCCGTCATCACGCTCTCCAACGACGTGGCCCTGGAAGGCAGTCCGCTGGTGGACGTCAGGACTGACGGACGGCGTAAGCACAAGGTCGCCCTGTGGCACTTGTCCTGGGCCGAAGTGGCCCACCAGGCGCAGATGCTGATTCGCCACGAGGGCGTCGGCAATGCCGCCCATGCCTGGCTCCTGCAGGAACTGCTGCACTACCTTCAGCACGAGAATTCCGGCTGCCACGGATTTCAGAACATGGGTCCGGCCTGGGTGCCGGTACGAAACGGCATCGACACGGAGACTCTCTGTCAGGGTGACCGGCGCGCCGTCGAGGTCGTCGAGAGCTGGGAACAGCTCATCCGTCAGGTCTGTCTGCGCCTGGGCGGTGAACTCGGCCAGAAGGCGCTGCCGGTACAGCGTGCCAAGCGCGGCACCGACCCGCATTCCCGGCGGACCGCACTCGCCGACCGGCTGTGTGAGGAGGGCCGGCTGACCGCCGAGTTGCGCATCGACGGCACGCCCGGCGTACTGGCGATCGTCGCCGACCTGCGGACCGGCAAGCTGCGCACGTCCATCGAAATCCAGGCCCCGGAAGGGAGTTACCCCCTCACCTCGGCCAAGCGCCTGATCCGACTGCTGGCCGAGGCGCCGGCGGACCTCCATGTCGAGACCCTCGTCGAGGGCTGCAGCGGCCCGCGCGGCACCCTGGAACGGCTGCGCCCAGAACCGGCCGACATGCTGCCCAAGGACGGCGCCAGGATGACCGGTTTCCGGCTTTCGTTGTTCAAGGGCATGGGCGCCACTCGCGGCAGTGCCGAATCCGGATTCATCCGTAGCGTCGACGAAGCGGTGGACCGGTTCTACGCAAGTGTGGTCGCTCAGTTGGGCCCCTTCGGACGACGCCCGGCAAACCGGTCGCAAGCCACGGAACCAGCTGCCGTCAGCTGATCCCGAGTTGCGGGCCTGGTAGCCGTGCTGCGCCGCTGCGGCGGCGCAGGCTGCGCTCGGCTTCGCCCGTGCATGAAGAGTGTCCGTGGCCGGCCCGGCCCGCCCGCTCACCCCTTCCGCGGTGGCGCCGTCGACGCCCGTGCCATCAGTTCCGCGCCGATCGTCGCGATCCCCCCGGGCGGCGGGGCCTCGTTGCCCATCGCCAGGCGGCCCGCCCGTGCGCCCGCCTCGTACAGCGGCAGCCGGACCGTCGTCAGCGCCGGGACCGCGTCCACCGAGAAGGGGAGGTCGTCGAAGCCCGCCACCGAGATGTCCTCGGGGATGCGCAGTCCCTGGTCGCGAAGGGCCGCGCACGCGCCCAGCGCCACCGTGTCGTTCGCGGCCACGATCGCCGTCAAGTCGGGGTCGCGGCGCAGGAGTTCGAGCGTGGCGTCGTAGCCCGAGCGGCGCGCGTAGGGGCCGTGCACGGTCACGTGTGACTGGTCCTCGTCGATCTCCGCCGCGGCCAGCGCCGCCCGGTGGCCCTCCAGCCGGTGCCGGGTCGTCGTGCGCTCCGGCGGCCCCGCGACGTAACCGATCCGGCGGTGTCCGAGTGCCAGCAGATGCTCGGTGAGCCGGCGCCCGCCGCCCCGGTTGTCGAAGGTGAGCGCGGCGACGATCGCCTCGCTGCCCGGCAGCGGGGGCCGGCCGCACAGCACCACCCGCGTCCCCGCGTCCGCGAGCTTCGCCAGCTTGGCGGCCATCGCGGCGATGTGGTCCGGGTCCTCCAGCGCGCCGCCGGTCAGGACGACGGCCGCGGCCCGCTGGCGCTGGAGCAGGGTGAGATAGGTGAGTTCGCGCTCCGGCGAGCCGCCGGTGTTGCAGACGACGGCCAGCTTCTCGCCGCCCGCCCGCCCTGAGCCCTCCTGCCCGCCGATCTCCGTCTGCGCCGCCCCGGCCATGATTCCGAAGAAGGGGTCGGCGATGTCGTTGACGAGGATGCCGACCAGGTCGGAGGTGGCCGCGGCGAGTGAGCTCGCGGGCCCGTTCAGTACGTAGTCGAGGTCGTCGACCGCCCGCAGCACCCGCTCCCGCGTCGACGCCGCGACCGGGTAGTTGCCGTTGAGCACACGGGAGACGGTGGCCGGGGACACCCGGGCGCGCGCCGCCACATCCGCCAGGGTGACTGTCATCGCTTTCCTCCACGGGAGATGGAACGGGGCCCTTGTCCGGGCCACTGTCCGCAGGCTAGCGTCATACCGTCTAGAAAGCGCTTGCTACGGCCGTATCGAGGGAACACGGCCGTGATGAGGGAAACAGGACGCGTCGAGGGCACCTGGAGGCACCTTCGTGACACGCAGGACAGTGCGGATCGCCATGAACGGCGTCACGGGGCGGATGGGGTACCGCCAGCACCTGGTGCGCTCCCTCCTCGCGATCCGCGAACAGGGCGGCCTCGACCTCGGGGGCGGCGAGGTCCTGTGGCCCGAGCCCGTCCTCGTCGGCCGCCGTGAGCACGCGCTGCGCGCGATCGCCGAGCGGCACGGGCTCGCGCACATCTCCACCGACCTCGACGTCGTGCTCGCCGACGACAGCATCGACATCTACTTCGACGCGCAGGTCACCTCCGGCCGCGTCGACGCGATCAGGCAGGCCATCGCCGCCGGCAAGCACGTCTACACCGAGAAGCCGACCGCCACCGACCTCGCCGGCGCACTGGAGCTCGCCCGCCTCGCCGAGTCCGCGGGCATCAAGCACGGCGTCGTGCAGGACAAGATCTTCCTTCCGGGCATGCTGAAGCTGAAGCGCCTCGTCGCGGGCGGCTTCTTCGGCCAGATCCTCTCCGTGCGCGGGGAGTTCGGCTACTGGGTCTTCGAAGGCCACTGGCAGGAGTCACAGCGCCCGAGCTGGAACTACCGCGCCGAGGACGGCGGCGGCATCGTCGTCGACATGTTCCCGCACTGGGAGTACGTACTGCACGAGCTGTTCGGCCGGGTCACGTCCGTCACCGCGCAGGCCGCCACGCACATCCCGCAGCGCTGGGACGAGCGCGGCAAGCCGTACGCCGCGACCGCCGACGACTCCGCGTACGGCATCTTCCAGCTGGAAGGCGGCGCTGTCGCCCAGATCAACTCCTCCTGGGCGGTACGGGTGATGCGCGACGAACTCGTGGAGTTCCAGGTCGACGGCACTCACGGCTCGGCGGTCGCGGGCCTGCGCCGCTGCCGAGCCCAGCACCGCTCCGCCACTCCCAAGCCGGTGTGGAACCCGGATCTGCCCGCCACCGAGTCCTTTCGCGACCAGTGGCAGGAGGTGCCGGACAACGGGGAGTTCCAGAACGGCTTCAAGGCGCAGTGGGAGCTGTTCCTGCGCCATGTCGCGCTCGGCGAGCCGTACCACTGGGACCTGCTGGCGGGTGCGCGCGGCGTGCAGCTCGCCGAGCTGGGCCTGAAGTCCTCGGCCGAGGGCCGGCGCTTCGAGGTGCCGGAGCTGTCGCTGTGACGATCAGGCTTCCGCACGGGGTGTACGAACCCCGCGCCGAACCAGCCGTGTTCGCCGGCGGGGCCGCACTCGCCTCGCGTACGGTCTTCTCCGCGGCGCATGTCGTGGCCGACCCGTACGCCGATACGAGCCCCGAATCGCCCGCCGCCGTCGACTGGGACGCCACACTCGCCTTCCGCCGCCATCTGTGGTCGCACGGCCTCGGTGTCGCGGAGGCCATGGACACGGCGCAGCGCGGCATGGGCCTGGACTGGGCGGGCGCGGCGGAGCTGATCCGCCGCTCGGCGGCGGAGGCCAAAGCTGTGGGCGGCCGGATCGCGTGCGGGGTGGGCACGGACCAACTCGGCTCCGGCGGCGGTTCGCTGACCCGGGTGCGCACGGCGTACGAGGAACAACTGGCGCTCGTCGAGGACACCGGCGCGCAGGCGGTCGTGATGGCGTCGCGCGCACTGGCCTCGGCGGCCCGGACGTCCGACGACTACCTCTCCGTCTACTCCCACCTTCTGCGGCAGGCGAGCGAACCGGTGATCCTGCACTGGCTGGGCCCGATGTTCGACCCGGCGCTGGAGGGTTACTGGGGTTCCGCCGATCTCGATACGGCCACATCGGTCCTGCTCGACGTCGTCGCCGCCCACCCCGGCAAGGTCGACGGCATCAAGATCTCGCTGCTGGACGCGGAGCGCGAGATCGACCTGCGCCGCCGCCTCCCTCAGGGCGTCCGCTGCTACACCGGCGACGACTTCAACTACCCGGAACTGATCGCGGGCGACGAGCGGGGCTTCAGCCACGCGCTGCTCGGGATCTTCGACCCGCTCGGCCCGCTGGCCGCTCAGGCGGTCCGGATCCTCGACACCGGCGACGTCGCCGGGTTCCGCAAACTCCTCGACCCGACGGTCGAGCTGTCCCGCCATCTTTTCGGGGCGCCGACCCGTTTCTACAAGACGGGCGTGGTGCTGCTCGCCTGGCTGGCCGGGCACCAGTCGCACTTCACGATGGTGGGCGGCCTGCAGTCGGCCCGCTCGCTGCCGCACTTGTGCCGGGCGTACGAACTGGCCGACGGCCTCGGCCTGTTCCCCGACCCGTGGCTGGCCGAGAAGCGTATGAAGTCCCTGCTGACGATGTACGGAGTCGCCCAGTGACCGGTTCAGCCGATCTGACCCGCTTCAGCATCAACCAGATGACGGTGAAGCAGCTCACTCTCCCCGAACTCACCGAGACATGCGTACGCCTGGGCATCGGCGCGGTGGGCCTGTGGCGCGTACCGGTCCGGGCCTACGGAGTCGATGCGGCGGCGAAGCTCGTACGTGACGCGGGGCTGACGGTGACCAGCCTGTGCCGCGGCGGCTTCTTCACCGCGATCGAGCCGGCGGAGCGGGCCCGCGCCCTGGCCGACAACCGCACGGCGATCGACGAGGCGGCGGCGCTCGGCACTCAGACCCTGGTCCTGGTCTCGGGCGGCCTCCCGGCGGGCAGCCGCGACCTGCCGGGCGCGCGGGAACGCATCGCGGACGCGCTGTCGGTACTGGCTCCGTACGCGGGGGAACGGGGCGTGCGGCTGGCGATCGAGCCGCTCCACCCGATGTACGCGGCGGACCGGTGCGTGGTCTCGACGCTGACGCAGGCGCTCGACCTCGCCGAACGCTTTCCGGCGTCGCAGGTCGGCGTGGTGGTGGACACGTACCACATCTGGTGGGACGAGGCGGCGCCGACTGCGGTGGCGAGGGCGGGCGCGGCGGGCCGTATCCACGCGTTCCAACTGGCGGACTGGACGACGCCGTTGCCGGCGGGGGTGCTGAACGGCCGGGGCCAGCTCGGGGACGGTGTGATCGACATGCGCGAGTGGCGGGAACGGGTGGAGGCGGCGGGGTACGGGGGCGCGATCGAGGTGGAGCTGTTCAACGAGGGGCTGTGGACGCGGGACGGTGTGGAGGTACTGCGGGAGACGGCGGGGCGGTACCTGGCAGAAACGCTCTGAGCAGGGATGGAGCCCTACCCCGCTGCTCGGCACGAGTGAAATGTGCCTTCTGATCGCGGTCGCGCGTCCCCTCCCGCCGACCGGCAGCCCATCAGTCAGTGAAGAGGCTTTCAAGCAGCGATCCGACAGAGTCGACCTCAGCCTTACTGTAGCCCGTCCTGAATCTCAGTTCCTCCTCGCCGAGGGACTCGACTGCCGCGTCCATCAATGGCCGCCAGTGCCGTGCCGTCGCGGAGGGAAATTCTCTTGTCGAAATCTCCGCGCTCACTTCGGATTCCGCCGATTCCAAGATCCGCAGGATCCTTCTGTCCGAGGGGTCCGGCGAGATGAAGTGGATCTCCACACGGCCGGCAGAGGCGGCCTTCCTGATGTCGCGTGCCAACTCCAGGATGTCAATGGAGTGGTGCGGTGGAATCCCACCCTCCGCAAGCCGCTCCTCGGGAATGCTGCGTAGCTCCTTCGTCACCTGGAAAGCGATCTTGAACTGTTGCGCGGTCATGGTTACGTCGGGTGTGCTGTGCATTTCCTGATGCCTTCCCCTGTTACTCCAACTCATCGAAGTACGTCTTCCCCTCCTTCGGGGTGAAGACGGTGCCCTTGTCGCCCTCTTCGATGATTACGGAATTCTTGTCCGTATCCCAATAGGCCACTCGACCCCTGGCCAAGAATTTGGGTTCCAGGACGGTGGGTACGTCCCCGTTGATGACGCCGTCGACGTAGTATTCCAACGCCTTTGGGTCGACGTCCTTCACGTAGTGCTCGAAGCCGCCCGGGTCGTTGAAGCGCTTACGAGAGTGATCCGCGATGTTCTGGGATATCTCGTCAACCTCCGGACAGGGGGAAAGGCCCAGCGGGTCGGCCCAGGTCAGCGGGTTGTGCACATAGGCAGCGGGATTGGGCGCCGGACCCAAGCCGAGCGGGTCCACGCTCAGATAGCGACATGCCTCCGGGTCATAGTGGCGATGGAAGTTGTAGTGGAGGCCGGTTTCTGGATCGAAGTACTGGCCGGGGAATCGAAGTGGAGTGTAGGTCGTGCTCGACGTCGCCCAGGTTGTTGTCCCCCATAGCGTGCCGCGTGCGCGCCACGCGAGGGTGCCCGACTCGTCGATGAGTTCGCTCGGTGTGCCGACCAGATCGGTGACTATCGCGAAGAAGCGCTCATCGATCGTTTCCTGTGGGGCGTCCGCTGCGAGAATGCGTTCCGTCTGGGCCAGCGGTCGGAGGCCGCTGTGGTCCCAGGTGAGCGTCACCGGATGAGGCAGGCCCTTCGACTCGGTCGTCTGCTCGCAAAGGATGGTGGAGTCCCAGGTGAAGGAGACCTGTTCCAGGACGCTTCGGCCGTCGTCGGTGAGGCGTTGCTTGGCAATGCGCCGCCCCAGTGCGTCGTACAGGTAGCGCCATACCGAACCGTCCGGCGTTGTGACCGAGACGAGCCGGTCTTCCGCGTCCCATCGGTAGCGCCAGGTGTCCGGCTTGCGCGACAGCCGAGTCTTCTGGCGCAGGACGACCCGTCCTTGTGCGTCGTGCTCGTAGCGCACGTTTCCGGCGCGGGTGATGCGTGTGCCGACATAGGAACGGGTACCGGTGGCTTCCTGGACCGGGTGGGTGTGGGGCCAGGAAGCCTCGGTCTGGTTGCCTGCCGCATCGTAGGCGTAGCGCTCGGTCCAGTTTGCCGCGTGGACCGCGGTGACGCGCCCTGCTTCATCGAGTTCGAAGCTCCGAGTGCCTGAGAGCTGGTCGTCGATGGCGACGAGGTTGCCGTCCGCGCGATAGGTGTACGCGCGGTGCTGAAGGTCTTGGCCCTGGCCGCTGATCCGCTGATCGGTAAGGCGGCCCCTCGCGTCGAACTGGTGCTTGAGCGTGATGGTCTGGCCGATGTGGCGGGCAAGTTCATGCCCGGCGGCGTCATGCTCGAAGGTGAGGGTGCGGCCTGACGTGGTGAGCTCTGTTCGCCTCCCTGATGCGTCGTATGCCCAGGTGCTGACCGCCCCACTGGGAGTCGTCCTGCCGGTTCGACGCCCTTGCGCGTCGTGGTCGAAGGTGAGTCTGCGGCCGTTCACTGTTTCGGACTTGAGACGCCCGAAGCGGTCGTGCACTCGGTCGATTGTGGCGTCGGGGGCAGTGGCCACGGCCAGTTCGTCAAAGATGTCGTATTCGAAAGTGGTGACCGCGCCTGCGGCATCCTTGCGGATGACCTGGCCGAGCTCGTTGTATTCGTACCGGATGCTCTGGCCGAGTCCGGTCGTCCGGGTGGTGAGCCGACCGGCAGCGTCGTAGGCGTAGGCGAGTATCCGGCCATCGAAGTCTGTCTCGGATATGAGCCGGCCGACCGGGTCGTACTCGTAGTTCCACGTCAGGCCCTGCGGGTTGGTGACCTGGGTCAGCCGGAGGTTCGTATCGTGGCTGAACTCGTAGCGCACGCCATCCGGCCCGGTTCGCGCAGCCAAGAGGTCGAAGTCTGTGTGCTCGTAGGTCGAGACCCCGCCCATCGCGTCTGTGTGGCTGACGCAGTTGTCCTCGCCGTCGTAGCCCCACGACTGGGCGGTACCGTCAGCTTCCGTACGTCGCGAGAGTTTGCCCTCAGTGGTCCATTTCAGGCTGGTGACCGTTCCGAGTGGGTCGGTGACCGCGATGGGGCGACCGAAGGCATCGCGTTCGTATCGCGTGGTTGCACCCAATGGGTCGGTGACAGTGACGGGGAGCCCTGCCTTGTCGCACTGCAAGATCGTGCTCTGGCCGAGAGCGTCCGTAATCGCTGTGAGGTTGCCTGCTGCGTCGTAACAGAAGGAGGTCGGCGCCCCCGACAAACCAGAGACGGACGTGCGGTTTCCGCGTTCGTCGAAGGTCTGGCGTGTGACGTTGCCGTCCGTACCGATGATGCGGATCGGGAGTCCTAGTGCGTTGTACTCGGCACGCGATTGGCGTCCGTCCGGTCTTTCAACCGTGATCAGTCGGCCGTGTTCGTCGTAGGTGTTGCGGCTGACATGGCCAAGAGGGTCTCTGCGGGACAGCAGGCGGTCGTGCCGGTCGTACTCGAAGCGGCTGACCGCGCCGAGAGAGTCGACTTCGGCGACGACCCGGGAACGATCGTCGATGAGATACCGCTCGGTGTTGCCCAAGCCGTCCGTGAGGGTGGTCACCCGAAGGCCGGTTTCGGGGTCGGTGTCGTCCCAGGTGAAGCGGGTTTCAAGGTGGCCGTGCGTGCCTGACTGGTACGTGCAGCGGTCGAGGTCGTCGTAGACGTAGTCGAAGCGGCTGCCGTTGGTGTCCGTCCAGGACGTGATGCGGCCGCGGTCGTCGTAGCCCAAGCGCAGAGGGCGGCCGGAGGAGTTGGTGACTGCGGTGAGGTGGCCGTCCTCGTAGCTGTAGCGCAGGATCTCTTGGTCGGTGCCGTCCGGGGCGGCTCCTGCAAGGTGGAGGGCGGTGATCCGGCCGTCGACTGCGGTGAGTTTCAGGTGGTAGCCGCCGTGGTGGACGAGCGAGGTCGGGGCGCCGGTCTCGTCGTACTCGAAGGAGATCCAGCGGCCGTTGCGGTCGTCGATCTGGACCAGGAGCGCGAGTTCGTCACTGTGATCTGTGAAGTGCCAGACCTTGCCCGTGCCGGGATCGGTGACGGTGTAGCCGTCGTCCACTCGGTCCAGTGGCCATTGCCGGCCGTGGGTGGGCATGACCGGGACGCCGGGCGCGGGGTGGGGGTAGGCGAGCAGGCTGCCTTCGTCGCAGCTGAACACCACGCCCTCGGAGTCGATCTCGAGGCGCTGATCAACTGTCGACGACCAGGCGGAGCCGAACCAGCGGCCGGATCGGCGCGAGGAGTCGAACGTGCGCCGGAACAGCAAGGGCAGGGAGCCTGGCAGAGTGATGTCGGTCTGCGGCAGCAGCATCCGGCCGGTGGCAATGTCGATCGGGTCCTTCCTGCAGACCGTCTCGCTGCATCGCCGGCCGTTGCTGTCCGGGTTGCCCTCGTGGTCCCCGCGGTTGCTGTCCGGCTTGTTGCCGTCGGGAAGGTGCTTGGCGCCGTTGCGCATGCCCGCGCGCAGGCCGCCGCGCAGCACGCCTGCCCCTTTGGTGCCGAGGATCTCTGGGAGGAGGCGGCCTACGAATTCGGTGGGGTCGCCCTTGGCGGCCTCCCAGGCGTTCTTCAGGGCGCGGTCGGGGTTGGCGACGGTGGTGGCGAGGCCGGCGAGCGTCATGTTGACGCCCTTGTAGTACTCGGCGGGGTGGGTCAGGTTGTAGACGTCGATCGGGTTGACCGAGCGGACGAAGTTGACCAGGCCCGCGGCGCCCTTGACGACGCCTCCGGCCAGGTGCATGACTTCCACGCCCTGAGCCATCTGGTGGTCGAGAAACTCGAGTTTGAGTTTCTCCCGGCCGGTGGGTTCCTTCGGCGCGTGCGCCATTGCGGCGGTGACCGCGCCCTTGGCGATGTCGGCGGCCTCGTTGCGGGCCTTGCGGGCGTCGTTCAGGATCTCCCGCGCACGCTGCCGTTTGGCCTTGCCCGGATCGGTGGGCGTGCCGGGATGCGGCAGCGGGGTTTCGCTGTTGCGGGCGGCGTCGTATGCGTCGGCCTTCTTCTTGTACTCGGCCTTGGCTGTCTCGGTGTCCTTGTCACCCTCCTTGTAGAGGGCGATCGCCTCGCGGGCCTTGCCCTGCGCGCTAGTGATCGCCTTGGAGTAGCTTTCCAGGGCCTTGGCCGCGTCCTCGAACGCGTCCGCTGCGTGCAGCCAGTCCGTGGGCAGGGTCTGGAACTTCTCCCGGAAGGTGGTGGCGGCCTCGCCCTTCCAGTGGTTGGAGTCGAGCTCCTTCATGCCGGCGCCGACGAGATCGAACGCTTTCTGGAAGTCCCGCAGGTTCTTCCCTGCGGCAGCGATCTCGTCGGGCTTGCCGTGGATCAGCTCGTTCGCTTCCTCGGTCCGCCCGAGTTGCTGCTCACCGACCTCCGCGCCCAGCGAGGACGCGGTTTCGTCGCCCCAGTCAGTGACGATGTCGGCGGCCTTGTCGTAGCCGTAGTGCTCCAGACCATCACCGATCTTGTCGGTGGCCTTGTCGATGCCCTGGCCGACGAGTTCCTTGCCCTTGTCGATGCCCTTGTCGACACCGTCGATGGCCTTGTCGGCCAGTCCGCCCCAGTCCACCATCAGCGACTCTCCCCCCAACGCGGCTGCTCGGCCTGATCGATCGTCGCCTGGTCCGGGTCGAGGTCTTCCTTGAGCTGCTCGTCCATCCGGTCGCGGACGGCCGGGTCGATCAGACCCGAGCGCTCCATCGAGTCCAGCTGCGCGTCCATCACGTCATAACCGGTGTTCTTCCAGGTCTGCTTGACCTCGGCGTGGGCTTCGGAGAACGACTCACGGCTCCAGTCCGCGTTGTCCCAGGCGTGCTGGTCCCGGACCGTGTCCCAGCTCATCTCCTTGACCTCGTCCTCGGACAGGTGCGGATTCCCGTTGAGCGAGTTCACCCCGATCTTGAACGAGTCCTTGACGTACTGCTCCTGCTCCGCATACGAACCCGCCGACAGACCCACACCCTGTGCAAAGCTGTTCCCGCGCAGTGTCAGGGCCCGCACGCCCCACTCCCACCGTTCGCAGAACGTGTCAAACTCCTTCGCCAGCGCGCTGTGCCCCAACTGCAGCCCGGTCAGCGCCAGATCCGAGAACCCCCGCCCGACCGACGCCTCCCCGATCATGCCGAGGTCCTTCAATTCCGCATGCGCCTTATTGATGCCCCTCGCGATCTTGACAAGCGCCCACGCCGGCGCCGCGAGGTCAGGGTCGTTTCCGCTCACTGCGTCCCCCCGAGATCCACCACCGCCGCGTCGGGCACGATGCCCTCGACCGGCGGGAACAACATGCCGTCCTCGCTGCCCGCATCCAACGCAACCCCCGCCGGCACCGGAAGCATCGGCACCATCACATCCAGCAGCCGTGCACCCAGAATCGTCCGGTACGTCCACTCCCGCTGCGCATCACCCTGCGCCTGCGCAAAGTGAGCCAGCGCCCCTTCGTCGGAGAACGCGCAGATCCAGCGCACCCCGTTCTGGTCGGCCGTCCACAGGCTCCCGTGCGCGTCGAACGGCACGAGCACGGCGGTGCGTCGAAATTCACCGAGCAGCCGGGCAAACTGCTTTCGAGTAAGCTCAAGCTCGTCGACCGGTGCAGGAGTCGGCGCGGCCGTCGGCGGTGCGGGTGGTCCTTCCGGCGTCGATGCCTCGGCCAACTCGGCGAGTTTTGAAGCCCGATGAGGCTTCGGTATGTCATCCCCGTTGTCAGTCACGCGCCGAATGCTGTCATGCGCGCGTTCTCAAGAGCAACGAAGAACATGGGGCCCGCTGAGCAGGCGCCGCCGTCCCCGAGCGCTCAGACGGACAGTTCACCGCTCCTGATCGCGGTGACGAACGCCGACCAGCCCTCCGGCGAGAAAACGACCGCCGATGCGGTCACGCCCGCGTCACCGTCGCCGCCGGGATTCCGCCGCCCGACATGGCCGAGACCGTCGACTCCACGACCCTCTGCGCGCCGGCCGCGTCCGTTCCGAGCAGCCCGGCGATCTCTTGGAGCTTGTCGTCGCCGAGCTCGGGCAGGACATCCTTCTGAAACGAAACATCGCTCATGGGTAGAACGCTGTGCCCCGTTTCGTCGGCATTCCGAGATTCCGGACAAATAACTGCCCGCTGTCGTGCAACCCTTTCCGCGTGACGGGGGTCGTACCTGTCATCAAGGCTCCCGGGGAGGGATCTGGGGGGATCAGGGAGCCCTTGACGGAGGGGAACAGGAGGGGCCCGGTCGTCGGACCGGGCCCCCTCGACCGTTCAGGGCCACGCCGCGGGCGCGCGCGGCGCGGAGCCCCGATGCTCAGCTGCCCGACGCAGAGTCCCACGCACACCCCGACGCTCAGCCGCCCCGGCGCAGAGTCCCTCGCACACCCCGATGCTCAGCTGCCCGACGCTCGGCCGACCGACGCAGAGTTGTCCACAGGCCACCCGCACTGTCGGACCCCGGCGGTAGCGTCGGATCATGTCCAATCTCGCAGTGGTCGAAGGGGTCCTCGAGCGGATCACATACGCCAACGAGGAGACCGGCTACACCGTCGCCCGCGTCGACACCGGCCGCGGCGCAGCCGATCTCCTCACGGTGGTCGGCTCGCTGCTCGGCGCGCAGCCGGGCGAGTCCCTGCGTATGGAGGGCCGCTGGGGCTCCCATGCCCAGTACGGCAAGCAGTTCACGGTGGAGAACTACACCACCGTCCTTCCGGCCACGATCCAGGGCATACGCCGCTATCTCGGCTCTGGTCTGATCAAGGGCATCGGCCCAAGGATCGCCGAGCGCATCGTCGAGCACTTCGGGACCGACACCCTCGACATCATCGAGCAGCAGCCGAAGAAGCTCATCGAGGTCCCCGGACTCGGCCCGAAGCGGACGAAGTTGATCGGCGTCGCCTGGGAGGAGCAGAAGGCCATCAAGGAGGTCATGATCTTCCTCCAGGGCGTCGGCGTCTCGACGTCCATCGCGGTGCGCATCTACAAGAAGTACGGCGACGCCTCGATCTCGGTCGTGAAGAACCAGCCGTACCGCCTGGCCGCCGACGTCTGGGGCATCGGCTTCCTCACCGCCGACAAGATCGCCCAGGCGGTCGGCATACCGCACGACAGCCCCGAGCGGGTCAAGGCGGGCCTGCAGTACGCCCTGTCGCAGTCCACCGACCAGGGGCACTGCTTCCTGCCGGAGGAGAAGCTGATCGCGGACGCGGTGAAGCTGCTCCAGGTCGACACCGGCCTTGTCATCGAGTGCCTCGCCGAACTCGCGGGCGAGGAGGAGGGCGTCGTACGGGAACAGGTCCCGGCCCCGGACGGAGGAGACCCCCTGACCGCCGTCTATCTGGTGCCCTTCCACCGCGCCGAGATCTCGCTCGCCGCCCAGCTGAACAGACTGCTGCGGGCCGAGCAGGACCGGATGCCCGCCTTCCAGGACGTCGCGTGGGACAAGGCGCTGGCGTGGCTGGCGGACCGTACGGGCGCGGAGTTGGCGCCCGAGCAGGAGCAGGCGGTCAAGCTGGCCCTCACCCGCAAGGTCGCCGTGCTGACCGGCGGTCCCGGCTGCGGCAAGTCGTTCACGGTCCGCTCCATCGTGGAGCTGGCCCGCGCCAAGAAGGCGAAGGTCGTGCTCGCTGCCCCCACCGGGCGCGCGGCCAAGCGGCTCGCCGAGCTCGCCGGCGCGGAGGCGTCCACCGTGCACCGGCTGCTGGAGCTGAGGCCCGGCGGGGACGCGGCGTACGACCGGGACAGACCGCTGGAGGCGGATCTGGTGGTGGTCGACGAGGCGTCCATGCTCGATCTGCTGCTGGCCAACAAATTGGTCAAAGCGGTCGCCCCCGGCGCGCATCTGCTGCTGGTGGGGGACGTGGACCAGCTGCCGAGCGTCGGCGCCGGCGAGGTGCTGCGCGATCTGCTCGCGGACGGCGGCCCGGTGCCGAATGTCCGGCTGACCCGCATCTTCCGGCAGGCTCAGCAGTCCGGCGTCGTCACCAACGCCCACCGCATCAATTCCGGTGTTCAGCCCATCACTTCCGGTCTCCCCGACTTCTTTCTCTTCGTGGAGGAGGAGACGGAGGACGCGGGAAAGCTCACCGTGGACGTGGCGGCCCGCAGAATCCCCGCCAAGTTCGGCCTGGATCCGCGGCGCGATGTGCAGGTGCTCGCACCCATGCACCGTGGCCCGGCCGGCGCCGGCGCCCTCAACGGACTGCTCCAGCAGGCGATTACGCCCGCACGCCCCGACCTGCCCGAGAAGCGATTCGGCGGCCGGGTCTTCCGCGTCGGCGACAAGGTCACCCAGATTCGCAACAATTACGAGAAGGGAAAGAACGGCGTCTTCAACGGCACGGTCGGCGTGGTCACTTCGCTCCAGCTGGACGATCAGCGGCTGACGGTGCTGACGGACGAGGACGAGGAGGTTCCGTACGACTTCGACGAGCTCGACGAGCTGGCACACGCGTACGCCGTCACCATCCACCGCTCGCAGGGCAGCGAATACCCCGCGGTGGTGATCCCGGTCACCACCGGGGCCTGGATGATGCTCCAGCGGAACCTCCTCTACACGGCGGTGACCCGGGCCAAGAAGCTCGTCGTGCTGGTCGGCTCCCGTAAGGCGATAGGACAGGCAGTGCGCACTGTCTCCGCGGGTAGACGCTTCACCGCGGTGGACCACCGGCTGGCCGGCGGCTGACGCGGCGGGCTCCGCCGCCCGGGGGAAGCCCTCCGGCCCCCGGGGGTGGGAAACGCCACCCCGGCTTCCGGAACCTGGGCGAAGAGGGCAAGATGATCAGGTTGGCGGCACTGAGTGCCGCCCATAGGCCCAATGGTCGACCCCGAGTGCACCCTCCTCTGCCAAATGGGGGATGGTAGAGACAGTCAGGGCATCTCGAAGAAGAGGCACTACGTCGGTGAGGGATGACGTGAGCGACAACTCTGTAGTACTGCGGTACGCGGACGGTGAATACACCTACCCGGTGGTCGACAGCACCGTCGGTGACAAGGGCTTCGACATCGGGAAGCTCCGAGCCCAGACCGGTCTGGTGACCCTGGACAGTGGATACGGCAATACCGCCGCCTATAAATCCTCGATTACCTACCTCGACGGCGAGCGGGGCATCCTGCGTTACCGCGGTTACCCCATTGAGCAGCTGGCCGAGCGCTCCACCTTCCTCGAGGTGGCGTATCTGCTGATCAACGGCGAGCTTCCGACGGTCGACGAGCTTTCCAGCTTCCGGGGTGAGATCACCCAGCACACGCTGCTGCACGAGGACGTCAAGCGGTTCTACGGCGGATTCCCGCGGGACGCGCATCCGATGGCGATGCTGTCCTCCGTGGTCAGCGCACTGTCGACGTTCTACCAGGACAGCCATAACCCGTTCGACGAGAAGCAGCGCCACCTCTCCACGGTCCGGCTGCTCGCCAAGCTGCCGACGATCGCGGCGTATGCGTACAAGAAGTCGATCGGCCACCCCTTCGTCTACCCGCGCAACGACCTCGGGTACGTGGAGAACTTCCTGCGGATGACCTTCTCGGTCCCCGCCCAGGAGTACGACCTGGACCCGGTCGTGGTCGCGGCGCTCGAGAAGCTGCTGATCCTCCACGCGGACCACGAGCAGAACTGCTCGACCTCCACCGTGCGACTGGTCGGCTCCTCGCAGGCGAACATGTTCGCCTCGATCTCCGCCGGCATCAGCGCCCTGTGGGGCCCGCTGCACGGTGGGGCCAACCAGTCGGTCCTGGAGATGCTCGAGGGCATTCAGGCCAACGGCGGCGATGTCGACTCCTTCATCCGCAAGGTGAAGAACAAGGAGGACGGCGTCCGTCTGATGGGCTTCGGTCACCGCGTCTACAAGAGCTTCGACCCGCGCGCGAAGATCATCAAGGCCGCGGCGCACGATGTCCTCTCGGCGCTCGGCAAGTCCGACGAGCTGCTCGACATCGCGCTCAAGCTGGAGGAGCACGCGCTCTCCGACGACTACTTCGTCTCGCGCAACCTCTACCCGAACGTGGACTTCTACACGGGCCTGATCTACCGGGCCATGGGCTTCCCGACCGAGATGTTCACCGTGCTCTTCGCGCTCGGCCGGCTGCCCGGCTGGATCGCCCAGTGGCACGAGATGATCAAGGAGCCGGGTTCCCGCATTGGCCGTCCGCGCCAGATCTACACCGGCGAGGTCCTGCGCGACTTCGTCCCCGTCGAGGCCCGCTGACACGTAGAGGCCCGCTGACAACAGGGCTCCGGCGCGTGGTGCGCATCCGCGCCTCGTGGCCGGTCCCGTCGCAGGCGCAGGCAACGGAAAGCGCCCCGCTGCCGATCCCCCCACGGGTCGGCGGGCGGGGCGCTTCCCATATCCCCGGAGCGGATTCCCCCCACGGGATCCGGCCGGGCGTCTGCGGGCTGCAGAAGCTCCTCACGCGGTCTGCCGGGGTACGTACGCACGGGAGGGCCGCTCAAAGCTCCCCGGGCACGTGCCCCGGCCAACGCTTGCCTGGGACGTCCCCCAAGACATCCCATGAACGTCCCCCAAGACGTTCTCGGCATCGCCAATCTAGACTCGCGAGGAGCCTCAATGGTTACCCCTAAATATCTGTGATCTAGGTCTCTTTGTGAAGGTCTTGTGCCCCACTTGTAGTCACCTGAAGGAGCGCAGCCGCAGACTGTTGGCTACCACAAATACGGACGAAAAGGCCATGGCGAAACCGGCGATCATGGGGTTGAGCAGGCCTGATGCCGCGAGGGGCAGTGCGGCGACGTTGTAGCCGAAAGCCCAGAAAATATTGCCCTTGATTGACGTCAGTGTCCGACGGGCGAGACGGATCGCGTCGGCCGCGGCCCTCAGATCCCCCCGTACGAGCGTCAGGTCACCGGCCTCTATCGCCGCGTCGGTGCCTGTGCCCATCGCCAGCCCCAGGTCGGCCTCGGCCAGCGCGGCCGCGTCATTGACCCCGTCGCCCACCATGGCGACGCTGCGGCCCTGCGCCTTCAGGCGCCTGACCACCTCCACCTTCTCCTCGGGCATGACCTCGGCGTACACCTCCTCGATGCCGACCTCGGCGGCGACCGCATTGGCGACCGCCTTGCTGTCGCCGGTCAGCAGCACCGGGGTGAGACCGAGGCCGCGCAGCCGCGTCACCGCCTCGGCGCTGGTGTCCTTGACCGCGTCGGCGACGGTGAGCACCCCGAGCGCCTTCCCGTCCCGGGCGGCGAAGACGGCCGTACGTCCCTCCTCCGACGCGGCCTTCAGTTCGGGGGACAGTTCCACCCCGGCGTTCTCGAGCAGCTGCGCGCGCCCGACCAGTACCTGGTGTCCGTCGATGACGCCTCGTACGCCCAGACCCGGGACGTTCTCGAACGCCGTCGGCACGGGCAGGGCGCCGACGCGTTCCTCGGCTCCAGCTGCGACAGCGCGGGCGATGGGATGCTCCGAAGCGTGCTCCAATGCGCCCGCGAAGCGCAGCAGTTCATCCTCGTCGGCGGTTTCGGAGACGTACACGCCCTGAAGGCTCATCCGGCCCGTGGTGACGGTCCCCGTCTTGTCCAGGACGACGGTGTCGACCCGGCGGGTGGACTCCAGTACCTCGGGGCCCTTGATGAGGATGCCGAGCTGGGCGCCGCGACCGGTGCCGACCATGAGGGCGGTGGGCGTCGCCAGGCCGAGCGCGCAGGGGCAGGCGATGATCAGTACGGCGACGGCGGCGGTGAAGGCCGCGGTCGCGTCCGAGGTGGCCAGCAGCCAGCCGGCCAGGGTGCCGAGGGCGATCACCAGGACGACGGGTACGAAGACGGCCGAGATCCGGTCGGCGAGGCGCTGTACGTCGGCCTTGCCGTTCTGGGCGTCCTCGACCAGCCGGGCGATCCGGGCGAGCTGGGTGTCCGCGCCGACCCGGGTGGCCTCGACGACGAGACGGCCGGCGGTGTTGACGCAGCCGCCGGTGACCGGGTCGCCCGTGGCCACATCCAGCGGCACCGACTCGCCGGTCAGCATCGAGGCGTCGACGGCGGAGGCGCCCTCGACGACCGTGCCGTCGGTGGCGATCTTCTCTCCGGGGCGTACGACGAAGCGGTCGCCGACCGCCAGCCGGCCGACCGGAATCCGTACCTCCGTACCGTCGCGCAGCACGGCGACGTCCTTGGCGCCCAGCTCCATCAGGGCGCGCAGGGCCGCGCCCGCCTTCCGCTTGGAGCGGGCCTCCAGATAGCGGCCGAGGAGGAGGAAGGTGGTGACGCCCGCGGCCACTTCGAGATAGATCGTCGAGGAGGCGTCGGTGCGCGAGACGGTGAGGTCGAAGCCGTGCCGCATGCCGGGCATGCCCGCGTGGCCGAGGAACAGCGCCCAGAGCGACCAGCCGAAGGCGGCGAGCGTGCCGAGGGAGATGAGGGTGTCCATGGTGGCCGCGCCGTGCCGGAGGCTGGTCCAGGCGGCCCGGTGGAAGGGAAGTGCGCCCCAGACGACGACGGGGGCGGCGAGGGTGAGGGAGAGCCACTGCCAGTTGTCGAACTGGAGGGCGGGGATCATCGCCATGAGGACGACGGGTATCGCGAGCAGGGCTGAGACGGTGAGGCGCTGACGGAGGGCGGTGGACTCCGGGGCGACGTGTGCGGCGGGTGCCGCGTCGGAGGTCGCGGCGGGAGTCGCGCCGGGGGCGGGGTCCGGCTCCGGCTCCGGCAGCGGGGGCGGGGGCTGCTGGGCCGTGTAGCCGGTTTTGACGACGGTGGCGATGAGGTCGGTGACCTCGAGCCCGTGGGGGTAGGAGATTTTCGCCTTCTCGGTCGCGTAATTGACCGTTGCGCTGACGCCGTCCATGCGGTTGAGCTTCTTCTCGACGCGGGCGGCGCAGGAGGCACAGGTCATCCCGCCAATGCTGAGCTCGACCTGGGAAGTTTCCACGTTCAGGACTCCATCTCCACGACGGGCGCCGGGCCGTACACGACCAGCATCGGACTGGTCGGGCACGGCCCGGCGGGAGGGCTTTGCAGAAGCGGCGCGGGGGTGCCCGGTCTCAAGCCTGGCCGACGAGTTCGTATCCGGCCTCGTCCACGGCCTCGCGCACGGCCGTCTCGTCGAGCGGGGCGTCGGAGACCACCGTCACCTGGCCGCTTGCGGCGACCGCCTTCACCGAAGTGACGCCCGGCAGCTCGGAGAGCTCGCCGACGACCGCGCCCTCGCAGTGACCACAGGTCATGCCGGTGACTTGGTAGACCGTGGTGACGCCGCCGATCCGGACGTCGGCCGCGCCGTCGTGACAGGAGCCGGTGGGCGCGCAGCAGGAGCCGGTCGCCTGGGCGGTCTCGGTCTTCGTCTCGGCGGTCATGGCGTTCTCCTCTTCGAGGGTGCAACACGTACTGGGTACACGTATTGAGTACACGTACGAGGTCATGGTGTGCCGGAGGGCCGGGGGAATGCCGTGGCTCCCCGACGTTCACCAGACATCAGACTATACCCCTAGGGGGTATTAGTGTGAACTCGGCGCCGCGTTTCGCCGCTCCGCCGTGCAGTGCACGGCTTCGCCGAGGACCGGGTCCAGGTACCCGAACATGACCTTCTTGATCTCCGTGATGTACGCCTGCCGCTCCTCGCCCTCGTGGGTGAGGACGAGATCGAGACCGGCCTTGAAGACGGCGAACATCGTGGCGGCGGTGCGGGAGAGCTCGGCGGGCGGGGTGTCGGGGAGGAAGCCCGCCAAGAGCTCCTCGATCCGGGTGAGCAGCCCGTCGTGCAGGGCGTTGAACTCCTGGGTGATCTGGCCGGGGATGTCGGGGCCGTGCATCAGGACGGCGAAGGCGGGGTTCTCGTGGTTGAACTCGAAGAGGGGATCGAGGACCGCGTCCAGCAGCTCGTCGAGCGGGAGGTCGAGGCTGGCGGCGCTCAGGGCCGCGCCGTGGGACTCGCGCCACCGGTCGAGGAGTCGTCCGCCGAGCTCGACGGCGATGGCCTCCTTGTTCGGGAAGAACTGGTAGAGCGTGCCGGGGGAGACGCCGGCCTCGCGGGCGATGGCGTTGGTGCTGGCGGCGGTGTAGCCGCTGCTGCAGAAGACGTTCGCGGCGGCTTCGAGGAGCTGGGCGATGCGGCGCTCGCCGCGGGCCTGACGGCGGCGCGGCTTGGCGGTCTCCGGGGCTTCGGTGGTGCCGGAGGCTCCGCCGGCCCCGGAGGTCCTGCCGGGCCCTGCGGTCGAGGCCGGCCCGAAGGCCCCCTTGGCTGCGGCGGTCGCGGCGGCCTGAGTGGTCTCAGCGGCCTCAGCGGCCTGAGTGGTCTCAACTGCCGCAGCGGCCTTGGTGGTCTTGGCGGTCGCGGCGGGCCTCGGCGTCGTGGGCTGCGGCACGTGAAATCCCCAGCTTTCCTGGTGCGGTTGACAAACGCGAGTGACCGCTCGCATTCTTGATTAATGCGAGCGCTGGCTCGTGTTTGCCAGTCTATGGCAATTGTCGACTCATGCTGCCTGCCGGGAAGCCTGCGCATGGGCCACGGTGAAGGGGACACCGCACCATGTCCGAAGTCAACAGTCCGTCGCCCATCGGGGGATGGACCCGCTTCGTCACCGCGCGGCCGCGGCTCTCGCTGCTGGCCGCCCTGGTGCTCACCGCACTCGCGGTGTTCGCCGGCAGTGGGGTCGCCGAGCGCATGGGCAGCGGCGGATGGGAGGACCCGGCCGCCGAGTCGACCTATGCGACGGCCGCGCTGGAGCGGGAGTTCCCCGCGTCGCAGCCGAATGTGCTGCTTCTCGTGGACAGCGGGCGGGCGAGCGTGGACGCCCCGGCTGTCGCGGCCGAGGGGCGGCGGCTGGCGGAGCGGCTCGCCGCCGAGAAGGACGTCACGGGTGTCGGTTCGTACTGGCAGACCGGCTCACCCGCGCTGCGCGCCGAGGACGGCCGGCAGGCGCTCATAGCTGCCCGGATCGAGGGCGACGAGAAGGCCAGGGCCGAGGTGCTGGAGCGGATTGCGCCCGACTTCCGGGGTGCGCACGGTCCGGTGGAGGTCTCGATCGGCGGCCCCGTCGCCGTGCAGCACGAGATGACGACGATCATCCAGGAGGACCTGCTGCGGGCCGAGCTGATCGCCCTGCCGGTCACACTGGTGCTGCTGGTGATGGTCTTCGGCAGCGCGATCGCGGCGCTGCTCCCGCTGGGCGTCGGCATTGTCGCCATCCTGGGGACGAATGCCGTGCTGCGCGGCATCACCGAGTTCGCCGATGTCTCGGTCTTCGCGCAGAACCTCACCACGGCTCTGGGTCTCGGACTCGCCATCGACTATGCCCTGTTCATCGTGCGCAGATTCCGTGAGGAGCTGGCGGCGGGGGCCGAGGTGCGGGAGGCGGTGGGAATCACCCTGCGCACCGCGGGCCGCACGGTGCTCTTCTCCGCGATGACCGTGGCCGTGTCGCTGGCGGCGATGCTGGTCTTCCCGCAGTACTTCCTGCGCTCCTTCGCCTACGCCGGGATCGCGGTGGTGCTGCTTGCCGCGGCTGCCGCGCTGATCCTGCTGCCGGCCGCGCTGATCCTCCTGGGCCACCGGGTCAACGCACTGGATCTGCGCCGTCTCTTCCGGCGTGGCCGGGGCAAGGGCGGCGCATCGTCCGAGGAGGCGGGCGCTGACACGGAGGCGGCCGGAGGCGGGTGGGCCAGGGTTGCGGCCCTGGTGATGCGCCGGGCTCCGCTCTTCGCCTTCGCCACCGTCGCCGGTCTGGTGCTGCTCGGACTGCCCTTCCTGGGCGTCAAGTTCGGCACCCCCGATGATCGCCAGCTGCCTTCGACCGCCGAGTCCCATGTGGTCCAGCAGCAGATACGGGACGGCTTCCCCGGCAGCCCGGCCGGCGGCCTCGCGGTGGTCGCCCAGGACGCGGACTCCGGCGAAGCCGCGACGACGCCCGCCGCCTACGCCGAATACCGCGACCGCATCGCCGCCCTTCCGGGAGTGCTGCGGGTCGACGGCCCCGTTACCTCGGGCGGGACCGCCTACTTCACGGTGCAGCCCAAGGGGGAGGCGGTGGGGGAGGAGGCGCAGCGGCTCGTCCATGAACTGCGCGACGTACCGGCCCCGTTCGAGACCTCGGTGACGGGCAGGGCGGCGGTGCTGGAGGACTCCAAGGCCGCCATCGCCGACCGGCTGCCCCTGGCGCTCGTCATCATCGTCGTGGTGACCCTGCTGCTGGTCTTCCTGCTCACCGGGAGTGTGCTGATCCCGATCCAGGCGGTCGTGCTCAACGCCCTCAGTCTGACGGCGATGTTCGGCGCGGTCGTCTGGGTCTTCCAGGACGGCAACCTCTCCGGGCTGCTCGCCTTCACCTCAACCGGTGACATCGAGACGACGCTGCCCGTGCTGATGTTCTGCATCGCCTTCGGGCTCTCCATGGATTACGGCGTCTTCCTGCTCTCCCGCATCAAGGAGGAGTACGACCGCACCCACGACCATGAGCAGGCGGTGCGATTCGGCCTCCAGCGCACCGGCGGGCTGATCACAGCGGCGGCCGTGATCCTCGCGGTCGTGATGGTGGGCATCGGCACCTCGCGGGTCACCAATACCAAGATGCTCGGTCTCGGAATCGCGCTGGCCGTGCTGATGGACGCCATGGTGGTCCGCAGCCTGCTCGTCCCCTCGGTGATGAAGCTGATGGGCGCCTCGACCTGGTGGGCTCCCGGGCCGCTGCGCCGGTTCCATCAGCGATTCGGGCTGAGCGAGGGGGAGATATCCCAGCCCGTGCCACCGCGGCCGGACTCGGAATCGGACCCGGACGCGCAATCGGACCCGAAGCCGGACCCGCAGCCGGACCCGGACGGGGCACGGGACAGCGTCAGGGCCTGACGCCGCGGGGGGACGGCCCACTCCGGGGCCCGCCTCGCGCGGTGCCTCACTCCCTACGGCTCCTGTTCCCGGGGCGATTGGCCACCCAGACGCGGATCGTGTCCGCGTACCAGTAGGGCTTTCCGGCCTCCACATGGTCGGGAGGCGGGAGAAGGCCGTGCTTGCGATAGGAGCGGACCGTGTCCGGCTGCACCTGGATGTGCGCGGCGATGTCCTTGTAGGACCAGAGTCTTCTGTCCGTCATCTGTGTGGCACCTCCGTGCGTGCGCGGCAGCGGCGGCGCGGGGGGCCGTCGGGGGAGCTGTAGCGCGGACGCTGGCGATCACTGAGCTGTACTCCTTGAACGACTGCGAGGGGAGTGAGGGGAGGGGCTGTTGATCGACTGTGACGGAAGACCCGCAAAACGGAGACATGCGTGATGAGGCGGCAACACCGCTGACGCAATTTGTGTGTTCGCGTCAGGCGCCACACGAGCGCAGGAAACCGCGGGTCCGCCGGGCGATGGGGAAGGGCTTGTCCGGCGGGCAGGGGTACATGTCCTGCTCGACGATGGCGAAGAGTTCGATGTCCAGTGCCTGGGCCGCGGCCAGTACGGGCTCAAGCGCGGGCACCCCGGCCGGCGGTTCGCACATCACGCCCCGGCCGACCGCAGGGCCGAAGGGCACCTCGTCCGCGACGACTTCGGCGAGGATCTCGGGGTCCACCTGCTTGAGGTGGAGGTAGCCGATCCGCTCCCCGTAGGTCTCGATCAGCTTGACGCTGTCGCCGCCGCAGTAGGCGTAGTGCCCGGTGTCCAGGCACAGGGAGACCAGTTCGGGATCGGTGGCGTCGAGAAACCGGCTGACGTTCTCCTCGCTGTCGATATGGGTGTCCGCGTGCGGATGGACGACGATCTTCAGGCCGTACCGTTCGCGCACCTCGCGGCCCAGTCGTTCGGTCTGGGCGGTGAGGTCGCGCCACTGGCCGGGGGTGAGGGTGCGGTCCTCCAGTACCTGGCCCGTCTTGTCGTCGCGCCAGAAGGAGGGGATGACGACCAGATGCTCCGCGCCCATGGCCCGGGTCAGCGCCGCAATGTCGGAGACGTGCGCCCAGGTCTTGTCCCAGACGGCCGGCCCGTGGTGCAGCCCGGTGAAGACCGTTCCCGCCGAGACCTTCAGGCCGCGCCGGGCGGTCTCCTCGGTGAGGCGGGCGGGGTCGCTCGGGAGATAGCCGTACGGACCGAGCTCGATCCATTCGTAGCCGGCACTCGCGACCTCGTCGAGGAAGCGCTGCCAGGGGACCTGCTGAGGATCGTCGGGGAACCACACCCCCCAGGAGTCAGGGGCCGAGCCGACCCGGATGCGGTTCAGGGAGGGGACGGATGAGGTCATGCGGACGAGCTTTCCGGCCGCCGCGGAAGGGTGTCAAGCCTTCGTCCGAATGTAAGGACAAAATGTTGACAGGGTTCAGGAAGGAGCACTACACCTGGGGGCAGCCGGCGTCGAACCGAAGGGACGCGCATGCCTCAGCCGTACGACGTGATCACGATGGGACGGGTCGGGGTGGACCTCTATCCGCTGCGGACCGGGGTCCCGTTGGCGCAGGTCGACACGTTCGGAAAGTTCCTCGGCGGCTCGGCCACGAACGTCGCGGTCGGGGCGGCCCGGCTCGGACGGCGGACGGCGGTGATCACCCGCACCGGACAGGACGCCTTCGGGGACTATGTCCACCAGGCGCTGCGGGAGTTCGGGGTCGACGACCGCTGGGTGACCGCGGTCGCCGCCTATCCGACGCCGGTCACCTTCTGCGAGATCTTCCCGCCGGACGACTTCCCGCTCTACTTCTACCGGCAGCCGAAAGCCCCCGACCTCGAGATCCATGAGCACGAGCTGGACCTCGCGGAGATCCGCTCGGCGCGCGTCTTCTGGATGACCGGGACCGGCCTGTGCGCGGAGCCGAGCCGTACGGCGACGCTGGCCGCGCTCGCCCACCGGGACCGCTCCGGCATCACCGTCTTCGACCTCGACTGGCGGCCGATGTTCTGGGGGGACCCGGCCGAGGCGCGGCAGTACTACGCAGAGGCGCTGGCGCACGCCACCGTCGCCGTCGGCAATCTGGAGGAGTGCGAAATCGCCACCGGCGAGCGCGAGCCGTACGCCGCGGCCCGTGCGCTCCTCGCCGCCGGGGTCGAGCTCGCCGTCGTCAAGCAGGGCCCCAAAGGTGTCCTTGCCGTACACCGGGACGGGGCGCAGGCCGAGGTCCCGCCCGTCCCCGTCGAGGTGGTCAACGGGCTGGGCGCCGGGGACGCATTCGGTGGGGCGTTGTGCCACGGGCTGCTCTCCGGATGGGAGTTGGAGCGCGTCATGCGGTACGCGAACGCCGCCGGAGCCATCGTCGCAGCCCGCCTCGCCTGCTCCACCGCGATGCCGTACGCCGCCGAGGTCGACCAGGTCCTGACCGGCGGCCCGGTCCCGCCGTCCCCGACCCCGCCGCCCGCCGCGCCGACCCCGCCGCCCAGTGAACCGGGCGCGCCCGCCGCGCCGTCCCCAGCCCCGCCGACCCTGCCCGTCGCGCCACCCCCGCCCGTCGCGCCGACCCCGTCGTCCAGCGCATCGCCCCCGCCGTCCCCGGCCCCGACATCCGCCGCGCCGTTCCGGCCCGGCGACACACCCCCGCCCGGAGCCGCTTCGTGAGCCGCGTCGACATCGCCGAGCTCGTCGGGATCCGCACCCGTCACCCCGAGGCCGTCGCCGAGGCCGCCACTCGGCGGCGCAGACGGCCCCGGCTCATCGGGGACAGCGGACGCCTGATGATCATCGCCGCCGACCACCCCGCCCGCGGCGCCCTCGGCGTCGGCGACCGCCGCCTCGCCATGGCGAACCGACTCGATCTGCTCGAACGGCTCTGCCTGGCCCTCTCCCGCCCCGGCGTCGACGGCGTCCTCGCCACCGCCGACATCCTCGACGACCTGCTCCTCCTCGGCGCCCTCGACGACAAAGTCGTCATGGGTTCGATGAACCGCGGGGGCCTCGCCGGCGCCGCGTTCGAGCTCGACGACCGGTTCACCGGGCACCGCGCCCAGGACCTGGACCGGCTCGGATTCGACGCGGGCAAGCTGCTGCTCCGTATCGACTACCAGGACGCCGCCTCCCTCGACACGCTGCACGCCACCGCCCGCGCCGTCGACGAGATGGCTGCGCGTCAGCTTCCCGTCTTCATAGAGCCGTTCATCTGTCACCGGATCGACGGCCTGCTCCGTAACGATCTCAGCGCCGAAGCAGTGACCCGGTCGATCGCCATCGCGTCCGGGCTTGCCGGCACCTCCGCGTACTCCTGGCTGAAGGTCCCCGTCACCGACGACCCCGACGACATGGCGGCCGTGATGGAGACCTCGACCCTGCCCGCCGTCCTTCTCGGCGGCGAGATCGGCGACGACCAGCACGGCGCGTACGAGAAGTGGCGTGGTGCGCTGCAACTGCCCACCGTGCAGGGGCTGGTGGTGGGACGCTCGCTGCTCTATCCGGTCGACGGAGACGTTGCCGGGGCGGTCGATACGGCCGTTGGACTGCTGTAGGGGGTACGGAGAAGCCATGAGCGAGACCGACGACCAGAAGCAATACGTGCCGGCGGGGAGCGCGGCAAGCGGTCCCTACGCCCTTCGGATCGACCCCGAGCAGGCCGGCTGGGGCTACTCCAGCCTCCGTGTACTGGAGCTGGAGCCCGGCGGCTCACACTCCCTCGCCGCCGGGGAGAGCGAGTGGATCGTGCTGCCGCTCGTCGGCGGTTGCACGGTGCAGACGCAAGACGAGATCTTTGAACTGCGGGGCAGGGAAAGCGTGTTCGGCGGAGTGACGGACTTCGCCTACGTACCGCGCGATGCCCATGCACAGATCGCCTCCGGTGCGGGAGGCCGCTTCGCCCTGGCAGGAGCGAAGTGCGAGCGACGACTCCCCGCTCGCTACGGCCCCGCGCCGGAGGTACCCGTCGAGCTGCGCGGCTCGGGCAACTGCTCGCGCCAGGTCAACAATTTCGCGGCCGCCGACACTTTCGCCTGCGACAGGCTGATCGCGGTCGAGGTGCTCACCCCCGGCGGCAACTGGTCCTCCTACCCGCCGCACAAGCACGACGAGCACCGCCCCGGCGTCGAGTCCGAGCTCGAGGAGATCTACTACTTCGAGATCGACCGCGACGGCATGGGCTACCACCGGGTGTCCCCGTCCCGGCCCGGCGGTACGGACGTCCTCGCCGAAGTCCGCACCGGCGACGCCGTCCTGATCCCCGACGGCTGGCACGGCCCGTCCATCGCCGCGCCCGGCCGCGACATGTACTACCTGAACGTCATGGCCGGTCCGGGTGACAAGCGCGAGTGGCTGATCTGCGACCACCCGGACCACGGCTGGATCCGCGACACCTGGCCGACGCAGCCCGTCGACCCCCGACTGCCCCTGTACGAAGCCGACGCCCAGGAAGGCCCCCGATGAGCAGTACGCGCCGACTCACCGTCGCCCAGGCCCTCGTCGCCTTCCTCGCCCGCCAGTACACCGAGCGCGACGGCCGCCGCCACCGCCTGATCAACGCCACCTGGGGCATCTTCGGCCACGGCAATGTCGCCGGACTCGGCCAGGCGCTCCTCGAGTCCGGCACGTCCCCCACGTCAGGCCCGTCCGCCACCGGTATGCCGTACTTCCAGGGCCGCAACGAACAGGCCATGGTGCACGCCGCCGTCGGCTACGCCCGCCAGTCCCGCCGCCTCTCCACCCACGCCGTCACCACCTCCATCGGCCCCGGCGCGACCAATCTCGTCACCGGCGCAGCGCTCGCCACCATCAACCGGCTGCCGGTCCTGCTGCTGCCCGGCGACGTGTTCGCGACCCGCCCCGCCGACCCGGTCCTCCAGCAGCTCGAAGTCCCGTACGCGGGCGATGTCTCGGTCAACGACGCGCTGCGCCCGGTGTCCCGCTACTTCGACCGCGTCACCCGCCCCGAGGCGCTGATCCCGGCCGCCCTTCAGGCCATGCGCGTACTCGCTGACCCCGCCGCCACCGGCGCGGTCACGCTCGCGCTGCCGCAGGACGTGCAGGCCGAGGCGTACGACTGGCCGGAGGAGTTCTTCGCCGAGCGCGTCTGGCAGGTGCGCCGGCCCCGGCCCGACCTGGACGCGCTCGACGCGGCGCGCCGCGCGGTGACCGGGGCCCGCCGCCCCTTGATCGTCGTGGGCGGCGGCGTCCACCACAGCGAGGCCGAGGAGGCCCTGCGGTCCTTCGCCGACGCGACCGGCATCCCGGTCGCCTCCACCCAGGCAGGCAAGGGCTCGCTGCCCCACGACCACCCCTGCGACGTCGGCGGCATCGGCCACACCGGCACCGCCACGGCCGACGAACTGGCCCGTACCGCAGATCTGGTGATCGGCGTCGGCACTCGCTGGTCCGACTTCACCACCGCCTCCGCGACCCTCTTCCAGAACCCGGGCGTCCGGTTCCTGAACATCAACATCACCGCCTTCGACGCCCACAAGATGTCCGGGCTCTCGCTCGTGGCGGACGCCCGCACCGCCCTTGAGGAGCTGGCAGCCGCACTGGGCACGCGTTTTCGTGTGGAGCCCGCGTACGAGACGGAGTACGCCGACGACAAGGAGCGCTGGGAGCACCGCGTCGACGCCGCCTACGAGGCCGAGGACCCGGACACCCGCCCCACCCAGCCCCAGGTGCTCGGCGCGCTGGACGCCCTGATCACCGGCGAGGACATCGTGATCAACGCCGCGGGCTCGCTCCCGGGCGACCTGCACAAGCTGTGGCGGGCCCGTTCCGCCGACCAGTACCACGTCGAGTACGGCTACTCCTGCATGGGCTACGAGATCCCCGCGGCCATCGGCGTCGGGATGGCCGCGCCCGGTCGGCCCGTCTGGGCGCTCGTCGGCGACGGTACGTATCTGATGAATCCCACCGAAATCGTGACAGCAGTCCAGGAGAACATTCCGATCAAAGTGGTCATCCTGCAGAACCACGGGTACGCCTCCATCGGAGGCCTCTCCGAGTCGGTGGGTGCGGAGCGCTTCGGCACCGCCTACCGCTACCGGGCCGGCGACGGTACGTACACCGGCGCCCCGCTCCCCGTCGACCTGGCCGCCAACGCCGCCTCGCTGGGGATGCGCGTGATCCGCGCCAAGACGGTGCGTGACCTGCGCGAAGCCCTCGCCGAGGCGCGGGAGGCGGACGTTCCCACAGGTGTCTACGTCGAGACCGAAACGGCAGACACTGTGTCGGGGGCGCCCCCCGCGCAGGCGTGGTGGGATGTTCCGGTGGCCGAGACCGCGACCCGGCCGTCGGCGGTCAAGGCCCGGGAGGAGTACGACCGGCAGGTCGCAGCCCGACGCCGCCATCTGTGACGCCGCCATCTGTGAAGGAGCACGAAATGAAGACCGTCAACCACTGGATCGGTGGCAAGACCGTCGAGGGCGCGTCCGGTAACTGGGGCCCGGTCACCGACCCGGCGACCGGCGCCGTCACCACCCAGGTCGCGCTGGCCTCGGCGGAGGAGGTCGACGCGGCCGTCGCGGCGGCGAAGGAGGCGTACGCGACCTGGGGCACGTCCTCGCTCGCGCAGCGCACCAGCATCCTGTTCCGCTACCGCGCGCTCCTCGACGCGCACCGCGATGAGATCGCCGCGCTGATCACCGCCGAGCACGGCAAGGTCCACTCCGACGCGCTCGGCGAGGTCGCCCGCGGCCTGGAGATCGTGGAGCTGGCCTGCGGCATCACCACCCAGCTCAAGGGTGAGTTGTCCACCCAGGTCTCCAACCGGGTCGACGTCTCCTCGATCCGCCAGTCGCTCGGTGTCGTCGCCGGCATCACGCCGTTCAACTTCCCGGCGATGGTGCCGATGTGGATGTTCCCGCTGGCGATCGCCTGCGGAAACACCTTCGTACTGAAGCCCAGCGAGAAGGACCCGTCGGCGTCCAACCTGCTTGCGGAGCTCGCCGCAGAGGCGGGCCTGCCCGACGGCGTGCTCAATGTCGTCCACGGCGACAAGGTCGCGGTCGACGCGCTGCTCGCCCACCCGGACGTCGCCGCGGTCTCCTTCGTCGGCTCCACCCCGATCGCCCGCTACATCCACACCACCGCCTCCGCCAACCACAAGCGCGTCCAGGCGCTCGGCGGCGCGAAGAATCACATGCTGGTCCTCCCGGACGCGGACCTGGACGCGGCCGCGGACGCGGCGGTCTCCGCGGCGTACGGCTCCGCGGGCGAGCGCTGCATGGCGATCTCCGCGGTCGTCGCGGTCAGCTCCATCGCCGACGAGCTGGTCCAGAAGATCCGCGAGCGCGCCGAGAAGATCAAGATCGGCCCCGGCAACGACCCGGAGTCCGAGATGGGCCCGCTGATCACCAAGGCCCACCGCGACAAGGTCGCCTCCTACGTCACGGGCGCGGCGGCCCAGGGTGCGGAGGTCGTCCTGGACGGCACCGGCTACACGGTCGACGGCTTCGAGGACGGCCACTGGATCGGCCTGTCGCTCCTGGACCGCGTCTCGACCGACTCGGACGCCTACCGCGACGAGATCTTCGGCCCGGTGCTGTGTGTGCTGCGCGCGGAGACGTACGAGGACGGCGTGGCCCTGATCAATTCGTCCCCGTTCGGCAACGGCACCGCCATCTTCACCCGTGACGGCGGCGCGGCCCGCCGCTTCCAGCTGGAGATCGAGGCCGGCATGGTCGGCGTGAACGTCCCGATCCCGGTCCCGGTGGGCTACCACTCCTTCGGCGGCTGGAAGGACTCGCTCTTCGGCGACCACCACATCTACGGCAACGACGGCGTGCACTTCTACACCCGCGGCAAGGTCGTCACCACCCGCTGGCCGGACCCCTCGGAGGCCCCGGCGGGCGTGGACCTGGGATTCCCGCGCAACCACTGACCGCCAACAGGCCCGGCCCGTACGGAATCTTCATCCGTACGGGCCGGGCCTGTTTCCGGACTGCTCACCCAACTCGCTGACGAGGGAGCGCAGTTCGCGTAGTGAGCGCCGGGGCGGGGCCTCGCCGGATAGGATAGCAGATTTACCCTAATTCCTATTTATTTGTCATCCAGGTGGCCGACAGCCGGAGGGGGACTGTTGTCGTTGAGAGGTCTGTGAAAACGCCTATCGCACAGCCCGAATTGCTCAAGCCGCGTTCCGAGGTATCGCCCATGCGGCCCCTGTACACCAGCACGGAGAGTGCCGCCGCCCTGGTCCGGCCGTGGAACCCGGAACTGGCGGACTTCATGGCGGCCATGGAGCTGATCGAGGCCGATTACGCCCGTCGCTGCACGACGTGAGTGCCGCGCGTGCGCTCGCACGCTGCCGCCGCGGCCCGCTGCGGAGCGGCCAAGGCCTCTACCACCGACATCGTCCACGGCAGGAATCACATGCATGACAGGTATGACCACTTCGGGACGTACGGAGTTGCTGCTGAGCAGTACGGCGAGGCGTACGCCACCCTCCCCGGTCAGTGGGACGGCTACCCTTCCGCGTTCGTGCAGGAACCGATCTCCGCTCCGGACCTCGATGTGCTGCAGGGGCGCTGGGAACCGGACGTCGAACTGACGCAGCTGCTGCAGGACGCCCCCGACCCCCTGGACCTGCCGCCGAAGCCGGTCATGGATATGCGGCCCCCGACCATCGGCCCTTCCTGCCACCGTCGGCGCCCCATGCACAGGATGAAGGCGAGAGGGTGGACGCTCTCTCGCAACCAGACCCTCAGCTACGCCATCGCAGCGGTGAGCACGGTCATCATTGCCATGGTGAGCGTCCTCGGGGGCCTGTTCACCCACGACATCCTGCGACAGGTCGCTGTCCCGGGTGCCACCCACGGCCTGGCGCCCTGGTGGCCGATGCTGGTGTACGGGCCCTGGATGGTCGCATCCCTCTCGATCCTGCGTGCCGCGCTGCACCGCCGCAGCGCCCCGCACTCCTGGGCCTTCGCCGTGCTCTTCTGCTCAGTGGCCGTTATCACGTGCATCGCCGAAGCGCCCAGGACCGTGACCGGAGCGGCCGTCGCCGGTCTCCCCGCCGTCGCGGCCATGGTCTGCTTCCATCAACTCGTACGCCACATCACCCTCACCCGGCCGGCACACGATCGGGTGGGCGGCTGGTGCAAAGCCGCGCGCCCCTGCACGGCTCATGAACATTCGGAGTCGCAGTAGGCGAAGCCGGCAGGCAGCAAGCTGCCCGAGGAGCGCCCGTACCCGGCCCGTACCCGGTAGGGAAGACGCTCTTCGGGCAGTTGCTCGTCCGGGGCTAGAAGAGCGAGTGCAGCAGCTTGTTCGGTGACCCGGTCCGCGGGTCCTGGACCTTGCCGTTCGTGGCGTTGTTCACCACTGCGTCCCGGACCTGCGCCGGGGTGGCGGTGGCGTGCGTCGACAGATAGAGCGCCGCGACGCCCGCCGTGTGCGGCGTTGCCATCGACGTGCCCGAGATCGTGTTCGTCGCCGTGTCGTTGGTCTTCCACGCCGAGGTGATGTTCACGCCCGGTGCGAACAGATCAAGGCACGTTCCGTAGTTCGAGAACGACGCCCGCCGGTCGGAACTGTCCGTCGCGCCGACCGTGATCGCCTCGGGGACGCGGGCCGGCGAGTAGTTGCAGGCGTTCGCCGGGAGGCCGAGGATGTTGCCGTTGCCCGCGGCGATCGCGTAGCTGACGCCCGAGGCGATGGACTTCTTCACCGCGTTGTCCAGCGACGTGTTCGTGCTGCCGCCCAGGCTCATGTTCGCCACAGCCGGCTTCTTGGCGTTGGCCGTCACCCAGTCGACGCCGGCGATGACACCCGCCGTCGTGCCGGAGCCGTTGCAGTCCAGGACCCGTACGGCGATGAGCTTGACGCCCTTGGCGACGCCGTACGTCTTGCCGCCGACCGTGCCCGCGACATGCGTGCCGTGGCCCTGGCAGTCCTGGCCGTTCTGGCCGCCGCCCACCGTGTCCGTGCCGACGCTCGCGCGGCCGCCGAACTCGCTGTGCGAGGTGCGGATCCCCGTGTCGATGATGTACGCGTTCACATTCGACGCGGATGTGCTGTATGTGTACGACTTCGACAGCGGGAGATTCCGCTGGTCGATGCGGTCGAGGCCCCAGGTCGCGTTGGCCTGGGTGTCGTTGAGGTGGACCGTGGCGTTCTGCTCGACGTAGGCCACACGCGGATCGGAGGCAAGCTCTGCCGCCTTCGCGCGGGACATCGTCGTGGAGAAGCCGTCGAGGACGCTGCGGTAGGTGTGCTTCGGCGTGACCCCCAGATCGGCGGCGCGCGTCGAGCCGTCCTTCAGGACGACAATCCAGCTGTTCTGTATGGCAGTTGCAGTGGGAGCGAGACGGAGATCGCCGACAATCGCGCTGTGCGCGGTGGGGGAGACGGCGAACTGGAGACCGGCCGCAAGGGCGACTGCGGGTATCAGTGCCCCATAGCGGCGGGCAGTGCTTCTCATCTCGTGCACCTGACCTTTCGTTGACCGGGGGGGACGGGCAAGTACGGTCGTGCATGGTGTCAGTAGATGCATATGCGCTGACCAGGGTCTCGTGACGTGACCTGCGACACAAGACAGTTGCATGGTGCAACGCATGGCGGGCCGCCGGACCGTGAATACCCGTCAGGCCGAGTGGAAAGGTTTGGAAAGGTTACGGAATGCCGGATTCCGGAGGCTCTGCCTAAGAGAAGTCCCAGGTGAGCATCGCGAACACGCCGTCGTCCTTCGTCCCCGCCGAGCGGTACGTCGCGAGTGCCGGGTCGTTGTCCGTGTCCACGCCGACCCACATGTCGTAGCAGCCCCGCTCCCGCGCCACCTTGAGCAACGCCTCGACCAGTGCCCGTCCGATGCCGCGCCTGCGGTACGGCTCGCCCACCGACAGCTCGTACAGGCACATCTCCGAGCCCTTGTCGGGGTGGAGCATCTCGATGCCCGAGATCATCCCGGCCGGCGTCCCGTCCGCGTACGCGATCAGCATCAGATGCCCCGGGGCGGCCAGGAAGCGCTCGGCCCACTCCGCACGCGCCGGGCCGTCGTAGAGGTGCTCGGCCGCAGTGAGCTCGGCCACGGTCGTGGCGCGCCGGATGTCCATACGGGTCCCTTTCCTGGCCTTTCCCCACAGGGGTGCGTACCGCGTCTGGTGTACGGCGACCGTACTGCGTACTACCTGCGGAGGCTCATGAGTTCCGCCTGGCGGCAGCGGAGAGGGCACAGGGGAGCCGCTTAGGGTTCAACCATGCAGATCCGACTTCCCCGGCCGCGCGGCCGATGGCTCGCAGGCGTGGCCGCCTTCGCCGTCCTCGCCGGCGCGGGCACCTGGACCGCGGTCGCCGACGACGGCGCACCGGCCGTGCACCGTGAGGACCGGGTGCAGGAGATGCCCGGGGCGAAGATCGACACCTCCTACTTCACGACGGGCGGCAAGGAGCGCCGGCCCGCCGTCCTCATCGGGCACGGCTTCGGCGGCAGCAAGGACGATGTCCGCGCCCAGGCCGAGGAGCTGGCCCGTGACGGATACGCCGTGCTGACCTGGTCCGCCCGCGGCTTCGGCACGTCCACCGGGCAGATCGGGCTCAACGATCCCGCCTTCGAGGTCAAGGACGTCTCCCGGCTGATCGACTGGCTGGCGAAACGGCCCGAGGTGCGGCTGGACGCGGACGGCGATCCTCGGGTCGGCATGACCGGCTCCTCCTACGGCGGGGCGATCTCGCTGCTCGCCGCCGGACACGACAAGCGCGTCGACGCGATCGCCCCCCAGATCACCTACTGGAACCTGGCCGACGCCCTCTTCCCGAACGGCGTCTTCAAAAAGCTCTGGGCCGGA
Source organism: Streptomyces sp. NPDC002870 (assembly GCF_042888505.1). Classification (NCBI taxonomy): domain Bacteria; kingdom Bacillati; phylum Actinomycetota; class Actinomycetes; order Kitasatosporales; family Streptomycetaceae; genus Streptomyces; species Streptomyces sp. NPDC002870. Next base: position 55,466 of record NZ_JBIAPW010000019.1, read on the forward strand.
ATCTTCTTCTCCACCGGCTCCGCGGGTACCAGGGACGGAGCCGCCCCCGCCGACGCGCCGGCAGGAGACGCCCCGGCAGGAGACGCCCCGGCAGGTCCCGCGACCGGCGGTGATGCGGCCGCCACCGGGGCGGCCGAGGCAGACGCGGCAGCGGGCCCGGCGAACCCGGGCGGCTGCGGGCGCTTCCAGCCCGCGCTGTGCGCCATGTACGAGCGCGTCGCCGTCGCCGGAAAGCCCGACGCCGCGGCCCGTACGCTCCTCGAAAGCCGCAGTCCCTCCGCCGTCGGCGACCGCATCAAGGTGCCCGCGCTCATCGTGCAGGGCCAGGCCGACTCCCTCTTCCCGCTCTCGCACGCCGACACCATGGCCAAGCGGATCAGCGCCAACGGCGCGCCCGTCTCGGTCGACTGGATCGCCGGCGGGCACGACGGCGGCGACCGGGAGACCGGCCGCGTCGAGGGCCGCATCGGCGACTGGTTCGACCGGTATCTGGGGCAGGACAAAGGCGCGGACACCGGACCCGCCTTCCGCGTCAGCCGGACCGGAGGCGTCGACTCCACCGACGGCCAGGCCCTGCTGCGCGGCGCGACCGGCGACAGCTACCCAGGTCTTTCGAGCGGTGCGCAGCCGATCCCGCTCACCGGCCGCGAGCAGCGCTTCGCCAATCCGGCCGGTGCCGCCCCGCCCGCCATCTCCACCGTCCCGGGCCTCGGCGGCGGACTCGGCCAGCTCTCCTCTCTCGGTGTCGGCCTCTCGCTCGACTTCCCCGGCCAGTCCGCACGCTTCGACTCCGCGCCGCTGGCCCGGTCGCTGCGGATCACGGGCTCGCCGACCGTCCGGGTCAAGGTCGCCTCCAACAACGGCGACGCCGTCCTGTTCGGGAAGGTGTACGACGTCGGGCCCGACGGCCGTCAGCAGGTGCTGCCCTCCCAACTGGTCGCGCCGGTCCGCGTCGAGAACGCCGAGCAGGGCAAGGACGTCACACTGACCCTGCCTGCCGTGGACCACGACGTCGACGCCGGGCACCGGCTGCGTCTTGTCCTGTCCGCGACCGACCTCGGCTATGCCTCGCCGGCCGCCCCCGCCACGTACACCGTCTCGCTCCTGGATGCGGGCGCGCTCGCCGTGCCGACCGCGCCCGCAGTGAAGACCCAGGCCGCGGGACTGCCCTGGTGGACCTGGGCTCTCCCGGCCGCGGGCGCACTGCTGGCGGCGGGCCTGCTGATCACCGCCCGCCGCCGGGTCCTCGCCCCGGCGCCCGACCCCGAGCTCGCCGAAGTACCCCTGGAGATCACCGGGTTGACCAAGCGGTACGCCAAGTCCGCCGACCGCTACGCCGTACGCGAGCTGTCCTTCCGCGTCGAGAAGGGCCAGGTCCTCGGCCTCCTCGGGCCCAACGGCGCGGGCAAGACCACCACCCTTCGCATGCTGATGGGGCTCATCCGGCCCGACGACGGTGAGATCCGTGTCTTCGGCCACGCCATCCGGCCGGGCGCGCCCGTGCTCTCCCGGGTCGGCGCGTTCGTCGAGGGCGCCGGCTTCCTGCCGCATATGTCGGGCCGCGACAACCTGGAGCTGTACTGGCGGGCCACCGGCCGCCCCTCGAGCGACGCGCATATCGAGGAGGCCCTGGAGATCGCGGGTCTTGGCGACGCCCTCGCCCGTGCCGTACGCACCTATTCGCAGGGCATGCGGCAGCGACTCGCCATCGCCCAGGCCATGCTCGGCATGCCTGATCTGCTGATCCTCGACGAGCCGACGAACGGACTCGACCCGCCCCAGATCCGCGAGATGCGGGACGTGATGATCCGGTATGCGGCCGCGGGCCGGACCGTCATCGTCTCCAGTCACCTCCTCTCCGAGGTCGAGCAGTCCTGCACCCATCTGGTGGTCATGGACCGCGGCCGGCTGGTGCAGGCAGGACCGGTCGCCGAGATCACCGGCGAGAGCGACACGCTGCTCGTCACCACCGCGGAGGAGGTACCGGAGCCGGTGGTCGAGAAGATCGCCGCGCTGCCGGGCATCGGTTCGGCGACCCGTACGGACGAAGGACTGCTCGTACGGCTCGACGGGGCCACCGCCACCGGGATGATCGCCGAACTCGTCCGGCTGGACGTGCCGTTGACGGGCGTCGGGCCGCACCGCCGCCTGGAGGATGCCTTCCTCAACCTGATCGGAGGATCCGCATGAGCACGCTGGTCGGTTCGGCCCCGGGCTACCGGGCACGGCACACCCTGCCGCTGCGTGTCGAGGCGGTACGGCAGCTGAAGCGCAGGCGGACGCTGGTGATGGCCGGGATTCTGGCCGCGCTGCCCCTCGTGCTGATCGCCGCCTTCGCGATCGGCGGTACACCGGACGGCGGGGAGAACGGCCGGATCACTCTGATCGACACGGCTACGGCGTCGGGCGCGAACTTCGCCGCCACCTGTCTGTTCGTTTCGGCCGGCTTCCTGCTGGTGGTGCCGGTGGCCCTCTTCCACGGGGACACCGTGGCCTCGGAGGCCAACTGGTCCTCGCTGCGCTATCTACTGGCAGCCCCCGTCCCGCGCACCCGGCTGCTGTGGTCCAAGCTGGCGGTGGCACTCGGCTTCAGCGCGGCGGCGATGATCCTTCTGCCGCTGGTGGCGCTGGCGGCGGGCACCGCGGCATACGGCTGGGGGCCGCTGAAGCTGCCGACGGGCGGCTCCCTGGCCGCCGGCGACACGGTGTCGCGGCTGGCGCTGGTCGTGGCGTTCATCTTCTTCTCCCAACTGGTCACCGCAGGGCTTGCGTTCTGGCTGTCCACCAAGACCGACGCCCCGCTGGGCGCGGTCGGCGGAGCGGTCGGACTGACGATCATCGGGAATGTGCTGGACGCGGTCACCGCGCTCGGGTCGTGGCGTGATGTGCTGCCCGCGCACTGGCAGTTCGCGTGGATCGACGCGCTCCAGCCGCAGCTGGAGTGGAACGGCATGGTGAAGGGCGCGGCCGTCTCTGTGACATACGCCCTGGTGCTGTTCGCCCTCGCCTTCCGAAACTTCTCCCGCAAGGACATCGTGTCGTAGTCGTAGTCGTAGTCGTAGTCGTAGCCGTAGGCCTCGCTACACCCAGCCCCGACGAGCCGCTTCCGCTCCCGCCCGGAAGCGGCTCGTCGTGCCGAGGCCGGTGAGCAGTTCACCGACGCGGCGGCTGTACGTACGCCCGGACATGCCGAGCCGGGTCGCTGCCGTCTCGTCCGTGAGCCCGGCGAGCAGGGCCAGGAGCACCGGCTGCAGATGGGCCGGCACGGCGCCGGGCGCGGTGTGCCGGGTCAGACTGTCACCGGTGGCCCACCAGGCGCGGTGGGTACGGACCAGGGCCTGGACGACGACGGGATCGCGGATCAACAGCACGCCGTTGAAGTGCAGTTCCAGATCGAGCGGAACGGCAGCGACCGACCGGTCGGCGACGACCATCTTGAACGGGATGGAGTCCGTCACCCGGGTCGCGCCGGGGCAGAGCCATGGCTGCGCGAGATGGGTCAGCCCGTTCCGGGGTGTGATCCGCCTGACCGCCTTGGTCTGCTCGGCGGCCGTACGAACACAGGCGCCGCCGAATTCCAGGAACGGCTCCGGAATGCCGTGGCCCAGCGCGCCCGCCGGGTCGTCGAAGCTGAGGAGCTCATGGCGCGCCGAGCGGACCAGCCCGGTCAGGGCCGCTCTCACCTGTGTCACTCCTTGAACCGGCTGTCCCGGCGCTTCGCGCAGGACAGACCGGGAGACCTCCCGACCGAGCACGGAGCCCGGTGCCACCCCCGCTGTCATGACAGATCATCCCCCCGCCCTTCACACACGCCCCACGGCCCGTCCCCTCGGATCCGTAGGCCACTCCATGTACGCACACGATTGCACATGGTGACAAGTTCTGGTTCGCGGGTGGCGAGTCATTGCCAATTCCTCTGGGTTCCGGGGAGGTTCCGGGCAACTTCCGCCCGTCGTTGCCGCATTGAGATTCATCCGCAACTCCTTCGACTGCTCCCCGGGGCCGTCTCGGACGTCACATTCACAAGTGCTGACGATCCAGGGGAGCCCAGATGAAGCTCAGCGCACGGACGTACAGGGGAGTGCTGGCAGCGGTGCTGGCCGGCGGCATGCTGCTGACCGCCGGCTGCGGCGGTGGCGACCACGCCGACCGGACCTCCCAGGGCGGCGCCAAGGAGCGGGCGAACGACGGCGGGAGGCCCGATTCCGCGCCGATTGCGCCCGACGGGGGAGGAGGCGCGCCCGCCACGGGAGTGGACGGCGGGGCTGACGGGGCGCGGCAGGGCGACGCGTTCCAGGAGTCCGAGCGCGCTCCCGACTATTTGTCGACCTTCGCGCTCGACGTGGACACCGCCTCGTATGGCTATGCCCGCCGTACCCTCGCCGACGGGCGGCGGCCGCAGGCCGGTCAGATCCGGCCCGAGGAGTTCGTCAACAGCTTCCGGCAGGACTATCCGCGGCCGAAGGGCAACGGCTTCTCGGTGACGGTCGACGGGGCGCGGCCCGGCCGCGCGGAGGGCGAGATCCGAGGCCAGGGCGATGACGCAACGGGTGGCGAGGGCTGGTCGCTGGTGCGCGTGGGGCTCTCCACCCGCCCGTCCGACCGCAAGGGTGAGCGGCCGCCGGCCGCCCTCACCTTCGTCATCGACATCTCCGGCTCCATGGCGGAGCCCGGCCGGCTCGACCTGGTCAAGGAGTCGCTGGGCATCCTCACCGACGAGCTTCGGGACGACGACTCGATCGCTCTGGTCACCTTCAGCGACGAGGCCAGGACGCGGCTCCCGATGACCAGGGTCGACGACAACCGTGACCGTATCCACGAGGTGATCGACAGCCTGGAGCCGACGGACTCCACCAACGTCGAGGCGGGCGTGCGGCGAGGCTACGACGAGGCGGTCGAGGGCCGTCGCCGCGGGGCCACCAACCGCGTCGTCCTCCTCTCCGACGCGCTCGCCAACACCGGCGAGACCGAGGCCGACGCGATCCTCGACCGGATCGACGACGCCCGCCGCACGTACGGCATCACGCTCTTCGGAGTGGGTGTCGGCAGTGAGTACGGCGATGCGCTGATGGAGCGGCTCGCCGACAAGGGCGACGGGCACACGACGTATGTCTCCACCAGCGAGCAGGCCAGGAAGGTCTTCTGCGACCAGCTGCCCACGCATGTCGAGCTGCGGGCACGGGACGCCAAGGCGCAGGTGGCCTTCGACCCGAAGACCGTCCAGCAGTTCCGGCTCATCGGATACGAGAACCGCGCGGTCGCGGACGAGGACTTCCGCAACGACACGGTGGACGGCGGCGAGGTCGGCCCGGGGCATACGGTGACGGCGCTGTATGCCGTACGGCTCAGGGAAGGCGCGAGCGGCCACGTCGCGACGGCGACCGTCCGCTGGCTCGACCCGAGTACGCGGGCGCCGCACGAACAGACGGGCTCGGTCGAGACGGACGCGGTGGACGGCGCGTTGTGGGAAGAGGCGTCGAAGCGGCTCCAGGTCACGGCGGTCGCGGCGTATTTCGCGGAGTCACTGCGCGGCGGCTCGATGCCAGGGGCACCGGGGCTGGGTGAACTGGCGGGCCGGGCGAGGAAGCTGGCGGGCTCGACGGAGGACGGCGCGGTGCGTGAGCTGGCGGAGGCGATCGCTCAGGCGCAACGGGTACGGGACTGAGAGGGACCCGGGGGCTGAGGGACCCGGGAGGGGACTGAGGGAACGGGGAGGGAACTGAAGGACCCGGGAGGGAACTGAGCGGGAGGGGACGGGCGGCGCGGCGCGATGCTGCGTCGCCCCTCACCCCGCGTCATGATGTGCGCCATGGCCACCCTTCTCCTCGCCCTCGCCATCGTCTTCACGGGGCTGTACGCGGGCTTCATGCTGACGTTCCAGATCTCGGTCATGCCCGCGCTCGCCCGCCTGTCGGACGACCAGTTCCTGCCGGCCATGCGCCGTATCAACGAGGTCGTACCGCGCCCCGTCTTCCTTCTCCTCTTCATCGGGATCATCGTGTTCCCCGCCGCGGCGCTCGCCGTGCCCGTCGACGGGCGCACGGACACCCAGCTATGGCTGATCGTCGCGGGCCTGGGGTGCGCGGTCGTCAACCACCTGATCACCATCGTCGGCAACATCCCGCTGAACAACGCCCTCGCCGCGGCGGAGAACGCCTCCCCGGCCGCCCCCGACAGCGAGGTCCGCGCGGCCTTCGAGCGCCGTTGGAACCTCCTCCATCTGATCCGCACCCTGTTCACGCTCGCGTCGTTCGCCCTGCTGGTCGGCGCCGCGCTGCAGTGACCGTGAACGGCTTGACCAGGCCGGGTGGCGACCTGGTCAAGCCCCCGGGAGGCTGCGTCCGTCCAGAACTCCCGGCTGTGCGTCAGGCCGTGTGCAGCGTCAGCCCGTACCGCCAGAGGATCTCGTTCACGGGCTGGAACCAGGTCTCACCGCCGCCGCGGCAGTTGCCCCAGCCGCCGGAGGTCACGCCCTGCGCCTGGTCGCCGCTGATGAACGAGCCTCCGGAGTCGCCGGGTTCGGCGCAGACGCTGGTCTTCGTCATCTGATGGACCGCGCCCTGGCTGTAGTTGACGGTCTCGTTCTTGCCCAGCACCCTGCCGCAGTGCCAGTGGGTGGTGGACCCGGAGCGGCAGATCGAGGCGCCCACCGGGGCCTCCGCCGATCCGCGTACGAGCTGGTCGGGTACGGTGCCCCAGCCCAGTACCACCGGGACGGTCCACCAGCCGTGGCCGATGCCGACGTAGGCGTAGTCGTCACCGGGGAAGGACGAGCCCTGGAAGGTGCCCATGCCGGAGCCGTCCCAGCCGCGGACGAAGGCGCCGGGCCTGCCGCAGTGCCCGGCCGTGACGAAGCCGCCGTGGACGGAGAAGCCGATGGAGCAGCGGACGTTGCCCGTGTAGTACGGGTCGCCACCCACGGTTCCGGCCGCGAAAGTGGCCGGCGCCTCGCGCATGGCCGCTTCGACCAGTACCGGCCCGGCCAAGCGGGCGCGGTCGACGAAGGCCCGGACATCGGCGTCGCCGCGGCGGGACGCGACGACGTCGATGACGACCTGGTTGGCCTTCGGGTCGACGTGCCAGCCGCTCACCCCGCGCGGTGCCCCCTTCGCGGACTGCGCCGCCTGCCGGTCGATGCCCTCCTTGGCCGCGTCCAGTTCCTTCGCGCTGTGCTGTACGAGCCGGACCGCCGCGCCTGTCTCCCGTACGGCCGCGGCACTTCCGCGACTGGTGACGGCGACAGTCAGCCTGCCGGTGGACGCGTCGAACCAGGATCCGCCGTACGCGTCGCCCGCGGCCCGTTCCGCCTTGCCCTGGAGGGCGGTCGCTGTCCGCTCCTGGGCGATCCGCTCGCGTGCCTGCGGCTCGGTGAGGCCCAAGTCCCGCTGCATGGCGGTCAGCAGACCGGCCGAGAGCGGGGGCTCGGGGGCCGCGGCGGCGGGGGTGAGCGACGCTCCGCCCCACGCGCCGAGGACCAGCAGCGCGGTCATGCCGATGCGTAGTCCGAAGGCGCGTCTCACGGATGTCCGTCTCACGGATGTCCGTCTCACCGATGTGCGTATCGCTGATGTGCGTATCACTGTGGTGAACCCTTCCGTCGTTTTTCCTGTGGGGTGATGGCAGTTCAGGTGGTGGTAGAGAGCGCTCTCAGAACGCTGCGCGATGCGCCCCGGTGGAGGCAGATCCGGGCACAGCGTCCGCGCTGTCGGCTCAGGGCGCCCGGGCGGCCTCGACCGCCCAGGTCGTGACTTCGGTGGACTCGGCGGGCGGGCCGGCGTCATGGGAGGTGACCCCGAAGCCCCGGCTGCTGGCCGTCTGGAGGAAGTGGCGTCGGTTGAGCGGCATGGGGGGCGCTCCTGCCGTTGACCGCGGGGGGACGGGGGCTTGCGCGTGTACGCCGTTGCGCCGTGTACAACGTTGAAGGGAGGGGCAGTTGGCATGACAGCACAGACCTCGGCCACTGTCCAGGTGCATGACAACAGTGTGGGGTGGGCACGGGCCTCGCCGTAGCGGGTCATATGACGCGGGTTGGCTGGGGCCGGGGGCGCGGACTGTCGGATGGGCTTGCGGATTCGCCGTGCCCGCGTTCGCCCCCCCGGTCACCCGATGGCTGGTCACCCCGGCCGAGAGGCGGCCGGGGGTCTCCCGGATTTCTGCCAAGAGTGAATCGACTGACGGGTGGTCGGAGCGTTCCAGACGGCGGGCCCTCACATTCTTCGTGTGATGAGGAAGCGAAGCAGCGTGAGGATTTCGCCGACAGCCGTCGTCGCCAGCGGGACGCTGCGCAAGCACGCGGAGGCCATGTCGACGTGGTGACTGGCCTCGTCCAGAGTGGCGGAGCGCCCGCCGGCTTCCTCGATGAGTTCGGCGGCGTGGCGGACGGTGTCGTCGTCCAGGGCAGCCGGAGATTCGAGGAGCGTGATGAGGCGCCGGGAGGCAGCGCTGTCCTTGGTCAGTGCGGCGAGTGCGGGGAACGTCTTCTTCCTCCGGCGCAGATCACTGTGAACAGGTTTGCCTGTGACTTCGGGATCTCCCCACATGCCGAGCAGATCGTCCACCGCCTGGAATGCCACGCCGAGGTGCTGTCCCGCCCGGGCGAGGGCGGTGACCGTGGACGACGGAGCTCCGGCGAGTACGGCGCCCAGGGCGGCGGCGCAGCCCAGGAGAGCGCCGGTCTTGTGGTCCGCCATGGACCGATACTCGTGCAGTTGCACGGCGTCCGGCCCTGTCCAGGGGCGGGTTTCGAAGAGCAGGTCCTCCGCCTGACCGCGTACCAGCTTGTTCAACGCTTCGGACAACTTCCGTATCGCACCGCCGCTGTTGGCGTTCTGCGATGTGGCCAGCGTTTCCAGGGCGAGGGCGAACAGCGCGTCCCCTGCGAGGACCGCGGGCCCTGTGCCGTACGCCTTCCATACGGTCTCCCGCTGCCGCCGCGTCTCGTCACCGTCCATGATGTCGTCGTGCAGGAGGGAGAAGGTGTGGATCAGCTCCACGGCCACCGCGCCCGCGACCGCAGTCTCGCCGGGCGCGCCCGCGGCTTCCGCGCAGAGCACGGTGAGGGCCTGGCGCACGCCCTTGCCATGAGCACTGGATCCGGGTCTGCCGCCCACCTCGCACCAGCCCAGGGAGAAAGCGGCCATCTCGCGCGGCCAGGGGTGGAGGCGCTCAATGGCCGCGGCCAGGGGCGGCCGCACGAGTTCCCGGCAGCGGGCGAGGATCTGCGGTGCGGTCGGCTGCGGTGCGGTCGGCCGCGGTGCCGTCGGCCGCAGTGCTGTCTGCTTGTCGTCGGCTGCCATGGGCAGAGTCATCGCAGACCGCCCCCCTCGCCCATCCCGGAGTGCATGGGCGGTATTCCGAGCTCGGCCCTGGCCTTGTCTGCCATGTCACGGGCATGATGCAGGCCGATCCGGTCGAGGTCGCGGCGCAGCTCGTCCAGATCCGCGGCCGTCTCCGCCTGGTCCCGCCCCAGACGGGCGAGTGTCTTGACCAGCCCCAGCCGGGCCAGTGCCTCGCCGCGCGGCTCGCTGATGGCGCGGAACTCCGCCAGGGTCTGTTCGTACGCCTGCTGGGCCTCCTCGTAACGGCGGGCGCGGAAGAGCACGTTGCCGCGCATCTTGTGGTTGTAGGCCAGCGCACTCGTCAAGTGCATCTCACGGCAGATGAGTTCCGCTTCGGAGAGCAGATCCAGGGCGCGGTCCGGCTCGTCGTCCCGTGCGGACACGATGTCGGCGATGCCGCGCAGCGCCCAGGCCCGGCCCCGCCTGTCGTCTGCCCTCTCGGCTATCTCCGCCGCTTCCTCGAACATCGCGAGCGCGGTGCCGTACGAGCCGGTGTTCCGGTGTATCTGGGCGATGCCCTCCAGCGCCCACACCGTGTGCCTGGCCTCGCCGCGCCGCCGGGCCTCGGCGAGCAACTGCTCGTGGAGGGCGCGGACGGCCTCGTAGTCACCCTGGATCCGGCCGGTCTCCGCCATCCCGGCGAGCGAGTAGCCCCGGGCCACGACGTCACCGCCGCGCTCGCCCAGTTCGGCGGCGAGCCCGAGCAGCCGGCGGGCCAGAGCCAGGGCGCCCCGCTGACGGGCGAGGGTGCCGCCGCTCCACAGCGCCCATGCCATCGCCCCGAGGTCACCGACCGAGCGCGCGGTGCGGTAACTCGCCTTCCAGGCCCGATCGGCCTCCTCGACGTGTCCCAGGCGCCGATGTGCTTCCGCGACGGCAAGACCGGACCGCGCGACCTCCTGCTGGGAACCCGAGAGCTTGGCCTCCCGCAACTGCTCGGTCCCCTTGGCCAGTACGTCGGGCAAGGAGGAGTTCACCGACATTGATCGGAGGGCGCCTTGGTATTCGGCGGCGAAGGCCTTGCTGTACATGGGTGCCTTTCTGCTTTCTGGGCTCTGGCCAGGCGAGTCTTGAGTTTGTGAGTGGGCAGGTCAGAAGGGGGTCGTCGTGCAGAGGACTTGATGAGGCAGCGACTATACGCAGCATCTATACATGGAATGCATAGTCGGCTGGTGCGGGAGGCGGAAACCTCTGCCCACACCCCGCTCCGCTGCTTACGGGGCGCTACGGAAGGGGGCTTGTAAACACCCGCTCCGACACCTGCCGTTGATCAAGACGCTGATCGTGCTCTTTGCGTTGCTTCCGAAAGCGAACGGAAGGAGCCGCACGGCGGAGCGTCACTCGTGTCACCTCGGCCCGACCAAGGCCGATGGTGACGCTCGCCGTCGGGGCCGGCAGCAGGCGGCGGCTGGTTCACGCCGGTCAACTCGGCCGCGCCCTAGCCTCGGCGGGTTCTAGGTGGAGCCGGAGACGCTGCCCGGGGTTCGAGGCATCGCGGCGCCGCGATGCCAAGTTCAACAAGTGCGCCGCTCGCGCCGACGCCGACACCCTCGCCGAAGAAGACGACGAAGAAGCCGTCCCCGAAGAAGACGACAAAGACGCCGACGCCGTAGTTGAAGACGTGCGCCGAGCGGCTCGCCGAACTAGGTCCTTGGGTCTCACGAAACGCTCAAGACACCAATGACACGTGTTCGACGGCGTCGCTGGTGGCGGCGACCGCCGTCATCCGTACACGACGGTCACTTGCCGGAATCCGAGGGAGCGCAGCAGACCCTCCAGCATGGAGGTGGTGTTCTTCTCCGCGCGCGCGGTGAGCTCGCTGTCCTTCGCCGCCTCGCCGATGCGCTGTGCCGCGAGCCGGTTCACCGCACGTTCGCTGGCGGGGTTGTCGGAGAACAGATCTCCGAGGCGGTCGAGGAGCCCCCGCTGCTTGGACACCGCGTACGACCGTTCTGGGTCGAGGACAGGCGCACCGAGACGGGCGTGCGGAAGGCGGAGCGTGGCCGCCGTACGGTCCTTGTCGACGGTGACGCTCTTCTGGCCGATGGCGCCGAGATCCACGTATGCGCTGACGCTGCCTGCCCCCACGTACAGGGTGCGGGTGCCGCGGATTGCGTCTGGGAGGAACTTGGCGTCCTTCTCCAGGTCCACGACGATCTGGAAGTTGCCCGCCGCTCCCTCGTAACGGTTCATGTCCTTGATGGACTTGAGCAGGGCGGGCCCCGACCGGTCCTTCGTCTCCTCGCCGAAGACATCGTCGAATCCGGGCAGCAGACTGAAGCGTCCGGCGAGGACCACCACAACGAGGACCAGCAACAGGGCGACCGGCACTGACAGCCACCACGGCAGCTGCAGGCGGCGGGCGGGGCGTGGGCGCTCGGTATCCGAGGTAGGTGTCGTCACTCTCTACGTGTGCCCCGGGCCGCACGCGGGCACGCGCTGCGGGCCGTCGGGTGCGATACGCGTCGTAACCCTGCGTGCGGCCGTTCGTGGACGGCAGCGCTCGGATCGCGCGAAGTCGTGGCCCTCTGCGGCACACGTGCACGTATTCGACAGGGCCACCCGCCCAAACCCGGTGACAGCGGGACACCGCCGGACCGCCCCCGACAGTCACGGGGGCGGTCCGGCGCTTACGCCTCCGCTACCCTCCGCCCGCTATGGTGCCTTTGACCAGCAAAAAGACCCTCCGGGGTGGAGGGTCTGTCGGTCGTGCGGGTTGTGCGCCCCCGGCAGGACTCGAACCTGCGGCCAAGCGCTTAGAAGGCGCCTGCTCTATCCACTGAGCTACGGGGGCTGGATCGTGGCCTCGGTGGCCTGGAGCCCCTGGTGGGTCGTCCGTGAACCTTGCCGGGGACAAGGATAGGGCTCCGATCGCCTTGACCCGGTTGCTTCACCTGCGTGGCACGATGTGGAGGTTCGGTGAAGCGAACCGATAATCGCAGGCAGGTGCGATTCATGCAGCGCTTTTGACGTCTCGGGTCTCGGGTGTTGTGCACTCGTTATGCCTGCGCCCCACTCATCCCGTCTGTCCCGTCTGTCCGACCGGCGCGCAGAGAGGGTCATACGCTTCAAAAAGCCGCCAAAATTGGGCATTCTTCGCATGTGGTGACCTTGGATGCACGGCCTCAGCTGATCGACGCACTCTCCGCCCTCCGCGACCGTGTCGCCGCCGTGCGTCTTCCTCTTCCCCTTCCTGGTGCCCCGCGCGCCCGGCAGACGCGCGCAGAGCTTCTTGCGCAGCTCGACAATTACCTCGTGCCCCGGCTCAGGGAGCCCGAAGCGCCGCTGCTCGTGGTCGTCGGCGGATCCACCGGGGCGGGGAAGTCGACGCTCGTCAACTCGCTGGTGGGGCGGCGGGTCAGCGAGGCGGGGGTGCTGCGGCCCACCACGCGTACGCCGGTGCTCGTGTGCCACCCCGACGATCATCACTGGTTCACGGGGATGCGGGTGCTGCCGCACCTGACGCGCGTATGGCGGCCGCAGCAGGACGAGGCCGAGGGGGCGGAGGACGGCCGGCGGGAAGGGGAAGGGGAGGAAGGGGAGAACTCCCTGCGGATCGAGACAGCCGGCACCCTGCCCCGCGGGCTCGCGCTGCTCGACGCACCCGACATCGACTCGCTCGTCGTCGAGAACCGGCTGCTGGCCGCCGAGTTGATCTGCGCCGCCGATGTGTGGGTGATGGTGACGACGGCATCGCGGTACGCGGACGCCGTGCCGTGGCATCTGCTCCGTACGGCCAAGGAGTACGACGCCACGCTGGTGACCGTGCTCGACCGGGTGCCGCACCAGGTGATCACTGATGTCTCGCGGCAGTACGCGGCGCTGCTGACCAAGGCCGGTCTCGGGGATGTGCCGCGGTTCACCATCCCGGAGCTGCCCGAGTCGGCGGGCGGCGGCAGGGGGCTGCTGCCCACCACCGCCGTGGCCCCCCTCTTCGCCTGGCTGGCGCACCGGGCGCAGGACCCGGCGGCCAGACAGCAGACCTTGGGGCGTACGGCGGTGGGCGTGATCGACTCGCTCAACGCGCGGATGCCCGAGCTCGCGGCGGCGGTGGCGGGGCAGTACGCGGCAGCCGTACGACTCACGAGTGCGGTCGAGGAGGCGTACGAGAGGGAGCGCGAGCGGGTACGCAAGCAGCTCCGGAGCGGGGCGGTGCTCGCCGGGGACGCGCGGACCCGCTGGCGTGGCTATCCGCGCGACAGCTCCGCGGGCGAGCTGCTGGACGCGCTGGTCGGCAGCCTGTCCGCGCTGTTGCAGTGCGCCGTTGCCGCCGCGGACGAGCGCGTCCAGGAGGCATGGCGGCGAGAGCCGGCCGCGCGAGCGGTCGTCGTCCAGGGGCGGCTGGACCTGGAGACGGCCGAGCGGATCGGGATCGCCGTACGCCGCTGGCGGCGGGAGCTGGAGGAGCTCGCCGAGGAGGAGGTGCGCCGCCTGGACAGGAGCGTGGCGCCCGACCCCGAGGCGGTGGCCGCCCTGGTCGCGGCCGCGCTGCTCGGCGGGCGCCGGGCCCGCGGCGCGGGGGAGCGGCTCGCCGAACGAATCGGGGCGCAGGGCGCGCTGAAGCTTCGCGACAAGGGCGGCGAGCTGATGGCGACGTACATCAACGGCGTACTGCACAGCGAACGAGACCAACGCCTCGCACCCCTCGACGCACTCGAAGTGACCCCTGAGCCGCAGGCCGAGCTGATCGCCGCGCTTTCCGTACTGCAGAAGGAGAGGTGACGGCGGTGACCGCCATCACGGACGAACGCGCTGACGACGAGAACGAGGACGGCGTCCGCTGGGACGACGGGCTGATCGCCCGGCGAGCGGGCGGCGGGGACAGCGAGGGGGAGGACGGGGCGGACGTTGAGGAGGATCCGTGGGGCGAGGTGCATGTGCCGATCGGCGGGCCGTACGTCGGGCCGCTGCGGGTACGGCTCGACGCCCTGCGCGAACTGATCGGCCTTTCGCGGACCCGGCTGGACGAGAAGACCCTCGTCGAGGCAGGACGCGTCCTCGACGAGGCCGCAGCCCGGCAGCGGCTCTCCTCGCGGCACACCGTCGTCGCCATCGCGGGCGCGACCGGGAGCGGGAAATCGACGCTCTTCAACGCGCTCGCCGAAGTGCCGATCTCGGAGACCGGCCTGCGCAGACCCACCACCGCCGCGCCGATCGCCTGCACCTGGTCGGAGGGCGCGGCAGGGCTGCTGGACCGGCTCGCCATCCCGCCACGGCTGCGGCGCAGGCCCCTGGCGGGTGGTGACGAGGAGCTGTACGGGCTGGTGCTGGTCGATCTGCCCGACCATGACTCGGCCCTGGTCAGACACCGCGAGCAGGTGGACCGGGTGGTGGCACTGGTGGACGCGGTGATCTGGGTCGTCGATCCGGAGAAGTACGCGGACGCCGCCCTGCACGAGCGGTATCTGCGGCCGCTCGCCGGACATGCGGAGATCACGTTCGTGGTGCTCAACCAGATCGACCGGCTGCCCGGCGAGGCCGCCGACCAGGTGCTCGACGATCTGCGCCGGCTCCTCGACGAGGACGGCATGGCCCTTGGCGAACACGGCGAGCCGGGCGCCACCGTGCTCGCGCTCTCCGCGCTGACCGGGGAGGGCGTCGGCGAACTGCGCGAGCTGATCGGGAAGTTCGTACAGGACCGCAATGCCGCAGCGCGCCGGCTGTCCGCCGATGTCGACGCGGCGGCGGCAAAGCTCCGTTCGGTGTACCTCGCCGACGGGCACACCGGCCTCCATGAACGCTCGCGCGAGGACTTCGCGGCCCGGCTGGCGGAGGCGATCGGCGCGAATGCGGCCGGTGAGGCGGCGGAGCGCGAGTGGCGCAGGAACGCCAGCCGGGCGTGCGGGACGCCGTGGCTGCGGCTTTGGCGCTGGTACGAGCGCACCCGTATGCCGGGCGGGCTGCCGGAGCCCGCGACGCCGGCGGAGGACGAGCTCACGGCACGGCAGCGGGTCGAGCAGGCGGTGCGTACGGTCGCGGACGAGGCTGCGGCCGGGCTGCCCGTGCCGTGGGCGCAGGCGGTGCGCGAGGCGGCGGTGCGCGGGGCCGAGGGGCTGCCGGAGGCTCTGGACGAGCTGGCCGTGCGTGAGGCGGCGGCGACGAACGGGAGGCCGCTGCGGCCCGCGTGGTGGCCGGCCGCGGTGCTGGCGCAGGCGTTGATGACGCTGGTTCAGATCTTCGGGGGACTGTGGCTGGTGGGCCAGATCATCGGCGTGCTGGACCCGGGGCTGCTGCCGCCGGTGATGCTGATGCTCGCCGGGATCGTGGGCGGGCCGCTGGTGGAGTGGGCGTGCGCGGGGGCTGTACGGGGGCCCGCGCGGCGGTACGGGCAGGACGCGCAGCGGCGGCTGCGTGAGGCGGCCGCCGGGTGCGGGCGGGCGAAGGTGCTCGACCCGATCGCCGGGGAGCTCATGCGCTACCGGGAGGTGCGGGAGCAGTACGCGACCGTGTCGGGGAAGGCGGGGGCCGGCAGGGCCGCAGGCGGTTCGGGGGTGGGTGGGGGCGGGACGGTCCGGCTTCTGGGGTGACGGGGTTTTCCACAACGGTGCGGTGGTCCACAGGCGTCGGCGGGATCCTTCCGTCCGGTCCAGCATGGAGATCGGTCAGGACAGACCGGGCCAAGTGACCGGACGGGGAGGTGGCCGTCGTGAACGACACGATGGTGACGGTGGTGGGCAATGTCGCCACGAATGTTGAGTACCGGGAATCGGCGGCCGGAGGGATGGCTCGATTCCGTTTCGCGGTGACACCGAGGCGGTACGACCGGCAGAGCGGCAGCTGGACGGACGGACACACCAGCTTCTACACGGTCTTCGCCTGGCGGTCTCTCGCCATAAATCTGGCCGGGTCGGTCTCCGTCGGTGAACCTCTTCTCGTCCACGGGCGGTTGAAGGTGCGCGAGGAGGAGCGGGACGGGCAGCGCAGGACGTTCGCCGAGATCGACGCGGTGGCGGTGGGACACGATCTGACGCGAGGGACGGCGGCATTCAGGCGGGTGGTGAAGGCGGAGCCGAATCTGACGCACCGTCCCACGCCCCAGGAGGGGCCGACGACGCCGACACCTGTGCCCTGACCTGGAGTTGGGTGGATTTGTCGATTCAGCAGCGGAGATACGGCCGCGTCCGGACGAGCATCGATAACGATTCCGAGTCGGAATGGTTGTATGACGGTACGACGGGGGACTGGGGCGCGCGGTGTCCTTAGGATTTCGGCGTACTCACGGGGCACTTGAGTCTGCAGGCGAGGCACTCCCCCCACGCGTCACATGCGCACCTGATCCGACGTGAACACGTGCTCATTCGCGAATCAAGGACCTCGCTCGGAGGGGAATTCTGTGTTTGCTTTGTTCTCTGCGTCAGTTGGACGCAGGCGGGGCGCTGCTCGTCGTCTTACTGCCGCGGCTTTGATGTCGGGCCTCATCGCGGGCGGCTCCATGGCCGGCGCGGGCGCGGCAGCCGCCGACGACGGTGTCCAGCACCAGGGTGGCGCGGTCGCCACTCTCGACGGGCTGAAGACCTATGACCGTGCCGTGCTTCGCGCAGACGGCAAGAATCGCGAAATACCCGCCGGGCTCTTCGAGATGACCGTCGACGGCGGCGGTCGGCTGAAGACGTACTGCATCGACATCAACAACCCGACCCAGGACCAGGCGAAGTACCTGGAGACCCCCTGGAACCAGACGTCGCTGGGCGGCAACGAGAACGCGGGCAAGATCCGCTGGATCCTGCAGCACTCCTACCCGCAGGTCGACGATCTGGGGGCGCTGGCCAAGGACGCGGACAGCGGCCCGCTCTCCGAGCGCACCGCGGCGGCCGGCACTCAGGTCGCCATCTGGCGCTACTCGGACAAGGCGGACGTCGAGGCGCTCGACCCCGCGGCGGAGAAGCTCGCGGACTGGCTGGAGTCGAAGGCCGAGAACGTGGCGGAGCCGAAGGCCTCGCTCAGCCTGGAGCCGAACGCGGTCTCCGGCAAGGCGGGCGGGCGGCTCGGTCCCGTGACGGTCCGCACGGACGCCGGGCAGGTCTCCGTGGCCCCGCCGGCCGACGCGGCCGCCAGCGGGATCAAGGTCACCGACAAGACCGGCAAGCCCGTCACCTCCGCCGTCGACGGCACTCAGCTGTACTTCGACGTGCCGGCCGGTGCCGCGGACGGTTCGGCGACGCTGACCGCGCAGGCGACGACCTCCGTGCCGGTCGGCCGGGCGTTCGCCGGAGTGACCAAGAGCCAGACCCAGATCCTGGCCGGTTCCAGCGAGTCCACGGTCTCCGCGAACGCGACGGCCACCTGGGCCAAGACGGGCGCGATACCGGCGCTCTCGGCGAAGAAGAACTGCGCCAAGGGCGGCGTGGACATCACCGCGGAGAACAAGGGCGACGCTCCGTTCACCTTCGAGCTAGTGGGCCTGAAGCACACGATCCCGGCCGGGGAGTCCAGGACGGTCACCGTTCCGGTCGCCGAGGACCAGGCGTACGACTTCACGATCACTGGGCCCGAGGGCTTCACGAAGACCTTCAAGGGTGTGCTGGACTGCAAGACCACCGGCACCCCGACCCCGGGCACGGACACCCCCTCGTCCCAGCCCAGCCCGGCCTCGGCCGGCGGCACGTCCTCGGGTTCCGGGGGCGGCGACCTCGCCGAGACGGGCAGCTCCAGCGCCACCCCGATGATCGCGGGCATCGCGATCGCGCTCGTCGTGCTCGGCGGCGGCGCGGTCTTCCTCCTCCGTAAGAAGAGGGCGACGGCCGGCGAGTAGTGACAGGCGGCAGTGACCACGCGTAAACACGGCGTGACACTGCGCTGACGACGGCCCCGGTGCGAAGCACGCACCGGGGCCGTTGCGTGCGCCCCGTCTCGGCCGCGGTCCCACCGATCTGCCCCGGCCAGGCCCGCCTCCGGAGCCTAGGCGGATGGACTCCTGACACCGCGACAGATGCGACCATCTGCGCCTCGGCGTACGCAGCGTTGTGCGCATGTCGCGCTGCCTCCAGTTCGTCGTGCGCGGCTTCGGGTGACGTCTCGGCGCGGTTCTCGTCGCGCAGCCATTGGTCATGCGTGATCCGCTGCTGTCGTTCGAACTGCTTTCTCTGCACCCGTGCAACGAGCCGCTGGGAGACAACAGGTGCAAACGAGGTTCCCGTTACGCCGACAACCGCACCGAACAGCGCGATCATCCCACTCTCCATGCATCCCCCCCCCGGCCGCTGTGAACGGACGCTCTCGAAGATGTTCCGCCGGTAAGTCGCTGACGAGACAGCCGTCTTGAGCTCACGGCTCCAGCCCCGGAGGTGCTCAGGCTTGAACGAGGCAGCGGGCGGGAACCGATGTACGGGCAGGCGTGTAGCCGAGCCCGGCGGTCCTGCAGCCGCCCAACTGCGGATCTTGGCCCGTCTGCTTGTCCTGGCAGGACGGGGAGCCGTGGCAAGTGTGTACCGCTCGCTCTCCCCCGTGCAGATGAGGTGCGCGAGCCGCTCCAGGTGTCGGGAACACCGGAGCAGGAGTAGACATTGAGCGCTGACGGGCGAGGGCGGCCGTCCGCTCGCCGGAGGAGGTTGGGTTGGGTCATGCTGGGGTTTCTCCTGTTCCTGCCGAAGGGGCGGAGAGCCGGGCGGTCGCGGTCTTGTGGTGAGAGGCGACCGCCCCGGACGTATCTGCATGCGGTGTCGCAGAACGTTGATCCGAAGACCGGATGTGGAGGCGACGCGCGCAACTTTGGGGGACCTACTTCCGTAGGGCCTGACCACGCGGCGTGGACAGCACCACCGCCGCACAGCGGAGTGGGGTGATTGCGGTGGTCCTGAGCGTGGTGACGCTTTTGGTCTCGGTGCTCGCGCTGGTGATCTCGGCGATGCTGGCCCGGAGGCAGCTTCTGTCATCCAGGAACGCGAATGTGCTGGCGATGATCCTGGAGGGATTCAAGGACACGAGGGGGGACGACTACCTGCAGGCGGTCGAATACGTGCTGTACCGACTGGCAACCGAGCACCAGCCGCCGGTGCCCTATATGGATCTCCCGCAGGGCCCCAAGAAGTACGTTCAGCGCGTGGGTCTCTTCTACAACCACCTCGGCAAGCTGGTCGCGCACGGCATCGTCGACGAATCCCTGATCATCGGGTCCTACGGGAGAAGCCTGCTGCGGGCCTGGACGGTGCTGGCACCATATGTGTACCTGGAGCGCGAGGCGCGCAGGCGCCATGTCATGCCGTACTTCGAAGACCTCGCGTGGCGGGTGTCCGTCAAGCCTCCCGAGGATGTCTACCGGGAACTGGGCTTGCATGTGCTCCCGCCGACGACCTCGCCTTGAATCGAAGCCGTCGTTGCGGGCCGCGTGCTCCAGCTCAGCGATGGTTTCGTCGGTGCGGCGCAGCTGCCAGACGAGCCATTCGCGGACGCTGTGCAGGCGCTCCAGGCGAGGCATTTTTTCGGACACGTGTTCGAGGCCATGGTCGCCTGGGCGCGACGCGACAGAGCACTCCCCTGACGGGGTGACCGGG
Source organism: Streptomyces sp. NPDC002870 (assembly GCF_042888505.1). Classification (NCBI taxonomy): domain Bacteria; kingdom Bacillati; phylum Actinomycetota; class Actinomycetes; order Kitasatosporales; family Streptomycetaceae; genus Streptomyces; species Streptomyces sp. NPDC002870. The sequence goes on from NZ_JBIAPW010000019.1 coordinate 75,294, forward strand.
CTCACGCGCACGCGAGGTCAGATACGGGCGTATCCGCATCTCCAGTGGCCCGCTCACGCTCCCGCTAGGACGCTGGCCAGCCGGAACGTGTTCGAGCGCGGGGCCGTCTGTGGGCCGTCGGAGGGCCGCCAAGGGTGACCGACAACGACCAACGACGACAGGACCGGCGTGCACGCCCACCGAATGCAGCCCAGATCAGAGCCGCTGGCCGTACTCATTTCCTTCGGGGGATGGACGTACGGCAAGATGGGGTGTATCTCTGCCCACCCACTTCTTGCCGGACGGTTTCTCTTGGCTGAGTACATCTACACGATGCGCAAGACGCGCAAGGCGCACGGCGACAAGGTCATCCTCGATGACGTGACGCTGAGCTTCCTGCCCGGTGCGAAGATCGGTGTGGTCGGCCCCAACGGCGCCGGTAAGTCCACCGTGCTGAAGATCATGGCTGGTCTGGAGCAGCCCTCCAACGGCGACGCCTTCCTCTCGCCCGGCTACACCGTCGGCATCCTGCTGCAGGAGCCGCCGCTGGACGAGTCGAAGACCGTGCTGGAGAACGTCCAGCTCGGCGTCTCCGAGGTCAAGGGCAAGCTCGACCGGTTCAACGAGATCGCCGAGCAGATGGCGACCGAGTACACCGACGCCCTGATGGAAGAGATGGGCAAGCTCCAGGAGGATCTCGACCACTCCAACGCCTGGGACCTGGACGCTCAGCTCGAGCAGGCCATGGACGCGCTCGGCTGCCCGCCCGGCGACTGGGCCGTCACCACCCTCTCCGGTGGCGAGAAGCGCCGCGTCGCCCTGTGCAAGCTGCTGCTCGAAGCCCCCGACCTGCTCCTCCTCGACGAGCCCACCAACCACCTGGACGCCGAGTCCGTGCAGTGGCTGGAGGCGCACCTCGCCAAGTACTCCGGCACCGTCGTCGCCATCACCCACGACCGGTACTTCCTCGACAACGTCGCCGAGTGGATCCTGGAGCTCGACCGCGGCCGCGCCCACCCCTACGAGGGCAACTACTCCACCTACCTGGAGAACAAGTCCTCCCGTCTCAAGGTCGAGGGTGCCAAGGACGCCAAGCGCCAGAAGCGTTTGAAGGAAGAGCTCGAGTGGGTCCGCTCCAACGCGAAGGGGCGGCAGGCCAAGTCCAAGGCCCGTCTGGCCCGTTACGAGGAGATGGCGGCCGAGGCCGACAAGATGCGGAAGCTGGACTTCGAGGAGATCCAGATCCCGCCGGGCCCGCGGCTCGGCAGTGTCGTCGTCGAGGTCGAGAAGCTCTCCAAGGCCTTCGGCGACAAGGTCCTCATCGACGACCTGAGCTTCACGCTGCCGCGCAACGGCATCGTCGGCGTCATCGGCCCGAACGGCGCGGGCAAGACCACGCTGTTCAAGATGATCCAGGGACTGGAAGAGCCCGACTCCGGTGTGATCAAGGTTGGCGATACGGTCAAGATCAGCTACGTCGACCAGAACCGCGCCAACATCGACCCCAAGAAGTCCCTGTGGGCCGTCGTCTCCGACGAGCTGGACTACATCAATGTCGGCCAGGTCGAGATGCCGTCCCGCGCCTATGTCTCGGCGTTCGGCTTCAAGGGCCCGGACCAGCAGAAGCCGGCCGGCGTGCTGTCCGGCGGTGAGCGCAACCGCCTCAACCTGGCGCTGACCCTGAAGCAGGGCGGCAACCTGCTGCTCCTCGACGAGCCCACCAACGACCTCGACGTCGAGACGCTCTCCTCCCTGGAGAACGCCCTGCTCGAGTTCCCCGGTGCGGCCGTGGTCGTCTCCCACGACCGCTGGTTCCTCGACCGCGTCGCCACGCACATCCTGGCGTACGAGGGCGACTCCAAGTGGTTCTGGTTCGAGGGCAACTTCGACTCGTACGAGAAGAACAAGGTCGAGCGGCTCGGCCCGGACGCCGCCCGTCCGCACCGTGCGACGTACAAGAAGCTGACCCGGGGCTGAGGTTCATAGATGGCCCGGCACATTTACCGCTGTCCCCTTCGCTGGTCGGACATGGATGCCTTCGGGCACGTCAACAACGTCGTCTTCCTGCGGTATCTGGAAGAGGCGCGCATTGACTTCATGTTCCGGCTGGCGCCCGGGGACGGTTCCCCGTCGTTCGCCGGCGGGTCCGTCGTGGCCCGGCACGAGATCGACTACAAGCGGCCGCTGGTCCACCGGCACGAGCCGGTGATCGTCGAGTCGTGGGTGACGAAGATAGGCGCGGCGTCGCTGACCATCGCATACGAGGTCAAGGACGCGGAAGGGGCCTCACAGGTGTATGTCCGAGCCTCGACCATCGTCGTGCCGTACGACCTGAGCGCCGGGCGCCCGCGCCGGATCAGCGCGGAGGAGAAGTCCTTCCTTCAGCACTACCTCGACGACGCCAACGACGCTGCCGACGCTGACGAAAAGGCCGACGCCGACGAGGGTGTTCTCGCGGCATGAGCGTGCCCGTGCAGACTCTGCACTTCGCCGACGCGGGGGAGGCTGAAGATCTCACAGCCTTCCTCTCCCGGCTGATCCATTACGACCGCGCCGCCGCCGTCCGGCTTCAGGCCGGCGGCGGCGCGCTCGCCGTTTTCGGGCGTCCGCCCTCCTTCGAGGTGCTCGCGATCCGTACGGCACGGCTCAGTGACCGAGTCGAGCTGGATGTCACCGTCTCCGCCGGTGAGCTGCTGGAGTCCCTCGGCGGGGCGGAGTTCACCGTGCCCGCCGCCGTCACCGGGCCGCCGTGGGCCGGCGTGCTGCCGCCGCGCGGCGGCTGGCGGGAGCTGCCCGGGCTGCCCGAAGTGACCGCGATGCGGGGCGCGGTGGCCGCAGCCGTGACTGAATTCCGTACCCGCGACGAGCAGTTGCCCGCCGAGCGGCGTACACGCGCCGAGCGGGACCGCATCGGGCGTGAGATATGGTCGCGCACCGTCGGCGGAACCGGGCTGCCGCTTCGAGCCGTGCACGCCGCCCAGTCGCTCGGCTTTCTGCGTCCCGGAGTCCCGGTCGCGCTGCTGTCCACGGGCTCGTGGCTCAGACTGCGTACGCCCTTCGGGTCGATCGTCGTACGCAAAGACGGCCTCGGCGGACTGAGCGTCACCCCCACCGGGCCGCGCTGACCCCGGTCGAGCCTCGCCCGCAAGTGACCGGGCGGCTCCCTCAGGTGCCGGTGCTGATCAGTCCGCCGTGTTCAGCATGGAGGCCGCGGCGTACGTGAGGTAGTTCCAGAGCGTCCGCTCGTGCTCCTCGGACAGGCCCAGCTCGTCGACGGCGGTACGCATGTGCTTCAGCCAGGCGTCGTGCGCGGCCCGGTCGACGGTGAACGGCGCGTGGCGCATCCGCAGCCGCGGGTGGCCGCGGTTGTCGCTGTAGGTGCGGGGCCCGCCCCAGTACTGGATCAGGAACAGCGTGAGCCGCTCCTCGGCGGGACCCAGGTCCTCCTCCGGGTACATCGGCCGCAGCACCGGATCCTCGGAGACGCCCTGGTAGAAGCGGTGGACGAGGCGCCGGAAGGTCTCATCGCCGCCGACCTGTTCGTAGAAGGTCTGCTCCTGAAGCGTGCCGCGCGGAATCTCATTCACCTGACCATCGTCTCAGACTCACCGGCCGAGGACCCAGGCCCTAGGACCACCCACGATCGGGTGCTCGCCTCAGGCGCGGCGCCGCAGGACAGTGGATGCATGGGTGTGGACCTGGAGCAGTATGCAGACCCGGCCGCCGAGGCGCGGCAGTCGTTGGTGCGGGCGATCGTGGCCGATGGCGGGCTGACCGATCCGGCCTGGCGGGCGGCGTTCGAGGAGGTGCCGCGGCATCTGTTCGTGCCGTACTACTTCGTGGGCCGGGGCGGCGCGTACGAGCGTCTGTGGTGCGAGGACCCCGATCCCGTGCGGCGGAGCCAGTGGCTGAGAGGCGCATATACGGACGGGCCGCTCGCCACCCGGGTGCGCGACGGCGAACTGATCTCCTCCAGCAGCCAGCCCTCGCTGATGGCCAGGATGCTCGAGGAGCTGGAGGTACGGGAGGGGCACAGCGTCCTCGAGATCGGCGCGGGCACCGGCTACAACGCGGCTCTGCTCGCACACCGGCTCGGCGACGAGCTGGTGACGACCGTCGACGTGGACCCTGAGATCACCGAGTCCGCGCGAACGCATCTGGCGGCCGCGGGCTACCACCCGGCTGTGATCACCGGCGACGGGGCGCGTGGCTGTCGGGAGCGCGCGCCCTTCGACCGCATCATCGCGACCTGCACGCTGACGTCCCTGCCGTTCGACTGGCTGCCGCAGTGCCGGCCGGGAGCGCGGATCCTGGCCCCGCTCTCCACCGGGCTCATCGCGTTGCGGGTGCGCGACGACAGCCGTGGCCGGATCGCGGAGGGGCATTTCCTGCGGACGTCCGCGTACTTCGTGCCGCTGCGCGGCGGCGGGCTTGCTCCGGTGGGGCACGGCGGGGGGCTGCCGAGGCGCGCGGTCGAGAACGATCTCTTCCGCTTCTTGCTGACGCTGACCGCCGGCAGCCTCGATCCGCACGAGGCGCTCTCGCTGTGGGAGCGCGAGCGGCGCCCGCAGCGGGACCGGTTCGGGATCACGGTCAGCGGACAGCACCAGTGGGCCTGGCTGGACGACCCCGAGGGGCCGTACGCCTGGCCGCTCGGGCGTCCGTCCAGCTGACCGTTTCAGCCGGCTGTTCTCGGCGGAGTGTCTTGCGGAGTGTCTTACGGCGGCAGGGCTAGCCGCGGCGGACGGTGATGGTGGTCCAGGCGCCGACGTGAACCCGGTCGCCGTCGTTCAGCGGGATCGGCACATAGGGCTGGATCGGATCCTCGGCGCCGTTGAGCGTGGTGCCGTTGGTGGAGTTCTGGTCGACGACGGCCCAGGAGCCGTCGGGCTGCTGGACCAGCACCGCGTGCTGGTGCGAGACTCCCGGGTCTTCCGGCGGGACGGACAGGTCGATGTCGGGGGACTCGCCGGTGGAGTGCCGGCGGCGGCCGATCGTGATCTGGTTGCCGGCGAGCGGGAGGTGCTGCTCGGGGGAGTACGCGGGCAGGTTGAGGCCGCTGGCATCGGGGCCGCTGCGCTGCATCATCGCGAGGAAGTACTCACGGTCGGGCGCTATGACGGCCGTCCAGCCCGCGGGGGCCTGGGGCTGGGGCTGGTACTGGGGCGGCTGCTGTGGACCCGACTGCCCCTGCTGCGAACCCAGCTGTGGACCGGACTGCGGACCGGGCTGCTGGGCGTACTGCTGCGGCATCTGCTGCTGGAACGCCTGCGGCGCGTGCGGCTGCTGGGGCGCCTGGGGCTGAGGTAGCTGGGGGGCCTGTGGCTGCTGCGGCGCCTGCGAGGGCGGGGGCAGCATCCAGTCGTCCCCGCCGCCCGTCTGCTGGGGCTGCTGCGGCACGGGCGGCGCCGGCTGCTGCTGGAAAGACGGCGGGGGCGGGCCCTGCTGGCTCGGCTGCGGGTGCTGGAAGGACGGCGGAGGCGGCGGCCCCGGCTGCTGGAACGCCTGCGGCGGCTGCTGCGCCGACGGGTCGTTCGTCAGCGGTTCGGCCGGCCGGTTCATCTGCGACGGCCGCGAGCTCTGGTACTCGTACGGATCGTGCTGCTGCGGGAGAGGAGGCTGCGGCGCAGGAGGCGGCGGTGCAGGGGCGGGCGCAGGCTGCGACTGGAAGCCCGGCGGGAGGTTCAGCCCGGCCGGCTGCTGCTGGGGCGGGGCCACCGGGGTGTACGACGTTGCCGTGTGCGTGAGGAAGTTGTACCGGCACTCCTCGCAGAACGGGGCCATGGCCTCGCGCGGGGTGCGGCACTGCGGGCAGAGCTCGGCCTGGGCGGTGGCGTTCGGGTCGCCGGGACCCGGGTAGCCGTAGGCCGGCGGCGGGGGAGGCGGCGGAACGGCACCCGCGGGAGCGCCAGGACCGGCCATGCGGTGGCCGCAGACCTCGCACCAGTCGTCGGAACCCGACTGGTGTCCGTTCGGGCAGGTCGGCATGTCGGCGCTTCCCCCTCTCCTCGTCCGGCCCGAGGGCCGTTTCACTTCGGTGTTGCCGTCGGCGTTTCTGTCGGCGTCAGTACCGGCTACTTCTTCACGCGAACCGTCTTGGTGGAGCGCGTTTCGAGGGTCATCTCGTCAGCCTCCGCGACCTTCGCCTTCAGTCGCACAGTACCTGTCGCGGCATCGACGACGTCCACCACCTTCGAAAGCAGTTTCGCTGTGTCCTCGTTGCCGGAGTCCGCCGCGAGCTGCACGGCACGGCCGAGCTTCGCGGTCGCGCCGTCGTAATCGCCCGACTTGCGGGCATCGAGCCCCTGTTGGATGACTTGCGCAAGTTCGGCCTGGCCCGTGTAGTGCGCGACCTGCGGGTTGATCGAGGTGGACGCCACCATGTCGTCTGTCCACACCGCCCGTACGAGACCCTGTGACAGCACCTGCGGAGCCCCGCCGTCCGCGGCCGGGATGATCAACGAGACCCGGGCGGCCAGCATCTCCTGGCCGATCCCGGCCTCCGGGACCTGCACGCACACGTGGTAGTCGCGGGACTCGTCGCCCCAGGAGCCGGTCGGATAGTCGCCGGCCCGCGGGCCCGCTTCCGTACGCCGTCCGGTCAACTCCTCGACCGTCGGCGCCACTTGTTTGACGAACTTGATCTCCACGCCGACGGGCGTCCACAGCCGCAGCGCCACATCCGCGACCTCCTTGCCCATCGCGTTCTCCATCATGCTGGTGAAGTCCGCGGCCAGTTCGGCCGGGTTCGCGACGATGTCCGCCGTGCCGAGCAGCGCGGAGGCGATGCCGGTGACCTCCTTGACCTCCCAGTCGGTGCCGACGCCGCGGGCGTCGCAGGTGAAGCGGCCCGCGCCGGCTTCGAGGGTGGCCTGCAGATCCTCCGGCGACTCGTGCTCGTTACGGCCGTCGGTGAGCAGGATGCCGTGCCGGATGCCGGCATCGGAGCTTGCGAGCAGCCGGTCGGCGAGGCGGAGCCAGGTGCCGATCGCGGTGCCGCCGCCCGCGGTGAGCCGCCGCAGTGCCTCCTTGGCCTGACCCCGCGTCTGCGGATCGGCGACCGCGAGCCGACCGCCGCCCGGGTAGACCTCGTTCGCCACATGCGTGCCCGCGATCACCGCGAAGGAGACGCCGTCGCGCAGCGTTTCGATGGCGGCGGCCGTGGCATCACGGGCATTGCGCATCTTGGTCGGCGGATAGTCCATCGAGCCGGAGCAGTCGACCATGATCACAACGGCGGCGCTCGGCGCCTGTCCCGGTATGTACGCGGGGGAGCGCGAAGCGCCCGCGAGCGGGGTCCCGCCGCTGGTGCCGCCTCCGGTGGAGGTGACGGTGACGATCGCGTTCACCTCGCGGCCGCCCTCCGGCAGATACTCGTTCTGATACACCTCGACGGAGAACTGCGGTACCTGTGACTTGGAGAAATTGGCCATGTGATCGGCTCCTTGGGGCTCCACTCGGGCAGAGAAACGACACGAAGGTCCGCAAGCGGCAGCAGGCGGCAACGGGCGGTGACAAGCGGCAACAAGCAGCCACTCGGCGGACATAAGGGGGCTCAAGCCCTGTTGTAGGCCGATCCTGCCCCTTGCTGCGGCACGGCGAACGGCAGCACCGCCACTGTTACGTTGTCGTGGCCCCCGCCGTCGAGTGCGTGGCCGACCAGAACCTGCGCGCTGTGCAGCGGGCGGCCCGCCGCATCGACCGGGATCGCCTGGGCCATGTCCTCGGCGGCCTCCGCATAGTTCCACAGGCCGTCCGTGCAGACCACGACCACGCCGGAACGGTCCGGTTTGAACGAGGCGGTGTGCGGCTCCAGTTCGTACGCGTCGGCCCCGAGCCAGCCCGTGATGGCGTGGGCACGATCGTCCGCGTACGCCTCCGCCTCGCTCATCAGGCCGGCCGCCACCATCTGGGCGGCCCAGGAGTCGTCCTCGGTGAGCCGGGCGGGCGGGCCGCTGCGATCGTCCGGTACCCAGTAGGCGCGGCTGTCGCCGACCCAGCCGACGACCAGCAGGCCACCGGCCGCCACGGCGCCGACGATGGTGCAGGCCGGCGCGTTCTGGTGGTGGTGCGGGTCGTGCTCCATCGCCTCGCCCTGACCGGAGTCCCTGGCGAGGGAGTTGACCGCCTCGGAGGCCGCGACGATCGCCTCGTGCATGGCCTGCTGGGGGTGGGTGCCGCGTGGCAGCGTCTGGAGCAGCAGCTCATTGGCGGCGCTCGCGGCGGCCTCGGAGGCCTCGTCGGGGCGGGTCGCCGACGACACCCCGTCGCAGACGATCGCGACGACGGCGGGCGAGCCGTCGGGCAGGGCTGTGGACGACACCGCGAACGAGTCCTCGTTGCGGTGGTGGCGCAGCCCGCGGTCGCTGACGGCGGCTACCGAGCCGAGCTCCTGCTCCATGTGGTCGCGCTCGCGGGGCTGGGCGTGGCCGCAGTTCTCGCAGTAGCCGTCGGGGTCGACATGGCCGGCCCGGCAGGCCACACAGAGCTTGGTGCCGGACGGGGGTGCGATCGGGTCCGCGGCGCGCGGGTCGGCGGCGACGGCGGTGCCCGCCTCGGGCGCGGGCAGCTCGAAGTCGCCGCTGGAGGAGGCATTGGGCGGAGCCGGGGGCGAGGGGGGCGGTGAGGAGGGCGGATCGTCGTAGCGCACGGCCGCGGCGGGCAGCAGGCCGCCGCCCGAGTCCCTGCCCGGCAGATCTCCGGGCAGATGCGCCGGCGCGGGCGCGCCCGAGCTGTCCGTCCTTCCGGTGGCCGACGGCCACTCGACGGGCGTGCCGATGGCAATGGTCGGGTGGTCGTCCGGCGGCGCGGGCACGACGGAAAGGTCGTATCCGCACGCACCGCAGAAAAGGTCACCCGTCTCCAGCGGCTCGGCGCAACTTGGGCACGTCGACCCGGCGGCCGGCTGGTGCATCTGCGAGGCCATCAATCACACCCACGTCCTGGGGCGGAAGCGGTTCGCCCGCTCCACCAGGTCTATCCGCTCCTCGCCGCGCTGGGCGAGCCGGGCGAGCACCCGGTAGGAGCGTTCCAGTCCGAAGCGCAGGCCGCGCTCGTCCAGTTCGTTGCCGAGCAGCACTCTCTGTCCGGACGGCGGGGCTCCGGGACTACCGGAGAGTACCCAGTCGAGGGCCGTGCCGAGTACTTCTGTGGACAACTGCGCGCGGCGCACCGCGTCCAGACCGAAGTCCTGCAGGGCGTCCACCTGCGCGGCGGCCGCCGACAGGTCGTCGATCAGCGGGTCGTGCGCGGCGCGTCGCCGCAGCCTCGCCCGTACGGCAGCCACCCGCGCGGCCGTGTAGTGGATGGACGACTCCGGCACCGACTCCAGAGTCCGTACGGCGCCGGGCCGGTCGCCCGCCGCGAGCTGCACCCGGGCCAGGCCGAACGCGGCGCTGACATAGCTCGGGTCGGTCGTCCACACCAGGCGGTAGTACTCCGCGGCGTTGTCCAGCTGGCCGAGCACCTCGGCGCAGACGCCGAGTGCCAGCTTGGGTGCGGGCTCGCCGGGGAACGCGTCGTAGATCGCGTCGAAGGAGAGCGCCGCGACCTCGTTGTCCCCGGTCACCAGCGAGGTGAGGCCTCGGTACCAGACGACCCGCCAGTCGTCGGCGTCCTCGCTCTCCAGGGTGGCGAGAGCCCTGGTGGCGGAGTCCAGTTCACCCATCTCCAGGCGGGCGCGCAGCTCGCGCAGCCGGGTCTCCGGGGAGGCCGCGGACGCGGAGTGCAGAGCGGCGATGAGCTCGGCGGGCGCGGAAGCCATCAGGCCGGCGAGGAATCCGGCGTTGGGGTCGCCCGGGTCGACACGCGGCACGGGCAGGGCGAGTGAGGTCGCCCGGGCGTCGAGCACGGCGAGGTGCGGGGCGAGGGCGAGGTTCGGGGGAGGGGAGGCGAGACCGGCGGAGCGGGGCGCGGGGATCGGTGCGGCGTAGGCATTGGCCGATCCGCCGCCGGGGTAGCCGGTGCCTCCGGCGGCCAGTTGTCCCGGAACCGTCCCCGGAACCGACCCCGGCACCGGCGTGCCGCCCGCGTTCCCGGCTCCGCCGGGCACAGTCCCGGCGCCCCAGGGCTGCGCGGCCGAACCGCCGCCCACCCCCGGGCCGCCCACCCCCGGGGCGCTCACCGCAGGGCCGCTCACAACAGGACCGCCGCCCACCGCGGCCGAGCTGTTTGCCGCCGCGGGGAGCTTGCCGCGGCCGCGGCCCGAGGGCGCCGACGCACGCCCGCCCAGCTGCGAGACGTCCTCCGTCAGCTCCGCGAACAACTGCGTGTCCGTGACCCGCAGTTCAGGTCCGAACAGCGTCGACAGCGCAGGCCGCGGGCGGCCCGTCTGGATCGCGACGACCTCTCTGAGCACCCCCGTCAGCTGCTCCGCCATCTCCTGCGCAGAGGCGAACCGCCGCGCCGGATCCGGGTCCGTCGCCCGTACCAGCAGCCGGTAGAAGGACTCGTACGTCTGGAAGACGCCGATGTTCTCCGGGTCCGGCAGGGAGTCCACGAACACATTCGTGTAGCCCTGGAAGTCGAAGGTCAGCACGGCCAGCGTGCGCGCGACGGTGTACAGGTCGGAGGCGACCGAAGGGCCGACCTCGCCGACCTCCGGGGCCTGGTACCCGACCGTGCCGTAGATCGCGGACTCGTCGTCGTCCATCCTGCGGACCGCGCCCATGTCGATGAGCTTGAGCTGGTCCTGCTGCTGGATGGCGTTGTCCACCTTGAAGTCGCAGTACAGCAGGTTCCTGCTGTGCAGATGTCCGAGCGCCTCCAGCGCCTCGATGCCGTACGCACATGCCTGCTCGACCGGCAGCGGATCGCGCTTGCCCGCCCGGTTGCGCCGTTCGTTGGCGATCTCCTTCAGCGACTTGCCGCCGACGTACTCCATGACGATGTAGCCGTCGAGCGAGCCGGTGCGCTGGTCGAGATGCTCCACGAAGTTGTAGATGCGGACGATGTTGGAGTGCTCGATCTCCGCGAGGAAGCGCCGCTCCGAGATCGCCGCGGCCATCGCGTCCTGGTCGCCCGTGTCCAGCAGGCCCTTGAGCACCACCCACCGGTCGGAGACCGCGCGGTCCACCGCCAGATAGACCCAGCCCAGGCCGCCGTGGGCGAGGCAGCCCACCACTTCGTACTGCCCGTGCACGATGTCGCCGCCGGTGAGCTTCGGCACGAAGGAGTACGGGTGGCCGCACTTGGTGCAGAACCCTTCCGTACGCCCCGGACGCTCCCCGCGAGAACGCCCCACCGGGGCACCGCAGTCGGAGCGCGAACAGAACCGCTTGCGCTCGGGGACCTCAGGGTTCTCCATCACCGCGGTACGCGGCTCGGGGCGCGGCACGTCCGGCACGGAGACCAGGCCGGCGCCCAGCCGGTTGCGGCCTGACCCGCTCGTGGAGCTGCCGGAGCTGCGCACCGAGACCGACCGGGACGAGGCGCTCCCGGACAGCGAGCGCGAAAGCCGCCCGGACACGGAACGGCGCGACGTCGACGAACGCGACGAGGCCCGCGAGGAGCGCGAACTGCTCCGCGCGGAGCCGGAGTCCCGGCCGCCGCCCGTGATGCCGGTGGGCGGCGAGGACACCATCCCGTTGGACGCGACGACGGGCGCGAGGCCGCATGTGTCGCAGTACAGCTCACCGCCGCCGAAGTCCTCGTACGAGCCCTCACAGCCGGGGCGCTGGCAGTTCTTGTTCTCGCTCACGAATCCCCCCTGCGGTCATTGGGCCCGGACGGTCCCTGCTGTCTCGGGACAAGGACTTCGGCGGCGGCGTGCTGATAACGCAGCACCGCCTGTTCGGCGACGCGCAGATCGCATGGTGCGCTCCACAGCATCCGGCGGGCCGCGTCGTACCGCTCGATCAGCAGCGGATCCTCCGCCATCCCGTGCCTGGCCACTTTCGCCTTGTACGCGTCGAGACGGCCGCGCAGCTCGGCGCGGACCGCGAGCGGGGCGGTGACGGCCGTCAAAGACTCACGGGCGCGCAGCAGCTCGTCCTCCGCCTCGCGCTCCAGGGATTCGAGCAGCGGCGACAGCCGGTGCCACTGCGAGTGCCTGCGGTACTCGGCGGCGGTGGCGAGCCGTTCCTGCAGCGCGGTCGACGGGCCGCTGACCGCGGGCACCTCGGAAGCGGCGATCTTCGCCAGCACCTCGCCGCGCGCCGACCGCGCCTCGGTGAGCGTACGGTCGGCGCGCGACAGCACGTCGCGCAGCCGGATCAGCCGCTCCTCGGAGTCCTGCCGAACCCGGAGCACCGCCTCGATCTCCCGGCGTATGTCTTCGAGGGCGCGCGCCGCACGGTCGTAGCGGTCGGTGTCGGGGCGGCCGCCACCGGGCGCCGAACTGCCGAGCGCGGGCCGCCAGAAGGCGAGCGGGTCGGAGATCACCTGGGCGCGCAGCGTGGACAGTTCATGGGTGATCGACTCCAGCTCGTCGCCGGCCGGGTGCTCCCCGGGCCGTACGCCGACGGAGTGCGCGAGCGAGCGGGTGCGCTGCAGCTCGGCGGAGAGCAGATCTATCCGGGCGGGCAGCGCCGACCACACCGAGTCGGCCGTCACCACCATGTCCAGCGAGCTTGCGTACAGCTCGTTCATCCGGGCGACCAGCTCTTCGAGCGTGAACTGCTCGGAGAGCTTGGCGGGCCCGGTGATCGAGGGTGCGGTGTGGGCGGCGGAGCTGGCGATCGTGACGCTGCGGCCGCGCAGCCGGTCGGTCAGCTCCACCAGGTCCTCACGGCTCGGCCAGCGACGCCTGTCGCGCAGCTCACGGGTGTCGTTCAGGGCGGCGGTGTACGTGTCGAAGTACCCCCACAGCAGGCTGATCGCCTGGTCGGCGGAGGCCCAGCGGTCCTTGGTGACGCCCGTCAGCTCGGCGCCTTCGAGGAGTCTGCGGCCGGCATGGTCCTGCAGGGCGAGGAGCGAGGTCTCGATCGCCTCGTGCTCCGCGCCGAGGCGCGCCAGCGCACGGTCCACCTCGTCCCGGTCCATCACCGGGCCTGGGGGTCCCCCCGCGGAGCTGGGGGAGGGTCCCGCCGCGCCCATCGATCACCTCTCTGCTCTTCCTGTGTTCCTTGCAGGACTAGTCGTTCAGCCTGTTCAGCCTGTTCAGCCTGTTCAGGTCGTTCAGCGCCGGTTGTCTCAGCCGGCGCGGTACTTCGGCGCCGGCGGCCCGGCTATCCCGGGGAGATCGGCCACCAGCCATTTGTTGTACGCCGCCGTCCAGGCGCCCTTGCGGTACTGGTCAAGCACCTTGTTCACCCGGCGCACCAGGTCGTTCTTGCCGAGTTTGGTGGCCACGCCGTAGTACTCGGTGGTGAAGGGCTTGCCGCCCTTGAGCTCGACCGCCGGGTCCTGCGCCGCCTGGCCGGCCGCGAGGGCGTTGTCCGTCACGATCGCGTCGACGAGACCCTGCTGGAGCCGCACCAGGCAGTCCAGCTGGTTGGACACGGTGAGCACGTCCTCGTCTCCCGGCTGCCCGTCGTGCTTGTCCTTGAACGTGGCGCCGAAGGAGTTCTCCTCCAGCGCGTCGTACGCCGTCGAACCCTCCGCGGTGCAGATCTTCTTCCCGGCGAGGGACTTGTCGTATCCGGTGATGGACGAGCCCTTGGCGGCGAGAACCTGCTGGCCCGCCTGGAAGTACGCGGTGGAGAAGGCGACCTGCTTGATCCGGGCGCAGTTGATCGTCATCGTGCGGACGACGATGTCCACCGTGCCGTTGTTCAGCGCGGGTATGCGCTGGTTGGTCGGGATGGCGCGGAAGATGATGGCGTCCGGCTTGCCGAGGATGTCCTGGGCGATGGCCCGGGCGAGATCGATGTCGAAGCCTTCGAGGCCGCCGGTGGCCGGATTGCGGTAGCCCCAGCGGTAGCTGTTCTGGTCGACGCCGACGATCAGCTTGCCCCGTGCCACGATCGCGTCGATGTTCGGCCCGTTCGCCGCCGACGGTGACAGGGAGCGCTCCGGTTCGGTACAGCTGTCGGCCTTGGCGGGCGTCACCGAGGCGGCGCTCTGGCCGTCCAGGCCGGAGCCGAGGGCGTCCGCGCCGCCGTGGGACAGCGGCAGCAGCGTGACGGCCGCGGTCAGCGCACAGGCAGCGGCCATCCCCGCGACGCCGCCCCAGCCGCGGAACCTGGTCCTCAGGTCCGTCATCGCTCCTCCTCTCACCGGTATTCCGAAAGCCTGCGGTTGATGCCGAGCACGGCGCCCGCCGCACCCAGCACGGCCAGTGCCGCGGCGCCGACCGGAAGACCGGTCAGCGCGCCGCGCCCGTCCTCGGCGGCGCGGGTGAACTCGTGCTGCTCGTGCGCGAGCGCCTTCGCCAGCGCGTCGTCCACCTGGTCGAAGGACTGGCCGGTGGAGGCCTTGGGCCCGATGACCTTGTCCAGCGCGCCTTCGTAGTCACCGGCCTTGTCGGTGGTGCTGGCGCTGCTGTGCCGGACCTTCCACTCGGACACGCCCTTGACGGCGGCCTCGACGGGAGCGCGGCCTTCCTTGTCGTCGGCGAGCTTCTGCGCCTCGCTCAGCCCGTCGCCGAGCTTCTTCATGCCTGCGGTGTAGTCCGTTTCGTACTTGTCGCTCTTGCCGTCGTCGGTGAGCACCGCGCCCCGCGCGACGAGCGTCAGGTTCTCATTCGCCCGCGCCTTCAGGGAGCTGATCCGCGCGTCGTTGAGCACCTTGAGCGACTTCTGGCCGTGCACTTCTGCGGCGTTCAGCTCGGCGCGGGCCACCGTGTGTCCCACGGCCAGCCACAGCAGGACGACGGTGGCGGCGGTGGTGGCGGCGAGCAGGCCGTGGTTGAACACCCGGTTCGTCCGACGGTAGTTGCGGCGCTGCGCCCACACCAGGGCGGCCAGTGCGACCACGCCCACGGCGAGCGAGAAGACCGGCCAGAAGCGGGCGTCGTCGTCGTCCCGGTCGAGCCGGGCCGTCTCCGCGTCGTACAGCTTCTGGGCGGCGGGCAGCAGATCCCGGGTCATCTGCTCGTTCGCGAACCGCAGATACGCGCCGCCGAGGGGCAGGCCCTGCCGGTTGTAGGAGCGGGCCGTCTCGATCACGCCGGTGTAGCGGGGGAGCTGCTCGTTGAGGGCGGCTATCTGGCGGCCCGACTCGCTCGAACTGTCGGTGTTCGCCGCGGCCTTGACCAGCAGTCTGGACGCGAGCGCGATGTCTTTCTGGTACCGCTCGCGGGCAGCGCGGGGCTCCTCGGCCCCGGCCAGGAAGCCACTGGAGGCCGCCGTGTCCGCGTCGGCCAGCGAGCGGTAGATGGACGCGGCGTCCGCGCTCAGTGGCTGGCTGCGGCTCACCACGTCGTCGGCCGCGGATGCCCGGTCGGAGATCTCGAACGCCGTCACCGCGCCGAACGCGACCACCAACGCCGCCAGAACGGCACCGATGATCTGCAGCCGCCCCGGCTCGGTCGTCGCCGCCGTGCGCAGCCGCTCCTTGCCCTCGGCCCACGCGCCGCGGTGGGCGGGCGGCGTGGCCGGCGGCTGCGCGGGCGCATGCGTCGGAGCCGATTGGGGCGCAGTGCGCACAGTCGGCGGGTATGTCACGTGACCCCCCTCGGTCGCTGACGTCGGCTCCGCCCCCGGCGGGTCCGGGGGACGTCCCCCGGCCAGCAGTATGGCCGCAGTGACCGACATACACAGCAGGATTGACTGGATCTTGTCCTGTCGCAGCAATTCAGGATCCGTCAGGCCCCGTCTCCCCCGCCATTCTTCCCCACCATGAATACGCTTCAGCACCTTGATCGGTTCCCCGTCGCACGGATGTCGGGCATGACCGGTCGCCGGAGCGGCGGAATGACCGGCCGCCGGACGGGCGTGAGGTCAGCCCGTCCGGCGACCGGAGACGCAGCGGCTACGCGTAGTGCGCGCGCAGCCTGGCGCGGTCCCCCGGCGAGGCTCCGATGTGGTCCATGCCCAGCAGGGCCGCGCCGAGCACCGGCGGTGCCGTCACCACCTCGATCACCGCCTTGGGCGCCTTGGCCGCGAGCAGCTTGCCGATGTGCTCGTCGAGTTCCGGGTGCCTGGCCGCGAGCACGCTGCCGCCCAGCAGCACCGGCACCTCCTCGTCGAGCAGATCCAGCCGCGCCAGCGCCACCGTGGACAGGGCGACGACCTCCTCGGCAAGCCGGTGCACCACCGAGCGGGCGACCGTATCGCCCTCCGCGC
Source organism: Streptomyces sp. NPDC002870 (assembly GCF_042888505.1). NCBI lineage: Bacteria > Bacillati > Actinomycetota > Actinomycetes > Kitasatosporales > Streptomycetaceae > Streptomyces > Streptomyces sp. NPDC002870. The sequence continues at coordinate 91,439 of NZ_JBIAPW010000019.1, forward strand.
TGGTGGTGAACAGGACCGGCGTCAGCTCGTGCTTGCGCGCCGCGGGGATCCGCCCCAGGTGCAGCGCCTCGATCAGGGCGTACATGGAGTCCAGGCCGAAGTGCGCGGGCAGCGTACGGGCCAGAGCCGTCGGCTCGCCGCGTCCGTCCTCCGCCCGCGCCGCGAACCACAGCGCCTCCTCCGCGAGCCCCGCGCCACCGCCCCAGTCGCCGGAGAGCCGGCCGATCGCGGGGAAGCGTGCGGTACGGCCGTCCGGCAGCATGCCGACGCAGTTGATGCCCGCGCCGCACACCACCGCGACGCCCCGTGGCTCATCCACGCCCGCCCGCAGAATGGCGAACGTGTCGTTGCGCACCTCGGTCGTGAGCCCCCAGCCGCGCGCCTGCACAGCGGCCGCCAACTCCCGCTCCTCGACGGGGAGATCGGCGTTGGCCAGACAAGCCGAGACGTGCGCGACGAACGGCTCGGAGAGCGAGGTGCCACCGGTCGCCGTGACACCGGCCGCCGTGACACCGCCCGCCGTGACACCGCCCGCCGTGCCACCGGCCGTCGTGACTCCGACGGTGGCGACACCGCCCGTAGTGACGCCGGCCGCGGTCGCGGCCGCCGCGACCGTACGGCCCAGGGCGTCCACAGCCGCCTCGATGCCGACGGTCGGCGGCTGGAACCCCCCGCCGCGAGCCTTGCCGAGGACGGTCCCGTCGGCCGCGACCACCGCGACGTCGGTCTTGCTGTTGCCGGCGTCGATGGCCAGGACGCCTCGTGCGGTCATGCCCACGCGAGGTGCTCCCGGTTGTGCGCGATCAGCTTCTCGGTGAGCGGCTCGGCGTACTCGTACTGCCCGATCAGCGGATGCGACAGCAGCGCCTTGAAGACGCGGTCGCGGCCGCCGCGCAGAGCGGCCTCCAGCGCCAGGTCCTCGTACGCCGTCACATTGGCGATCAACCCCGCGAACAGCGGGTCGAGTTCGGGCACTGCGAGCGGCGTGGCGCCGCTGCCGTCGACGCGCGCCTGCACCTCGATCACGGCGTCTTCCGGCAGGAAGGACAGGGTGCCCTTGTTGTACGTGTTCACCACCTGCACCGAGCTGCCGCCCCCGCCCAGCAGCGAGGCCGCGAGGTCCACGGCCGCCTCCGAGTAGAAGGCGCCGCCGCGCTCGGCGAGCAGCTCCGGCTTGGTGTCGAGCGCCGGGTCGCCGTACATCTCGAGCAGCTGCCTCTCCATCTGAGCGACCTCGGCGGCCCGCGACGGCTTGGTCCTCAGCTCCCGTACGACGTCGTCGTGCGCGTAGAAGTAGCGCAGGTAGTACGAGGGGACGACACCGAGCCGGTCCAGCACCTGGCGCGGCAGCCGCAGATCGTCCGCGATCGCGTCGCCGTGCTCGGCCAGCAGCTTCGGCAGCAGATCGACGCCGTCGGACCCGCCGAGCCGCACACCCGTCTCCCACGTCAGGTGGTTGAGGCCCACATGGTTCAGGTGGACGTCGGACGGGGCTACTTCGAGAAGCTTCGCGAACTTGCGCTGGAAGCCGATGGCGACGTTGCACAGCCCGACGGCCTTGTGCCCGGCCTGCAGCAGCGCCCGGGTCACGATGCCCACCGGGTTGGTGAAGTCGATGATCCAGGCATCAGGGCTGGTACGCCGCACCCGCTCGGCGATGTCGAGAACGACCGGGACGGTCCGCAGCGCCTTGGCGAGCCCGCCCGCGCCCGTCGTCTCCTGCCCGACGCAGCCGCACTCCAGCGGCCAGGTCTCGTCCTGCTTCCGGGCCGCCTGCCCGCCCACGCGCAGTTGCAGCAGTACCGCGTCGGCGTCCGCGACGCCCGCGTCCACGTCGGAGGTGGTGACGATCTTCCCGTCGTGACCCTGCTTGGCGAAGATCCGCCGGGCCAGGCCGCCGACCAGCTCGAGGCGGTCGGCCGCTGGGTCGATGAGCACCAGTTCACTGATCGGGAGGGTGTCCCTCAGCCGGGCGAAGCCATCGATCAACTCAGGGGTGTAGGTGGATCCGCCACCCACGACTGCGAGCTTCATATGTGCATCAGCCCTTCACTCCGGTCAGTGTGACGCCCTCGACGAATGCCTTCTGTGCGAAGAAGAAGACGAGGATCACGGGGGCCATGACCAGGACGGTCGCGGCCATGGTCAGATTCCAGTCCGTGTGGTGCGCGCCCTTGAACGACTCCAGGCCGTAGCTCAGAGTCCACGCTGCCGGGTTCTCCGATGCGTAGATCTGCGGGCCGAAGTAGTCGTTCCAGGCGTAGAAGAACTGGAAGAGCGCGACGGCGGCGATGCCCGGCTTGGCCATCGGCAGCACCACCTTGATCAGCGTGCGCAGTTCACCGCAGCCGTCGACCTTCGCCGAATCCAGGTACTCATTGGGAATGGTGAGCAGGAACTGCCGCAGCAGGAAGATTGAGAACGCGTCGCCGAACGCCATCGGGATGATCAGCGGCCAGAGCGTGCCGGCCAAGTCCAGCTGCTTCGCCCAGAACAGATACATCGGGATGATGATCACCTGGGGCGGCAGCATCATCATCGAGATGACGAGCATCATCGACAGATTGCGGCCGCGGAAGCGGAACTTGGCGAGCGCGTACGCCACCGGGATGGAGGACACGACGGTCAGGACGGTGCCGAGCCCCGCGTACAGCAGGGTGTTCTTCCACCAGGTCAAGAAGCCGGGGGTGTCCAGGACCCGGGTGTAGTTGTCCCACTCCCAGGTCGCCGGGACGAGATCGCGGGTGAGCGCCTGCTGGTCGCTCATCAGCGAGGTGAGGACGACGAAGACGAACGGCAGCACGAAGAAGAGCGCGGCCGCGATGCCCAGCGAGTGCACGGCGATCCAGTGCAGCAGCGCCTTGCGGCGCGCCGTGCGCCCCGCCTGGGAAGCGCGGGTCGCCGGTGCGGCAGGCTTTCCGCGCCGGCCGGACTTGTCGAGTACTTGAGTCATGGCCCTCACCCACCTGCCTGCATCAGGCCGCCGCGCCGTCGCATCAGAAACGCGGTGAAGACCATGGAGAGCCCGAACAGAACGAGCGCGATGACAGCGGCGGAGCCGTAGTCGAAGCGCTGGAAGCCGAGGTTGTAGATGAGCTGCGGCAGCGTCAGCGTCGACTTCTCGGGGTAGCCGGGTTCGAACTGCTGCCCGCTGCCGCCGATGATGCCGGACGCGACCTTTCCGGCCACCAGCGGCTGTGTGTAGTACTGCATCGTCTGGATCACGCCGGTGACGACGGCGAACATCACTATCGGCGAGATGTTCGGCAGGGTGACGAACCGGAAGCGCTGCCAGGCGCTCGCGCCGTCCAGCTCCGCCGCCTCGTACTGCTCCCTCGGCACATCCAGCAGCGCCGCCATGAAGATGACCATCAGGTCGCCGATGCCCCACAGGGCGAGCGCGGTGAGCGCCGGCTTGGACCAGGCGGGGTCGGTGAACCAGCCGGGGGTGGGCAGCCCGATCGAGTCGAGGATCGAATTGACCGGTCCCGTACCGGGGTTGAGCAGGAAGACGAAGGCGAGCGTCGCCGCGACCGGCGGCGCCAGATAAGGCAGATAGAACAGCGTGCGGAAGACGCCGGCGGCCGTCCTGATCTTGGTGATCAGCAGCCCGACACCGAGGCCGAAGACGACCCGGCAGGTGACCATCACCAGCACCAGCCACAGGGTGTTCCGCAGAGCCGGCCAGAACATCCGGTACTCGCTGAAGACGTACGTCCAGTTGTCCAGGCCGTTGAAGACGGGCGGCCGGAAGCCGTCGTACTTCATGAAGGAGAAGTAGACGGTGGAGATCAGCGGGTACGCGAAGAAGACGGTGAAGCCGATCAGCCAGGGCGACATGAAGGCCGCGTTGCGCAGTGCTTGTTTTCTGCGCTTCGCCACAAGGCCGGAGCGCCGCCGCTCCGGCCGCAGAGTGTGCGTCGTCACGGTGCTACTTCGCCTTCGCGATGTCCGTGTCGATCTGCTGCGCGGTCTTCTGCAGACCCGCCTTGAGGTCGCTCACCTTCCCCGCCTCGTACTGGTAGCCGAAGTCCTGGAAGGTGACCTGGTACGCGCCGCCGTCGACGTTGGCCGGGGTGGTGCTGGACTTCGGGTGCTGCGCGATGTCGATGAAGGTCTTGAACTCCGGGTCGACCTTCAGCTGCGGTGACTTGAGCGCCTCGATCGTGGAGGGCACGTTGTGGATGCCGTTTGCGAAGGCCACGACCGCGTCGGTGTCCGTGGTCATGTACTTCACCAGCTCCCATGCGGCGTTCTGCTTCTTGCTGGTGGAGGCGATGCCCATGATCGTGCCGGAGAGGTAGCCCTTGCCGTAGTCGGCGGCCTGGTCGTCGGCGACGGGCAGCGGAGCCGTACCGATCTCGAACTTCACGCCCGCGTCCTTGGCCATGCCGAGCCGCCACTCGCCGTCCAGCTGCATGGCGACCTGGCCGGTGTGGAAGGGGTGCTTGGCGCCCCACTCGTCACCGAAGGTGTTGCGGTACTTCTCCAGTTTGGCGAAGCCGCCGAGCTTGTCGACCAGCCCCTTCTGGAAGGTCAGCATCTTCGAGAACGCCGGGTCCTTGACGATGTTGGACTTGCCGTCGGCGCCGAAGTACGTCGGGGACCACTGCGAGACGTAGTGCATGGGAGTCGTCTCGTAGCCGTGGTAGTTCGGCATGAAGCCGAGCTGCGAGTAGCTGTCGCCCTTGGACTTGGTCAGCTTCTCGGCGACCTTCTCGAACTCGCTCCAGGTCTTCGGCGGGGCGGTGATCCCGGCCGCCTTGAACGCGTCCTTGTTGTAGTAGAGGCCGTACGCGTCATTGAGGAGCGGCAGCGAGCACTGGTTGCCGTCGAACTGGGTGTAGTCCAGCAGCGGCTTGTGGAAGACCTTGGCCGGGTCGATCTTCGACTTGTCCAGGAAGGGCTTCAGATCCACGAAGGCGCCGGACGTGCAGAACTTCCCCACGCTGTCGGTCGTGAACGACGAGACCACGTCCGGGGCGTTCGAACCACCTGCCCGCAGCGCCTGGTTGATCTTGTCGTCGGTCATATTGCCGACGACCTTGACCTTGATGTTCGCGTGCTCCTTCTCGAAGCGGGCGACGTTGTCCTGGATCGCCTTGACCTCGCTGGGCGCGGACCAGCCGTGCCACAAGGTGATGGTGGTCTTGGCGTTGGGGTCGTCGTTCGCGGCGGTGTCGTTCGACCCCGTACAGGCCGAGGCGAGGAGGGATATCGCGGCGGTCGCGGCGAGCGCGGCGGCCGTGTTCCTGGTGCGAGTGGGCATGGCGGGGTCTCCCTGTGACGGGTCGAGGTGGCGGGGGCTTTCGCGGGTCTCGCAGCGTGCTTTCAGGGGTCTCTCAGCGGGAGGTGTCGAAGATCTCGTCGCGCGTGGTGACCAGGGCGCTCTCCAACGCCCCGCGCAGAACCGGGTGTTCGCGTACGGAACCGAGCACGAGGCGCGGCCTCGACGCTGCGAGTTCGGTGAGCTCCGCCTGCACGCGTTCGCGCAGCGGCTCCCCGCCCGCGGTGATCACATCGCCGGACAGGACGACCAGTTCGGGGTCGAGCACGGCGACCATGGAGGCGAGACCGGTCGCAAGCGCCGTCGCGTACGCGTCGAGCAGCTTGCGGTACGGACCCGAGTCGGCGCCGGCCGCCCGGGAGACCAGCGCGGTGGCGACCCCGGCGTGCGGGCCGTGCCCGACACCCTCGATCCCGAGCCCGCGCGCCAGCCGGGGCAGCGCCTGGGCACCGGCCAGTTCCTGGAAGCCGCCGCTGTTCGCCTTGGTCACCTGGCGTACGAGAGGGGTGCCGGGCACCGGCAGGAAACCGACCTCGCCGGCGCCGCCGGTGAAGCCACGGTGCAGCCGGCCGCCGATGACGAGGGCGGCGCCGAGACCTTCCTCGTTCCACAGCAGCACGAAGTTCTCATGCCCGCGCGCGGCACCGAGGCGCTGCTCGGCGACCGCGGCCAGATTGACGTCGTTCTCGTACTCGACGGGCATCGGCAGCACGGCGGCCAGCTCGTCGAGGAGGGTGAGGGAGTGCCAGCCGGGGAGATGCGACGCGTACCGCAGCCGCCCGGTGGACGGATCGAACGCGCCGGGCGTCCCGATGACCAGACGGTGCACGTCGGAGCGGCTGACCCCGGCGGCCTTCACCGCCCCGTCGAGCGCCTCGGTGACCTGCCGTACGACACTCTCGGCGCGCCGCCCGGGGGTCGGCAGCTCGAACTCGCCGACGGTGGCGCCGGTGATGTCGGCGACGGCGGCGCGGATGCGCTGCGGAGTCACATCGAGCCCGGCGGCGAAGGCGGCCCGCGCGTTGACGGCGTACAGCTGGGCATTGGGCCCGGGCCGCCCCTCGGTGGTCCCGGTGGCGACGACGAGCCCGGCGGCCTCGAGCCGGGCGAGCAGTTGGGAGGCGGTGGGCTTGGAGAGGCCGGTCAGCTTCCCTATCTTCGTCCGGGAGAGGGGCCCGTGCTCAAGCAGCAGGTCGAGCGCGGCCCGGTCGTTCATGGCGCGCAGGACGCGCGGGGTTCCCGGTGTTCCGGGGGTACCGGGAGTACCCGGGGTACTGGGTGTGGTTCCGGCCACGACGGGGTGCACCTGCCCTTCGGCTGTCCACTTCCCCATGCACTGTTAGGAAAGTTTCCTATTCGGTGAGAGGAAAGTAAGCCGCACGTCAGGCGGGCGTCAATGGTCAGCGCGCTCTAGGCAACCAAAGCGTTACCTGGGTTGAGCGGAAACTCGAATCGCAGGAGCCTGCGCCCGCCCTCGGCATATGTGGTCGATCAGGACCCGCCTTGTGATCTAGGGTGCGCCGACGGACTTCAACTGGTGGTCCGTTCCGTGAAGGGTCTGGGGAGGCCCTTGGAGGGGGATGAGTCATGCCTGTACGCAGATGGAGAGGCGCTCGCGCCTGGGGCGCGCTGGTGGGTGCCGTGTTGATGGCGGGGGTGCTTTCAACACCGGCTTTCGGGGCGGGGGACGATCCGGTCGACGACCCGGTGCCGCTCGCGCCGCGGATCACCAGCGACAGCACGTACACGGAGTGCACGGCGAATGACTGCGTCGCGCGGGGCGAGCCGGGTCTGTCCGGGATGTTCTCGTTCCGGCCGAACGAGGCCGACATCGACCCCGAGACGGGGGCGACGGATGTCACGGGCTACCGCGTGAGGTTGATCAGCGACTTCGGAGCGACAGTAGTCAGCGGAGCCGAGGCGTCACACGCCGTGGTCCCTCACCTTGCCGGCGAGCAGGTGCTGGAGGTGGAAGCCAAGGACCATGGTGAACGGTGGGGTCCTGCCGCGTCGTTCGTGTTCAAGGTGAAGCCGGCGGCCGGCGCGGTTGGGCACTGGCAGTTCGCCGACCGCCCGACGGACCCGAAGGTGACCACCACCAAGGACACCGCCACCGAGGGCACTGTGCGCCATGACGCGACGTTCAAGGGCGGCGCGACCTGGTCAGAGCGGGCGAGGCGTGGCGGCGGTGACTACTCGCTCGACCTGAACAGCACGGACCCGGCCAAGCGCAAGGCGTACGCGGCCACAGCCGGACCGGCAGTCGACACGAAGGATTCGTTCACGGTCTCGGCCTGGGCCTATATCGCAGGTACAGGGTCGAATCAGGTTGTGCTCTCGGCACCCGGGGCACAGGACGCGGCATTCGAGCTGTACTACTCCGCCAAGCAGAAGAAGTGGGCCTTCGGCCGCGGTGCTCAGGACCGCGGCGACACGGCGGACGTCGTCTCCTACGGCGATGCCGAGAACCCGCCGGCCCGCGTGTGGACGCATCTGGCCGGGGTGTTCGACACCAAGAGGGACACGGACAAGACGAATGACACCGTCCAGCTCTTCGTCAACGGCCGGCCTCAGGGGCAGCCGGTGAGTCTCTCCGCCGAGGCTGCTGCGTACCAACCGTGGACGTCCGCCAAGGGCCTTCAGATCGGCCGGACCAAGGATGACGGCTTCTATCAGCGGTACTTCCACGGCTACGTGGACGAGGCCGCGGTCTGGCAGCGAGCGCTCCGGTCGGTGGACGTACGGCAGGTGTCCGAGCTCGCGCAGGACGGAGTGCCCGCCGCCGCGCTCGTGGCGGACTGGAACGCCGGGCCTGCCAGCGGCGGAGAGATCACGGACGTGAGCGGCTACGCCCGGCCCGGGCTGAGCCTGTCGGCCGAGGGCGCGCAGCTTCGTGCGGATGAGTCCGGGCGGAGTCAGCTGATCCTCGACGGAGTGCAGGGCTACGCCGCGACTTCTGGGCCGGCGGTGGACGAGACGGGTTCCTTCACGGTCTCGGCTCGCGTACGTGTGGACAGTGCCAAGTGGGCGGCCAAACCGACTGGCTACCGCGCCATCGCGGCTGGTCAGAAGCTTGCGGGCGAGTCGTCATGGGCGCTGGTGCTCAGCAAGATCGATCCTGATGGTGATGGGGAAGCGGTCACCGTATGGACCTTTGAGCGGACGGCTGTGGACACCGCGGGCAATGTGACGGAGCGCGTCGTGGTTCAGGCGGACATGTCGATGCAGCCGGAGGAGTTCGACATCCCCCTCGACGTCACGGGTGTCTACGATGCCGCTGCCACCACCCCGGGTGAACCCGACACATCCGGCAAGCTCGAGTTCTACATCGGCACCACCCCACAGGTGGAAAGCCCCCATGCGGGGCTCACGTCGCAGGCACGGGGTGGCGGCGAACTGTCTGCTGGACGCGGCGGTGACAGCGGCACCATGGACCACTACTTCCCCGGCAGCCTGGATCGGTTGCGTGTCTGGAGCGGCGCGCTGACGGCCAACGGGCTCTTGCACGAATTGGAATCGGACGCGGTCAGCTGACGCGAGGATGAAATAGGGCCCCTGCCGCGTGGCAGGGGCCCTTTACGCGTGCCCGAAGCTACTTCGCCAGGTTCGCGGGAGGCGCTATCGGCGTCGCCGCAATCGACTGCGGCGACGTCGTCGACGCGTACGCCGACGGTGCCGCCATCCCCGCCGTCGGGTCCAGCGCCGACGCCTCGATCGCCGGGGGCAGGCCGCCCACGATGCGGATGCCCGCCATGTCGAATGCCTGCTTGATGCGCCAGCGCAGTTCCCGCTCCACGCCCAGCGCCTTGCCCGGCATCGTCTTCGCCGCGACCCGGACCGTCATCGAGTCCAGCAGCACCTCGTTCAGGCCCAGCACCTCGACCGGGCCCCACAGCCGCTCGTTCCACGGCTCGGACTTCGCCAGGTCGTCCGCGACCTCGCCGATCACCGAGCGGACGTGGTCCAGGTCCTCCGAGGAGCGGACCATGACGTCGACCGTCGCCGTCGCCCAGCCCTGGCTGAGGTTGCCGATGCGCTTGATCTCGCCGTTGCGTACGTACCAGATCTCGCCGTTGTCGCCGCGCAGCTTCGTCACGCGCAGGCCGACCTCGATCACCTCGCCGGAGGCGACACCCGCGTCCACGCTGTCGCCGACGCCGTACTGGTCCTCCATGATCATGAAGACGCCCGAGAGGAAGTCCGTCACGAGATTCCGCGCGCCGAAACCGATCGCGACGCCCGCGACACCCGCCGAGGCGAGCAGCGGGGCCAGATCGATCTTGAAAGCGCCGAGGATCATCAGGCCCGCGGTGCCGAGAATCACAAAGGAAGAGACCGAGCGGAGTACGGATCCGATGGCCTCGGAGCGCTGTCGGCGCCTCTCGGCGTTGACCAGCAGACCGCCGAGCGCCGTGCCTTCCACGGCCTGGGCGGAGCGGTTCATCCGCTCGATCAGCTTGGTCAGGGCGCGGCGGAGAAACATGCGCAGCACCAGCGCGACCACCAGGATCAGCGCGATGCGCAGACTGGTGTTCAGCCAGGTGGACCAGTTCTCCTCCACCCAGCCCGCTGCGTCGCCGGCCTGCTTGGCGGCCTCGTCGAGCGAGACGGGCTCGGGTGACGGATCGGCGGCCAGTAGGACGGACCAGGACACGGGGGGAACCTCCAGGCATTTGCGGTGGCAGATCAACCACCCTAACGGGGCATCCGGTGTGTTTCGTTGCGCTGTTCGAGGGAGAGACGAGGCTCACCCGGGGATGGACCTGCCGAAGGCACGTCGCGGCACGTCGGAGGCACGTCGAGGGCCTGTGGTCGAAAACACCTCGAGCCCGTTACCCGCACGTGGTGGCGCTCGGACCTGGCATGAGGAGAGACTGAGAGCAGATCGTCCCGGCGCGAGCCACGTGCCGCCGGCGTACAAGGAGGCATCCACCGTGCCGCACGTCCTGGTCCTGAATGCGTCGTACGAGCCCCTCGGCGTCGTACCGCTCCGCCGCGCGCTCATCCTCGTCCTGGAGAACAAGGCTCTCTGCCTCGAGGAATCCGGCGCCTTCATGCACAGCGCGACCCGTGTCATCGCCGCCCCCAGCGTCGTGCGGCTGAAACGGTTCGTGCGGGTCCCCTACCGGGGGCCCGTTCCTCTCACCCGCAAAGCACTCTTCGCCCGCGACGGCGGGCGCTGTATGTACTGCGGTGGCGTCGCAACCAGCGTCGACCATGTCATTCCGCGCAGTCGCGGCGGACAGCACGTCTGGGACAACGTGGTGGCGGCCTGCCGCCGCTGCAATCACGTCAAGGCGGACCGGCATCTGCGGGAGCTGGGGTGGCGGCTGCGCCATCAGCCAGCCCCGCCGAGCGGGCTCGCGTGGCGCATCATCGGAACCGGGCATAGGGACCCGCGCTGGCTGCCATACCTGCAGCCGTACGGCGCGGACGACGCGATGGCCCGGATCGACGGCATTTCCGCCTAGGATCCGGGCCTTCGTCGTCCCTTGTCCGTTGTCCGGCTGTGACGGCTCGCTCACTCTGCGACGGCGTATGCCTCCACCGACCAGAGCGAGTACCCGTACGGGGTGGCGCGTGCCTCGCCCTGGACGCGGATGAAGCGGGTGTCGCGGCTGTCCATGCGGACCGCCTCGCGCCCGCCCTTCCCGTTCACCGTGTCGGCCGTGCGCCAGATGCGGCCGTCCGCGGAGACCTGGACGCGGTACTTCGTCGCGTACGCGTCCTGCCAGTGCAGCACCACCTGGCCGACCCGGGCCGGCCGCTTCAGCTCCAGCTGCCACCAGGCGCCGTCCTCGGCGGGTGAGGACCAGCGGGTCTTCGGGTCGCCGTCGATCGCCGAGGCCGCCGGGAAGTCGGCCGTCTCGTCGCCGGAGGACGAGGCGGCGGAGCCCTCGGCGCGCGCGAGGTCGGGGCCCGCGGTGCGCGGATAGGCACGCACCGTGAGCGTGCGCTCCTGGCCCGCGAAGGACAGCGGCACCCGGTACTCCCCGGCCGGCGTGCCCGCCGGGACGGTGACCTCGACCGGCACGGTCGTGTGCAGTCCGCGCGGCACCGTCGTCTCCTTGGGCACCGACACCTTGATGCCCGCCGGGGCCTTCGCGGTGAGCGCGCCGCGCACCTCGCCGGGGCGGCGCGGGGTCAGCCGGATGCCCGCCCGCTGCGGCCCGCCGCCGATCTCGGCGTCCGTCTCGCCCTGCACGAGATCGAGGCCGGCCGCCGGCTCGTCGGCGAACCAGGGCACCACGGACCGTACGGCGACGGGCTCGTCCCCGTCCGGCGCGACCCGCACCGCGTCCATCCGCAGGCCCTTGGCGTCGGCGTGGGTCCAGCCGCTCGCCGAGAGGGGGCCGAGCGTGCGCCAGCCCTCGCCCGGGACGTGCCCCTCAAGGCGGCCACCGGAGCCCGAGCCACCGGCCGGGGTCTGGCTAGGGCCGCTGCCCGGGGTCCCGCTCGCGTCCCTGCCCGGGGTCTGGCTCGCGGACCCGTAGCCCGCCGTCCCGCGTGCCGGCTCCGACATCACCGTCACCGCCGCCACCGGCCTCGCCCGGTCCAGCCACACCGTGTCGTCGCCCGCCGTGTCCTTGACGCGGTCCGCGCCCGTCCAGACCGCCGACTCCTTCGCCGCCCGGTCCAGGAACGGTGCCAGCACGCCCTTGCCGACAGTCGCCCGGCTCGTCCCGAGCTCCTTGCGCAGCGGCTCCAGGTCCAGCGAGGCCCGCCAGCCCCTCTCGCCCTCGCCGCGGGCCTGCGCCTGCAGCATGTCGACGGACAGCTCACCGGCCCGGCCGTACCGCGCCAGCTGCTCCAGCCACGGCCGTACCTCGTCGTCCAGACGGCCGTCGGCGAGCCGCGTCAGCCGCTGCGGAGCCTCGCCCATCACGGTGAACGCGGCGCGCAGTGAGGCCGCGGCCCGGTCCCTGGCCGCCGCGTCCGTCGTCGTACGCGACCACCAGAAGTCCTTCAGCAGCGGCTGCAGATAGCCGGACTCGGCCGGGCTGAGGATGGAGGAGGCGTGATTGCCCGCCAGGGCGCGCAGCGCCTCACGGGTCGACCGGTCGCCGCCCGCGAGGTCGTTTATCGCGGCCTGCCAGGACTCCCGGGGGCGGTAGTTCTTGGGGTTCCAGGCATAGTCGGCGGCCGTGAACAGCGGGATGCGGGAGGCGGAGGCCTGCTCCATGGCGTTGGCGAGCAGGGCGGCCGAACCGCTCGCCACGGCAGGCTCCCGGCCCGTGTAGGGGCCGAGGAACATCCGGTCCTGTGCGTAGTCGTTGACCGGGTAGTTGTCCATGGTGACCAGCGGGTGCCTGAACACGTCCCGCGCGCCAGCCAGTTCGCGCCCGGTGATCGTGCGCGGCACCACGCCCACGCCCGTCCACGCAACCTGGACCCGGCTGTCCAGCTCGCTCGCGAGCGCCCTCCGGTAGTCGGTGGCGCCGTCCTGGTAGAACTCCGTCGGCATCAGCGACAGCGGCTCGGCCGCCGGATACCGGTCCGCCAGATGCCGGGCCACCGCGCCCGCGACCCGCGCCTGCGCCGTGGCCGCCGCCTCCGGGCCGGAGCCGAAGGCGTCCGCGTCCTTGTCGCAGTGCCACTCGCTGTAGCTGACGTCCTGGAACTGCAGCTGGAAGGCGCGCACACCCAGCGCCCACATCGCGTCGATCTTGCGCGTCAGCGCCTTGACGTCGCCGTTCTTGGCCAGGCACATCTCCTGCGCGGGCGCGACGGCCCAGGCGAGCGTGACGTGGTTCTGCCGGGCGCGCTCGGCGAGTTCGCGGAACTCGGCGCGCTGCGCGGCGGGGTACGGGTCGCGCCAGCGAGCCTGCCGGAACGGATCGTCGCCGGGCGCGTACAGGTAGCGGTTCTGCTTGGTACGGCCCATGAAGTCCAGCTGCGCCAGACGCTGTTCATGGCTCCACGGCTGTCCGTAGAAGCCTTCCGTCAGGCCGCGTACGGCCGTGCCCGGCCAGTCGCGTACGAGAACTCCGGCGACGGCCTTGCCGTCGGTCCCGGCGGGGGCCTTCTGGCCGGCCGCGGGGGCAGCCTTCCGGCCGGTCCCGGCGGCGGCGTCGCGGTTGGTGATCAGTTGGCGCAGCGTCTGGACGCCGTGGAACAGCCCGTCCTCGCCGACGCCGTCGAGCGCGATCGTGCCGCGGCCCTCTATCTGGCCGACCGCGATCCGGTAGCCCCCGGAGGGCAGGTCGGCGCGTTCGGGCGCGCGCAGGGCGCGCAGCGCGTTCTGCGCGCCGGTGCCGCCGATGCGCAGGACGGGACCGCGGCCGGGCAGTTCGGTGTGCACGGTCCGTACGCCGGACCTGCGCAGCAGCTCCTTGAGCCGCTCCACGGCGTACGGATCGGCGGCGCGGTCCGCGGCGACGGTCACCTCGTCGCCGAGCGCCACGGCGGAGCCCGCCGCACGCATCGTCTGCGGGCGCGGCCACACGGACGGCAGCGCGCCCTCGCCCTCGGGGTCCGTGGTGGTGCTGGTCGGGGAGACGGGGTCCTCGGGGGCCGCGACGGCGCTCTGCGCGCCGCTGAGCAGGCTGCCGATGACAGCGACAGCGACGGCTGTCGCGGTGCGCCTTCTGCTCGCGAGCCGCACGCTTGTCTCCCCTCGTTCTCCCCTGCTGTGCCGGTCGGTTTGAGCCCACCACCACCAGACTGAGGGTGTCAATGCGCATGGCCGTTGTGCACCTTTTGCCTGATGCGATGGGTGGTTTGACGCAATGTGACTCAACTGCTGGATGAGGAGGGGAATGCGGGGAACCGAATGTGATGCGGAACACGTTGACTGATCGTGTACGTCTGCCGTCGCGTTCGCTGGGTAGGGCGTCTGTGTCCCACAACCGTCAGCTTGGAGTGACCCCCCATGACCGCATCGGCACATCTGCTGCTCTCCGCCCTGTCCAAACAGGTCCCGGGTCCCGGCCCGCTGACCAGTGAGCCCCCGCTCGCCGACGCGGCCCCGCTGACCAGCGAGCCGCCCCTCGCCGACACCGCTCCCCTCACCAGTGAGCCGACCGCGCCCGGCATGGCCGGGGGCACGGAGTCCCCAGGAGTCTGAATGGGCCTTGCCCGGCTCGCAGCGCTGCACGGAGTCGCCACTGCCTACGCGCCCTCGGAGGGCGTCACGGTCCCGGTTCCCGACACCACGGTCGTCGCGGTCCTCGCCGCGCTGGACGTCGACGCGTCGTCGCCCGCGGCGTTACGCGACGCCCTGAATCGCGCCGAGTCCGCGGCGTCGGCCCGCTTGCTGCCGCCGACGGTCGTGCTGTGGTGCGAGGGGGCGGAGGCGCTCCCACCTGCTGTCCTGACGGCGCTCCCCGCGGGCACGAGCGTGCGGGTCGAGACGGAAGGGGGCGGGGCGGTCGAGTGGACCAGCCCGGGTCCGGGCGACGTGGCGTCTCCGGCCGACGTTGCTCCGGGCGTGGCGTCTCCAGCCGATGCGACGCCTTCCGCCGACGCGGCGTCTCCGGCCGATGCGGAGCCGCCCGTCGACGAGCCCGGCTTCTGGTCGCAACTGCCCCTCGGCGTGCACCAGCTGTGCGCCCACGCTCACGCCCCCGACGAGCGCGTCGCACGCTCCACCCTCATCGTCGCGCCCGCGCGGGCGCCGCAGCCCGACCGGCGTTCGTACGGTTTTCTCGTGCAGCTCTACTCCCTGCTCTCCGCCCGGTCCTGGGGCATGGGCGACCTTGGTGATCTGGCTGAGCTCGCCACCTGGTCGGGGCGGGCGCTCGGGGCCGGGTTTGTGCAGGTCAACCCGTTGCACGTGGCTGTTCCCGGGACGCCCACCGATCCCTCGCCGTACCGGCCGTCCTCGCGGCGGTTCCCCGATCCCGTCCATCTGCGGATCGAGGACATCCCCGAGTACGCATACGTCGGCGTCCCCGACCGGCAGCGACTGGACGAGCTCCGTGACGAGGCCGCGCGGCTGCGTGAATCCGTCCTGGAGAAGGGCGCGTTGATCGACCGGGACGCCGTGTGGGCGCTGAAGCGGGCGGCCCTGGAGATCGTGCACCGTGTCCCGCTCGGGCCCGGCCGCCGTGCCGCGTACTGCGACTTCCTGGCCGAGCAGGGTCAGGCCCTGGAGGACCACGCCACCTGGTGCGCCCTCGCCGAGGTGCACGGGCCCGAGTGGCACTCCTGGCCTGCCGCGCTGCAGGACCCGCGCTCGCCCGAGACCGCGCGGGCCCGGCGCGAGCTGATGGACCGGGTCGACTTCCACGGGCGGCTCGCCTGGCTCACCGACGGGCAGCTGGCCGCCGCGGGGCAGGCGGCGCACGAGGCGGGCATGGGCGTCGGCATCGTCCATGACCTGGCCGTCGGCGTGCACCCCGGCGGCGCGGACGCCTGGGCACAGCGGGAGGCATTCGCCGCCGGGATGTCGGTCGGCGCGCCCCCGGACGCCTTCAACGCACGCGGCCAGGACTGGGGCCTGCCCCCGTGGCGGCCGGACGTGCTGGCCGCGTCCGGCTACGCCCCGTACCGCGGA
Organism: Streptomyces sp. NPDC002870; assembly: GCF_042888505.1. NCBI lineage: Bacteria > Bacillati > Actinomycetota > Actinomycetes > Kitasatosporales > Streptomycetaceae > Streptomyces > Streptomyces sp. NPDC002870. The sequence continues at coordinate 107,224 of NZ_JBIAPW010000019.1, forward strand.
CTGCTCCGCGGCCTCCTCCGGAACGCGGGCGCGCTGCGTATCGACCATGTCATGGGCCTTTTCCGCCTCTGGTGGGTCCCGGAGGGCGGCCCGCCCACCGAGGGCACGTATGTGCGGTACGACGCGGAGGCGATGCTCGCTGTCCTCGTCCTGGAGGCCCACCGCGCGGGCACGGTCGTCATAGGCGAGGACCTCGGCACGGTCGAACCGGGTGTGCGTGAGGCCCTGACCCACAGGGGCGTGCTGGGCACCTCCGTGCTCTGGTTCGAGCGCGACTGGGCCGGTACGGGCCGCCCGCTGCCGCCCGAGCACTGGCGCGACGGCTGCGTGGCCACCGCGACCACGCACGACCTCCCGTCCACCGCGGCCCGCCTGACCGGCGAGCACGTGGCGCTGCGGCACCGCCTCGGTCTGCTCACCCGCCCCCTGGAGCAGGAGCGCACGCAGGACGCGGCGGACGTCGGCGAGTGGCTCGGCCTGCTCACCGGCCTCGGCCTGCTGCCCGAGGGCAGGGGCGACGAGGAGGGCCAGATCCGCGCGGCCTACCGCTTTCTGCTGCGTACGCCCGCCCGCATGGTCGGCGTCTGGCTGCCGGACGCGGTGGGCGACCGCCGCCCGCAGAACCTCCCGGGCACTTGGGACCAGTACCCGAACTGGCGCCTGCCGGTCGCGGACGCCGAAGGCCACCCGGTCACCCTGGAGGAGCTGGCCGCCTCGCCCCGCCTGCACGCGCTGATGGCGGTCTTCGGGCCCCGGACGGCACCCCCGGACGCGCGGTCGGGATAGCCGTTCGCTACGTTGGCACTGTGGACAAGAAGAACGCTTTGCGCGCCGGCGCCGTCGCGGCCGGTACGACGCTGATGATGCTGCTCCTGTCGTCGCCCGCGCTCGCCGCGATGCCTGACGACGGTGACGACCCGGGCCCGGGTCTGAGCGTGATCGAGACGCTGGGTCTCTATGTCGCGGCGCCGGTGGTCCTGTTCCTGGTGATCGCGGGGCTGGTGATGGCTCTCGACAAGTCCAGGAAGCAGAGCTGACGGGCTCAAGGGTCCACTGGCTACTGGCTCCACCGGCTTTCCCAGGGCGCCTTGGGGTGTGCGCACCCCCGAGGCGCCTTTGGCATGCCTGCCGCGGGGGCAAGGGGTACTCCTGGTGTTTCCCCTACCCGCCCTCCCCCTACGCCCTCGCGGGAGGTACCCCCATCCCGAACGGGGGCGAGCCCCCAGACCCCCGGGGGAGGGAGTGTGTGTGGGGGCTGACACCCCCACACCCCCGTGCGCGCCCGCTTCGCGGCGCGGGTGTGCCAGCCGAGTGGGCGCCGCTGGGCGCCACTTCGGTGCGGCGCGCCCTGCGGCGCGCAGGCTTCGCAGCGCGGTGTCTCTTCGCGTCGCACCAGCGACGTGCGCACCAGCGACGTGCGCACCAGCGACGTGCGCGCCCGCTTCGCGGCGCGGCCGTGGTCTCCCTGGGGGCAGCACTTTTGCGTTGCACCAAGGGATGCGCGCGCCCGCGCCGCGGTGGTCTCCCAGGCGCAGGACCTTCGCGCCGCCGGTGCGTCGACAAGTAGGCCGCGCTGGGCGAGGTTTGGCTCGGATGTGGATCCACGTTCGCGGCTGAACCTCGTGCGCAGTACGTGCGGCTGACGGGCTGACCGCAGACGTCGCGTCACACGGTTCGGGGCTCCGCCGTCATCGGCATGCGGTCCGGGTGCGCCACCGCAGAGGCCACCTCCCGAGGCGTGTGGCCCGGGACCGGCCGCAGCTGCCATCGCGCGAGGATCGTCGCCAGCGCGATCGTCGCCTCCGTCCAGACGAACGCGTCCCCGATGCACTTACGGTTGCCCGCCCCGAACGGGATGTACGCCTGACGCGCGATGTCCGTGCGGCGCTCCGGCAGCCACCGGTCGGGGTCGAAACGGTCGGCCTCGGCGTACAGACTGGGGTCCCGGTGGAGGGCGTACAGACTGAACGCGACCTCGGTGCCCGCCGGGAAGCTGAACCCGCCGAGCTCCACCGGCGCGGTGGCGCGGCGCATCAGCATCGTGACCCCGTGCAGCCGTATCACCTCGTCCAGCACCCGCCGGACCGCTTCGAGGCGGGGCACGTCCTCGATGGCCACCGGCCGGTCGCCGACGACCTCCTCGATCTCGGCGACCAGTTGCTTCTCGACCTCGGGATGGCGGGCCAGTTCGTAGAAGGTCCAGGACAGCGTGGAGGCCGTGGTCTCGGCGCCGGCGAAGAGAATGGTGCTGAGCTCGTCCCTGACTTCCGTGTCGTTCAGCGACTCGCCGGTCTCGTCGTCCTGGGCGGCGAGCAGCACCGACAGCAGGTCGTTCCGGCCGGTCTGCCCGGACCGGCGGGTGGTGGCGACCACCTCGTCGATCACCTTGCGCAGATTCGCCGCCGCGGCGTCGAAGTCACGGTTGGCGCGGATCGGCAGTCTGTCCAGGAACTTGGGGGACGCCGCCCGTATCAGCATGTTCTTCAGCACGACAGGCAGGTTTCTGCGGACGGCCTCCACGGCCGGCAGCCCGATGTCCGTGGAGAACATCGTCGACGCAAGCGTCTCGATGGCGTACTCGGCCATCGCCTGCTCCATCTCTATGTGCTGTCCCGGCGTCCACGAGTCGGCCAGGGCGCGCGCGTTGCCGCTCATGGTCGCGGCGTACACCGAGATGCGCTGCGGGTGGAACATCGGCTGGATCAGTCGGCGGTGCCTGCGGTGCACTTCGCCGTTGGCCGTGGCCAGACCATTGCCCGCGAGCGGCCGCAGCCGGTCGAACAGCCGGCCCTTCTCGAAGCTGCGCGCCTGCTTGACGGTCACCTCATGGATCAGCTCGGCGGAGGTGACGACGTACATGGGCATCGTTCCGAGGTCGACCCGGACCAGATCGCCGCTGTCCCGCAGCGACTTGAGAAAGCCGAGCGGGTCGCGCCACAGCTTCAGGGCATGCCCGAGAAGCGGTACTGCTCCGGGCGCGCGGGGGACCGACTGTAAATCGGCGGCACCTGTCGCTGACGCTGACACCGAAGAATTCATTTCTCTAGGCCGCGGTCTCTTGTATCGGCCGGTGCGGTGCGCGTGTGGCGGTCTCGTCGACCACGAGGTCGGGCACATGGCCGGGCAGATGGCCGGCCACGAGGTCGACCACGAGGTCCGGCGCATGGTCAGGCACCAGGTCCCACCACCAGGAGACGGCCGGGATGTCCAGCGGCTCGCGGCTGTCGTCGGTGGGCGTATCGCGGAACACCGAGGGGACGCCCGCCGGATCGTCCGGCGTGGTGTACCGCACGGAGCTGATGCCCCAGTCCTGGGCGCCGCGTATGAAGCAGGCAAGGCTGTGCAGATACCGCCGCAGCTGCGGGCTGGCCTCCGGCTGCAGATGCGCGCTCAGGCGCATGAAGAGAGTCATCACCCGGTCCCGCTGGGAGATCGCCGTGTCCAGCGCCTCTGCGGGGGTGAGCCCGTGCTCCTGCTCCAGCACCCGCAGGGCGTTGAGGTAGTAGCCCGACCCGCTGCGTTCCTTGTGGTACGAGAAGATGTCGTTGTCCCACGTGATGATGAAGGACGCCATCTCGGCCGCGGCGCGCACGGTGGTGTGGTCCCGCTCGTGCGGCTGGAGCTCGTAGCCGTGTCCCATCTCCAGCAGTGGCAGTACTACGGACGTCGCGCCGTCGTAGAGACGCATCAGGGTGTAGTCGTTCAGGTCGGGCACGGTGTCCGCCGTGCGATGGGCCGCCTCCCACACCACGGAGAAGAAGTACTCCCGCAGCGCGTCCACCCAGCGGGCCGTCTGCCCCGCCGTGCCGTGGCGGCTGACCCGGACACGCAGGTCCCGCAGCCCCGCGGCCAGCGGGTCGTCGAGCAGCATGGGGACTTCCGGGTTCTGGGCGACCCGCAGCAGACGATGGAGCAGGCCGGCCAAGTCGCCCGGCCGGCGGCCGAGTTCCCCCTCTTCGCAGTGTCCGTCGTCCACGCCGAACAGCCACAGGACGAAGTCCGCGAGGAGAGAGACGACCTCCTCGCTCCCTTCCGGCAGTATCCGGGCGGAGAACGTGCCGATGTCCTGCATCACGAGTCTGCCGCGCAATTCGTCGGACCCGATGCGAAACGTTTCGGCCCAGGCAGCGGTCTGCACGTCTATGTCCGCATGGCGCGGATGGATCGCCGGCGGAATGGGAGAGAAGATCGGTGGAACTATCAGCTCGGGCCCCACTGCGGCCTCCCTCTCGGTGGGGGCGCGACGCGAACTCTGCTTTCACAGACGTCACTTGCGCCTCATAGTGATCAACTATGGCGCATAGTATTCACTCCGAGCGGCTGATCCAATAGGACAATCCCTAAGTAACCCGGCATCGCGGCACTGTTCATCTCCGCGGCCGGGACAAGCCGCCGCCACCAGGGCGCACGGGCCGGACGCCACGGCGAAGCCGCGGGACGGATGCCGCCGGCCATAACCGGAACCGGGTCCGGCAGCGGCGCGGGCGTCGTCGAGGCGCACCCGGGCGTCGTCGAGGCGCACCCGGGCGTCGTCAACGCGCACCCGGGCATCGTCCACGCGCAGTCAACGCGCACCCGGGCATCCTCAACGCGCAGTCGAAGCGCAATTGACGGGCAGTCGACGGGCGTCTCTACGCCACTCGGCCCTCGCCGGCCCCGGGCGTGATCACGACGCCTCCTGCGTCGTGGCAAGTCTCTGCAGATAGCGCATCAGCGTCATCAGTACGTCCCGGCTGGACGCACGCTGCCGGGCGTCGCACATCACGATCGGCACAGCCTCGGGCAGGTCAAGGGCGGCCCGCAGCTCATCCACCGGATGGCCGGGCGCGTCCGGGAAGGAGTTCACGGCCACCACGAACGGCACCCCGCGCTCCTCAAGACGCCCGATGACGTCGAAGCTGACCTCGAGGCGGCGAGTGTCGACCAGCACCACCGCACCCAGCGCGCCCTCGAACAGACCGCGCCACAGGAACCAGAAGCGCTCCTGCCCGGGCGTGCCGAACAGATAGAGCACCAGCTCTTCGTTGATGCTGATGCGGCCGAAGTCCATCGCGACCGTCGTGGACGTCTTGCCGCCGATGCCCGCCGTGTCGTCGACGCCGACCCCGGCCTGGGTCATCGTCTCCTCGGTGGTCAGCGGCCGGATCTCGCTGACCGAGCCGACCAGGGTCGTCTTGCCGACCCCGAAGCCGCCCACGATGACCACCTTGACTGCGGCGGTGGCGGTCGCCGGCAGCGCATCCTCGCTCCGCGGCCCGGCGGTTCGCGCCGGCTGCTCAGAGCCTTTGAAGTCCATCGATCACTGCCTCAATCAAAGCGCGGTCGGGAAGTCGGGCGGGTGGGACGGGCGCGCGGGCGACGACCCGGTTCTCGGCGAGCAGATCGCCGAGCAGGACGGTGACGACGCTGAACGGGAGACCGGTGTACGCGGAGACCTCGGCGACGGACAGCGGCGCTTCGCAGAGCTGGATGATCGCCGCGTGTTCGGGCTGCATTCCGGGCTTCGGCCCGGACCTGGCCACGATCAGGGTGACCAGGTCCAGCGTGGTGGGGACGGAGGAGCCGCTGCGGCCGCCCGTGATGACGTAGAGCCGCTCGGGACTGTCCTCCCAGTCCCCGCCGCCCGCATCGCTCACCTCGGCTGTCCATCCTGACGCGGCGGGGTGCTGAGGTGCTCACCGATCCGCAGAACGAGATCCCGCATCCGCTGGCCCATCAGTCCGGCGTCGACACCCTCGTCGGCGAGCACCGCGAGGAAGGCCCCGGAGCCCGCCGCCATCAGATAGAAGAAACCGCCGTCCATCTCGATCACGACCAGCCGCATCCGGCCGTCGCTGTGCGGGAGTTCGGAGGCGACCGCGCCGGCCAGGGACTGCAGCCCGGCACAGGCGGCCGCCAGCCGGTCGGCGGTGTCGGTGTCGGTTCCGTACTGGGCCATGCGCAGACCGTCGGCGGAGAGCACGACCACATTCCTGGTCTGCGGCACGCCCTCCGCGAGGTCCTTGAGCATCCAGTCCATGTTGGTCTGGTTGGACTGCTGCTGAGTCATGGCTGGTTGTTCCCTCTGTTCGTCTCGGGGGTCTCGCCGGTCACGCCGCCCTGGAAGGCGGCCAGCCAGATGCCGGGCTGCACCGCGGGTGGGGAATCCCGCCCGGACTCCGGATCCGGCGCGGCGGCCTCGGCGAGTGCGGCCGGTGCCGCGACGGGCGTCTTGCGACGCCGCTGCGGCAGACCGTTCAAGGTCCGCTCGGCCACGACAGGGAGCTCGTCGTCCGCCGTCATGGGGCCGGTGGCCGGCCTGGACGGCTGCTCGGCGGGGGCCTGGGGCAGGGTCGGGCGGGGACCGGAGGAGGCGCCGATGCCGTGGGCGAGACCGGTCGCCGAGGCAGCCGTGGTGATCAGCGACTGTGGGACGACCAGGACGGCGCGCACACCGCCGTACGCGGAGGAGCGCAGCGAGACCTGGAAGCCGTACGCCTGCGACAGCCGGCCGACCACGGCGAGGCCGAGGCGCGGCGTCTCGCCGAGGTCGTTGACATCGATGCCCTGCTGGGCCTGGCGGAGCATGCGTTCGGCCCGCTTGCGGGCCTCCTCGCTCATGCTGACGCCGCCGTCCTCGATCTCGATGGCGATGCCCGACTGCACGTCGACGGCGGTCAGATGGACCTTGGTCTGCGGCGGCGAGTAGCGGGTGGCGTTGTCGAGCAGCTCGGCGAGGGCGTGGATCAGCGGCTCGACGGCGGTGCCGAAGACGGCGACCTCGGTGACCGAGTGCAGCTCCACCCGCTGGTAGTCGATGATCCGCGACATGGCGCCGCGCATCACGCTGTAGAGCGGTACGGCCTTGCTCCACTGGCGGCCGGGCCGCGCACCGCCGAGCACGGCGATCGAGTCGGCGAGTCGGCCGATGAGGGCGGTGCCGTGGTCGATCCGGAGCAGATCGCCGAAGACGTCCGGGGACCGGCCGTGCCGGTCCTCCATCTCCCGTAGCTCCTGCGCCTGTTGGTGGACGATGGCCTGAACCCGTCGGGCGATGTTCACGAAGGCGCGCTGTGCGGATTCGCGCAGGTCCTCCTCGGCGACGACGGCGTGGACCACCGAGCGCAGGACCGCCTCGTGCTCGGCCGGGGCGTCGAGCGAGCCGAGTACGTCCTCCGGGAACTCGCCCTTGCGCAGCCGCTCCACCGCCTGCGGCAGCAGTTCGTCGGCGAGGTATCTGGACTCGGCCTGCTGCCGCGCCACCGCCGCGTCCCGCTCCGCGAGTCTGCCCCGCAGTTCCTGGACCAGCCTGCCCCGACGCCCTGCCTCGGCGCAGGCGATCGCCACCATGACGACCGCCACGGCACCGATCCAGAGCACAGGGGTGCGGGCCGACTCGGAGACCAGTGCGGCAGCCGCCGCAGTGGCCGCGGCGGTTACGGCGACGGGCAGCAGCCACACGGAGGAGGCCGCAGGCCGCGGACTTCCGGTCGACGTTTCCTGTCGAACCATCAGCACCCTCAAACCATCGAACGAGAAGATCACATGACGACGGTCGGGAGCATATCCGGCTCGGGCGAACGGGCTTGACGGCGGGTCATCAAAATTGGCGCGTTGTTTTCGCCCCTGAACGCCCCTGAACGGGCGAGGGCGCCCCGGGCCGGCCATGGCCCGGGGCGCCCTCGCGTGTGTCCGGTCACCCAGCCGCCGCGTCCGCCGCCTGCGCCTTCAGCGCACGCTCGACGCCCGACCGGGACTCCGAGACCAGCCGCCGCAGCGCCGCGTTCGGCTCGGCCGATGCCAGCCACGCGTCCGTCGCGTCCAGCGTGGCCTGCGAGACCTGGAGCGAGGGGTAGAGCCCGACCGCGATCTGCTGTGCGATCTCATGGCTGCGGGACTCCCACACATCCTTGACCGCCGCGAAGAACTTGTCGGTGTACGGGGCGAGCAGCTCGCGCTGGTCGGTCTGGACGAAGCCCGCGATGACCGCGTCCTGCATGGCGTTCGGCAGCTTGTCGGACTCCACGACCGACGCCCAGGCCTCCGCCTTCGCCTCCGCCGTCGGCCGCGCCGCGCGCGCGGTCGCCGCGTGGCGCTCGCCCGCCGCCGTCTTGTCCCGCTCGTACTCCGCCGCGATCTCGTCCTCGTCGAGCTGGCCGATCGCCGCAAGGCGCTCCACGAACGTCCACCGCAGCTCGGTGTCGACGGCCAGACCCTCGATCGACTCCGTGCCGTCGAGCAGCGCCTGCAGCAGGTCCAGCTGCTGCGGCGTCCGCGCGGTCGCGGCGAACGCCCGTGCCCACGCGAGCTGGTGGTCGCCGGCCGGCTCTGCCGCGCGCAGATGCGCCAGCGTCGCGTCCGTCCACTGCGTCAGCCCCGTCTCGCGCCACTGCGGCGCCGCGTACAGGTCGATCGCCAGCTTCACCTGGCGGTGCAGCGACTGCACGACGCCGATGTCCGACTCCTTGCCGATGCCGGAGAGGACCAGGGACAGATAGTCCCGCGTCGCCAGCTCTCCGTCGCGGGTCATGTCCCAGGCGGCGGACCAGCACAGGGCCCGCGGCAGCGACTCGGTGAAGTCGCCGAGGTGCTCGGTGACGACCCGCAGCGACTCCTCGTCGAGGCGGACCTTCGCGTACGACAGGTCGTCGTCGTTGAGCAGGATCACCGCGGGACGGCGGGTGTTCTGCGGGAACGGCACATCGGTGTGCTCGCCGTCCACGTCCAGCTCGATCCGGCTCGTGCGGACCAGCTTGCCGTTCTCGTCGAGGTCGTAGCAGCCGATCGCGATCCGGTGCGGACGCAGGGTCGGCTCTCCCTTGGCGCCGGCGGGCAGGGCGGGGGCCTCCTGGCGTACGGAGAAGGAGGTGACGTGCCCGTCTTCGGAGACCTCGATCTCCGGGCGCAGGATGTTGATGCCGGCCGTCTCCAGCCATGCCTTCGACCAGGTCTTCAGATCACGGCCGGAGGTCTCCTCCAGCGCGCCCAGCAGATCGGACAGCCGGGTGTTGCCGAAGGCGTGCGCCTTGAAGTACGCCTGCACACCGCGGAAGAACTCGTCCTGCCCGACATACGCGACGAGCTGCTTCAGCACCGACGCGCCCTTGGCGTAGGTGATGCCGTCGAAGTTGACCAGGACGTCGTCCAGGTCACGGATGTCGGCCATGATCGGGTGGGTGGACGGCAGCTGGTCCTGCCGGTAGGCCCACGTCTTCATCTGGTTCGCGAAAGTGGTCCAGGAGTGCGGCCACTTCGAGCCCGGGGCGTAGGCCTGGCAGGCGATGGAGGTGTACGTGGCGAACGACTCGTTCAGCCACAGGTCGTTCCACCACTCCATGGTGACCAGGTCGCCGAACCACATGTGCGCAAGCTCGTGCAGGATCGTCTCGGCGCGCGTCTCGTACGCCGCGTCCGTCACCTTCGAGCGGAAGACGTACTGGTCGCGGATGGTCACCGCGCCCGCGTTCTCCATCGCGCCCGCGTTGAACTCCGGCACGAAGAGCTGGTCGTACTTGGCGAAGGGATAGTCGTAGTCGAACTTCTCCTGGAACCACTCGAAGCCCTGCCGGGTGACCTCGAAGATCGCGTCCGAGTCCAGGAACTCGGCGAGCGAGGGCCGGCAGTAGACGCCGAGCGGGACGCTCTGCCCGTCCTTCTCGTACGAGCTGTGCACGCTGTGGTACGGACCGACGATCAGCGCGGTGATGTACGTGGAGATCCGCGGCGTCGGCTCGAAGCGCCAGACGTTGTCCTCGGGCTCGGCCCCCTCCGAATGTTGCAGTGCGGAGTTCGAGACGACCGTCCAGCCCTCGGGGGCCTTCACGGTGAACTGGAAGGTCGCCTTCAGGTCCGGCTGCTCGAAGGAGGCGAAGACGCGGCGCGCGTCCGGCACCTCGAACTGCGTGTAGAGATAGGCCTGCTGGTCCACCGGGTCGACGAAGCGGTGCAGACCCTCACCGGTGTTGGTGTACGAGCAGTCCGCGACGACCTTCAGCTCGTTCTGGCCCGCGTGCAGATGCGGCAGCGCGATACGCGCGTCCCTGAAGACGGCGGCGACGTCCAGTGCCTTGCCGTTCAGCACGACTTGGTGCACGGCCGGGGCGACCAGGTCGATGAAGCTCTCCGCGCCGTCCTCGGCGGAGTCGAAGCGCACGGTGGTCACGGACCGGTAGGTCCCGCCCTCTTGCGCCCCGCTCAGGTCGAGGTCGATCTCGTACGAGTCGACAGTCAGCAGGCTCGCCCGCTGCTGCGCCTCTTCGCGGGTCAGATTCGTGCCAGGCACGCTGTCATCTCCTCGGTTCGTGACGTTTGCGGCCATCCTTCCACGGGGCGCGGGTCCGCCGCCTGCCCTATTTGCCTGCCCTGACCGAGGGGCGGGAGCAGCACGAGGGCGGGGCGCCCCAGGGGTGCCCCGCCCTCGCCCGTGCCCGCGGGTGTCAGCCCTCGTGTCAGCCCTTGAGTTCCTCGGCGACGAGCTCCGCGATCTGCACGGCGTTCAGTGCCGCGCCCTTGCGGAGGTTGTCGTTGGACAGGAAGAACGCGAGGCCGTTCTCGACGGTCTCGTCCACGCGGATACGGCCGACGTACGAGGCGTCCTTGCCGGCCGCCTGCAGCGGAGTCGGGATCTCGGAGAGCTCGACGCCCGGGGCGTCCTTCAGCAGCTCATAGGCGCGCTCGACGCTGACGGGGCGCTCGAAGCGGGCGTTGACCTGCAGCGAGTGGCCGGAGAAGACCGGAACGCGGACACAGGTGCCGGAGACCTTGAGCTCCGGGATCTCCAGGATCTTGCGGGACTCGTTGCGGAGCTTCTGCTCCTCGTCGGTCTCGAAGGAGCCGTCGTCCACGAGGTTGCCCGCCAGCGGCACGACGTTGAAGGCGATGGGGCGCTTGTAGACGCCGGGCTCGGGGAACTCGACGGCCTCGCCGTCGTGCGCCAGCTCGCTCGCGCGGCCGGCGACCTCCTTGATCTGCCCGTCCAGCTCTGCGACACCGGCCACCCCCGAACCGGAGACGGCCTGGTAGGTGGTCGCGACCAGCGCGGTCAGACCGGCCTCGGCGTGCAGCGGCTTGAGAACCGGCATCGCGGCCATGGTGGTGCAGTTCGGGTTGGCGATGATGCCCTTGGGGCGGTCCTTGATCGCGTGCGGGTTGACCTCGGAGACGACCAGCGGCACCTCGGGGTCGCGGCGCCAGGCCGAGGAGTTGTCGATCACGACGGCGCCCTGCGCGGCGACCTTCTCGGCGAGCGCCTTGGAGGTCGCGCCACCGGCCGAGAAGATCACGATGTCCAGGCCGGTGTAGTCGGCGGTGGTGGCGTCCTCGACGGTGATCTCCTGGCCGTCCCAGTGCAGGGTGGAGCCCGCGGACCGGACCGAGGCGAACAGTCGCAGCTCGTCGACCGGGAACTTCCGCTCGGTGAGGATCTTGCGCATGACTCCGCCGACCTGACCGGTGGCTCCGACGATTCCGACCCTCACGGACGACTCCTTCGTACTGATTCGTACTGATCTGCTGACCTGGATGCTGTTCCATCATGCGTATGTCCCCGGCCGACTTGTCCAATCCATTGTCCGATGGCCGGGACGTGTGACGCATGACATGCCGGCGGGGCGGGTGCTCCGAAGAGCGCCCGCCCCGCCGTCGTACAGACCGATTCGCTACGGGAGTGCTACGGCGTGACCTTCTCGATCACTACGCTGCCGGCGCCCGCGACCGTGCCGCGACCGTTGAGCAGCTGCACCTCGCCGAAGAACTGCCGTCCCTCCGGAGCCGCGCCGCCCACCAGAACCTCGGCGCTGACCTGCGCCGACGCCCCGTTGGCGAGCTTCACCGGCTGCGTCGAGTCGACCTTGACCGAGCCGAGCGAAGCCGCGAAGAACACATCGCGGTAGTTGTACTCGGTGGTCCCGGCCGGGACGGAGTAGCCGTCGATCACGATGGTGTACGTGCCCGCGGCCGGCTTGAGCAGGCTGACGGCCTCCTCCGAGTCGCCGTCCGCCGCCTGGCCCACCCGGACACCGTCTCGAAGGACCGTGAGGTCCAGGTCCGCACCGTTGTCGGAGACACCGCCGATGGCGACGTCGAGACGCTCGACGCCCTCGCCGATGGTCACCGTGGTCTCCTGCGACTCACCGTCCTTGATCGACGGGCGGGTGACCTTCGCCGAGCCCAGCGAACCGCCGGCGAGCTTGCCGTCGATCGCGGCGAAGCCGTTGGTGACCTTCCACTCGACGGGGGCCGGCGTGCCGACCTTCGCCTCGGGGAGCGTCTTGACGGCCGGGTCGAAGGTGGCGCCCAGCAGGGTGACGTCCAGCTGGTACGGGTTCTCGAGCAGCGGAGACGTACGCCGCGACTCGACCTCGATCTCCCAGACGCCCGGGGTCGGTTCGGCGTACGAGCGCAGATCCGGGCGGCAGGTGTTCGCCGGGTTGTTGTAGTTCGGGTAGCAGAAGATCGTCGAGCTGTCGTCGACCGGGACGCCGTACGGGTGGATGCCGATGAACCGCGTCTGGCTGTCCTTGCCGAGCCCGCCGAGCGCGACCTCGAGGTTCTTCGCGCCCTCCGGCACGGTGACGAAGTACGACTTGTGGCTGTTGCGGTCCACGGAGCCGGACGCCGAGAAGCTGTACGAGGGCTTCGCCAGCTCCTTGGAGACGACCACGGTGGCGAGGATCTGCTTGTCCACGCCCTCGGTGCGCTCGTCGTCCGCTTCCAGGATCGCGCTGTGGACACCGGCAGAGCCGGGCTTGGCGTCGACCTTGACGGTGACCGGCTTGTTCAGCGGCAGCGTGACCGCGCCGGAACCGGGCAGATCGAAGGTGCCGTCGTTGTACTTCCAGTCCAGCTCGTGCCGTACGGGGCGGTCCGGCCCCGTCGTCCGCGTGATGACGACGTCGTACGACTTCTTCTGGCCGGCCTTCAGACCGCCCTCGCGGTCGTAGAGGCCGGTGCCGAAGCCCGGGGTCTTCAGCGCGAAGTCGATCGCGGTGTCGACCGGTGCCTTGACGCTGTACTCGTGGGCGGTCGCGCCGTCCTCGATGGCGTCCCAGGCGTCCACCACGTTGATCAGGCCGGAGCCCTGCTCATGTGCCTGCACTCCGGCGATACGGTGCGCGGTGCTGGTCAGCGCCGTGCGCAGCTTCGCCGGCGTCAGCTCGATGTTCCGCTGCTTGGCGGCCGACAGGAGCAGCGCGCTCGCGCCCGCGGCCTGCGGCGAGGACATCGAGGTGCCCTGCAGCATGGAGTAGCCGGCCGGGAGCTGGTAGCCCGCCTCGGCGACCGGGCCGCCGGGGGCCCAGGTCTGGGTGGTGTTGATCGACGCGCCGGGCGCGGTGATGGTCGGCGTGAAGCCGCCGTCCTCGCGCGGTCCTCGGGAGGAGAACGGCAGCAGGTTGTACTTCTTCCTCACCTCGGAGCCGTAGTTGGCGGCCCAGGTCTCCTTGGAGATGCCGGCGCCGACCGAGATGACCTTGTCGGCGACGGCCGGGTCACCGAGGGTGTTGGTGCCGGGGCCCTCGTTGCCGGCCGAGATGACCAGCTGGACGCCGTAGGTGTCGATGAGCCGGGTGTAGAGCTCGGCGCGGGCGTTGTTGCCGTCGTTCAGCGGGGGCAGACCGCCGATGGACATGTTGACGATGTCCACGCCGCGGTTGATGACCAGGTCGGCCATGCCCTCGGTGAGCGCGATGTTGGTGCAGCCGCCGCTCCAGGTGCAGGCGCGCGAGGAGACCAGCTTGGCGCCGGGCGCCGCGCCGTTCATCCTGCCGCCGAAGAGGCTGTTGGCCGCGGTGATACCGGCGACGTGCGTGCCGTGCGAACCCTCGATGACGCCGATGTTGACGTAGTCGGCCTTGGCGCCGGCCGCGTTGTAGACGACGTCCTTGCGGACCTCGATGACGAACGGGATGCGCTCCACGACCTCGGTGGCCGGGTTGTCGGTGCCGAAGTAGCCGATCTGGAAGCCGTTCTTGTACGGCTTCATCACGGTGTCGTCGGAGAAGTCCGCGTCGTTGTCGAGGTCGACGCGGGCGGTCCTGGTGCCCGCGTCGTACAGCACGCCCCAGACGTCGGTGGTGTCGCCGTCCCGGTTGAGGTCACCGGCCATGTCGCCGCCCTTGGTGGCGGCCTCGGCGAAGAGGTTGAACTTGTACGCGCCCGCCGGAGCGGAGTACGTACGGCCGTTGACGGCGAACGTCGGGCCGCTGACATCGAGCGACATCCGGCGCCAGGTGCCGTCGCCGTCCGCCACCGGGTCGGTCGCGGTGACCCAGTCGACGATCTTGCGCTCGCCGGTGGTGGTCTTCTGCAGCGCCGGGTGGCCGACGTCGACGCCCGAGTCGAGGATGCCGATGGTCACACCGCGGCCGTCGGCCTTGGGGTGCTCCTTGACGAAGTCCACCGCGCCGGTCTCGAAGGACGGGTTGTACGGGTTCTTCGCCGGGGTGTTCTTCCCGGGCGCCGGGTACTTCGCGGCCTGGGCGCCGGCCGTGCCCGCGCCCTTGGCGGTGTCGCCCGCCGGGGTGGGGTCGTCCAGCTTGATCTCGTGCTTGAGATCGATGCCGTGGACGCTGGAGAGCTTGGCGGCCGCCTTGAGCGCGGCCTCCGCCCGGCCGGTGGGGAGGGTGGCCCGCACATAGCCGAGCTGGTCGTACGTCTTGCCGACCACGGCGCCCTCGACGGCGTCGAGCTGGCCCGCGACCTGCTCGGTCGCACCGGGGGCGGTGGCGACCATGACGGTGACGGTCTTCTCGCCCTTTGCCTCGGCCTCGGCAAGCAGTTCGGCGTCGGCCGAACCGAGCTTGTCGGACGAGGACTTGGCGGCCTTGACGCCGGCGGTCGTGCCGGGGTCGTCGGCGGGCGCGTCGGAGAAGGCCGGTACGGCGCCTGCGGCGATCAGCGCGGCCACCATCGATGCGGCGGCCGCGACGCGGGCCACGCGTCTGTGACCTGGTACGGAGCGCCCGGATATGGGGCTCTGGGATTCGGGGGTCATCAGCATCCCTGTTTGGTGAAAGAGAGGGTCCGGAATTCGGTGCCGGATGACCGCTCAGCCTTTCGTAAGTGACAGGGGTTTGTGGAGAGTTGCCGAAGGCGGGATGTGGTCATGGCGGACATCCGCCATCGCGGGCGATGTGCCACGAGGAGTAGAGGGGCTGTTCAGGCTTCGCGGCTGCGGGCGTAATGCCGGGACGCCTTCGCGCGGTTGCCGCACAGTGCCATGGAGCACCAGCGCCGGGTGCCGTTCCGCGAGGTGTCGAAGAAGTGCAGGACGCACGCCTCGTGCGCGCAGCCGCGGATGCGGTCGGGCGCGGTGCGCAGCAGATCGAGATGGCCGCGAGCGGCGATCCAGCCCGGGCCCCAGGCCGGGTCCGCGAACTCCGCCTGCTCGCCGGGGCCCTCGGCGGTGAGAGTGGCGCGGATGCGCCCATGGCCGAGCACGTCGTCGACGCGGGCGGCCGCGGTGGCGTCGCCGGGGCTGTCGACGAGTGCGGCGAGCGCCTCGCGGGCGGTCAGTGTCCGTTCCAGGGTGGCCGCGTCGGCGGTGAACCGGTCGGCGAGGCCGTTGGCCGCCAGCCAGATGCGCAGCCCGTCGACGCCGGTCAGCAGGTCCTGGCGTACGCCGTCCCGCATCCAGCGGGTGTTGAGCAGGTCGAGGGAGACCGGCTCGCCGGTGAGCGGCCGCGGGTCGGACATGGCGGGCATCCCTGGGCTCCTCTCGTAGCTAACCCCTCAAGGTTACGTGACCGGTTGCACGCTTTGATTCTAACCTCTAAGCTCAAATTGAGTGGTTAGCTCATACCGACCTTCCGAGAGGTGTGCCATGACGGCGACCAGCCCTCTGCGTACCGGCCATATCGGCCTCAACGTCACCGACCTCGACCGGTCACTCCCCTTCTATGGAGACGTCCTCGGCTTCGACGTCCTCGGTCAGGGCAAGGAGGACGGCCGCCGCTTCGCCTTCCTCGGCCGGGACGGGCAGCTCGTCCTCACGCTCTGGCAGCAGGCGGACGGGGCGTATGCCCCTGCCCTCGCCGGGCTGCACCACCTCGCCTTCGAGACCGAATCCATCGAGCAGGTCCGCGCCGCCGAGACGCGTCTGAAGGCCCGCGGCGTCGACTTCGCCTACGAGGGCGTGGTCGCCCACGGCGAAGGCGCGGCCTCCGGCGGGATCTTCTTCCACGACCCGGACGGCACCCGGCTGGAGATCTACGCCCCCTCCGGCGCCGAGGGCGCTCCCGTGCCGACCGCCACCGCCCCCACCTGCGGCTTCTTCTGAAAGAGCTGATCTTCTGTGGACCCGGACCTGGACCTGACGCAGGACCCGGAGCCGTACCACCGCGGCTCGATCGCCGTGCAGAGCCGCGTCGGCGTACGCGACCAGGCCGCGCACGTCGGCCGCTCCATCGGCCAGGGCATCAAGCCGGTCGCCGCCGCCTTCCTCGGGCTCCAGCCCATGCTGGTGCTCGGCGCGGCGGACGCGGCGGGCCGGACATGGGCCTCGCTGCTCACCGGCGCACCCGGTTTCGTCCGGGCCACGAGGGCGCACTCCGTCTCGGTCGCCGGCGGCGTGCACCGGGGCGATCCGCTCGCCGGCGCCCTCGCTGCGGGGCCGCTGCCCGTCGGCACGATCGCACTCGACCCGCGCACCCGCCGCCGGATGCGGATGGGCGGCACGGTCCGCCCGTCCGCCCGCGGGCTGGCGATCGAGACCGAGCGGGTCTTCGCGAACTGCCCGAAGTATCTGCAGAAGCGGGAGCTGTACGCACCCGATGGGGGAGGGGAGCGGACCGGTGCCGTGCGGCGCGGCGTGCGGCTCACCCCCGACCAGGAGGAGTTCGTCCGCGCCGCCGACACCTTCTTCATCGCCACCGGCACGCCGGAGGGGGTCGACGCCAGCCATCGCGGCGGCAACCCCGGCTTCGTACAGGTCACTTCGCCCACCACGCTCAGCTGGCAGGACTATCCGGGCAACGCGATGTTCCTGACGCTGGGCAACCTCGAGACCGACCCGCGCGCCGGACTGCTCTTCCTCGACTGGAGCAGCGGCACCACGCTCCAGCTCACCGGCACCGCGCGCACCGACTACTCCGACAGCGGCCGTATCCTCCGGTTCACCGTCGAGCAGCTCGTCGAGACAGCGGCGGCCAGCCCGCTGCGCTGGTCCGCGCCCGAGTATTCGCCCGCCAATCCGCCCCTGGAACAGGGAGTTTGAACGTACGTCTACCCTCACCGCATGAACAAGCAGTTGCGTAACGGGGAGTTGAGGGTCGCGGCCTACGCCGTATGCGTACGGGAGGAAGAGATCCTGCTCGCCCGCTGGGTGGCACGCGACGGCGCCAAGAAGTGGACGCTGCCGGGCGGCGGAATGGACCACGGGGAGGACCCTCTCGACACGGTTGTCCGCGAGGTCGAGGAAGAGACCGGCTATAGAGCCGAGATGACCGCGCTGCTCGGCCTGGACTCCATCCGCCGCCGGTATCCGCGCAAACTCGGTGCGTTCGCCGACTTCCAGGGGCTGCGCATCGTGTACGAGGGCCGGGTCACCGGGGGCGAGCTGCGCAATGAGACGGACGGGTCCACGGACCTGGCCGCGTGGCACCCGCTGGCCGCGGTGAGGGGCCTGGAGCGGGTCGAACTCGTCGACATCGGGCTGGAGTTGTGGCGCTCCAGGCCCCCGGTGTGGCCCAGGCGCGCGACCGCGACGGCACCTGGAACGGCACCGCCGGCGTCGCGAACCTGCGGACCGGGCGCGAGCGCCTGCCGCAGGACCGCTACCGCGTCGGATCCATCACCAAGACCTTCGTCGCCACCGTCGTGCTCCAGCTGGAGGCCGAAGGCAGACTGAGCCTGGACGACACCGTGGACCGCTGGCTCCCCGGCGTGGTGCGCGGCCACGGCCACGACGGACGCCGGATCACCCTGAGGCAACTCCTCAACCACACCAGCGGGATCTACAACTACACCGACGACCAGGGCTTCGTGGACAAGGTCTTCGGCGACGGCTTCTTCGAGCACCGTTACGACACCTGGCGCCCGCGGCAGCTCGTGGGGATCGCGACGGAGCACGAACCCTACTTCGCGCCCGGCGCGGGCTGGCATTACTCCAACACCAATTACATCCTCGCCGGGATGGTCGTCGAGAAGGTGACGGGACGTTCGTACGCATCGGAGATCGGGCGCCGGATCCTGCGCCCGCTCTCTCTCCGCGCCACCTCCGTGCCCGGGACCGACGCCCGGATGCCGCGTCCCAGCGGCCGGGCCTACTCGAAACTGTCCGAGGACCCCAAGGCGAAGATCCACGATGTGACCGAGCTGAACCCGTCGGGCGCCTGGTCGGCCGGCGAGATGATCTCCGACTCCGCCGATCTGCAACGCTTCTACCGGGCGCTGCTGAAGGGGGAGTTGCTGCCGCGGAAGCAACTGCGGGAGATGACCAGCACCGTCCCGGTGGACCCGAAGGAGCCGGACGTCCGGTACGGCCTCGGCCTGATGCAGCTCAAGACGAGCTGCGGGAAGGACGTCTGGGGCCACGGGGGCGGGATTCACGGTTCCTCGTCCGAGGCGCTCACCACGCGGGACGCGAGCCACTCGCTCGCGCTCAACTTCAACGGCGACTGGTCGGGGGACAGCTGGGCGGTCGTGGAGGCGGAGTTCTGCGGCTGAGGCGGCTGAGGCGGCTGACGCGCCTGACGCGCCTGACGCGCCTGACGCGCCTGACGCGGCTGACCGCTCAGCGTGGGAGCACCATCACATAGGCGGCGGGATCGCGGTCCGGCGCCGCCATCAGGGCGGTGCGGACCACGGTCGCCTGCTGCTCCGGCGACTCCCGCAGCCGCTTCGGCATGATGTGTACGACGGTGATGCCGAGCCGCTCCAGCTGCTCGCGCTTGCGGGCGTACTCCGACCACAGGGCGTCGTCGTTGCGCGGCGCGCGGGTGTCCAGCTCGACCGCGACGGCCTGCTCGGGCCAGTAGGCGTCGACGCCGCCGAGGTGCGGGCCGCCGGGGAGGCGCAGGTCGACGTTCCACAAGGGGACGGGGAGCCCGTGCGTACGCACCAGGTCGTAGAGCCGCTGCTCGGCGATGGCCCGCGCCTCGGCGAGCAGCGAGTCGACGGCGTTCACGACGTGAGGGCGGGACAACAGCCGCGCGCGGCTCAACTCCTTGAGCACGGCGGCGGCTTCGCAGTGCCCGCCGCTGACCGCCTCGGTGAGCAGCCGGCGTACGGCACTGGCGTCGGCGAGCTGCGCGACGGCGTCCGCGATGGCGCGGGGCACGGGCGCGACGGGCACGCCGGTGATCTCTTCCGGTCTCGGCAGCGTGTGCGTCCGCACGAGCCGGGCGCACCCGGTCGACCGCAGCCGCCTGGTGCGCGGCACGAGGACGTCGATCTGATCGAGGGAGAGGAGCGGCGGGGCGGAGGCGAACTGGTGCAGGGCGAGGGCGGCGAGTCCGGTCACCATGGTTTCGCCGTAGGGGGGCGCGGCGGGCGGTGCCTGGGGCTCGCCCTGGGCGGGAAGGACCGGCCGCCCCGCGTAGAGGAGGGCGCCGTGCAGCCGCTCCTCGCTGGTGGGCGGCCCGGGGTGCAGGAGGAACACACCGGGCAGCAGCGACTGCCAGGGTCCGCCGGGCAGGCACTGCGAGGCGATTCGGGCGGGGGAGATCCCGTGCGCACGCAGCTGGGCTCCGGACATTACGCGGCGCTGCACCTCGGAGAGGTGGCTGAGGGGGAGGGGGGAGAGCGGGGTGTTGTGGTTCATGCGACGGGGATGCCCGCGGGGGGTCGGGTGGCTAACCGCTGTTACAAGCCCGTCGACAATTCGGGACAAGCTCGCCCTAAAGTACGGGCGTTCGAGTGCCGATCAGCCGCACCGACGAGCGGGGGTGCGGGGGGTGCTTTTCCCCACCCCGCCCTTTCCCGTAACCGGGCTCCGCCCCGGACCGCGCGCCTCAAACGCCGACGGGCTGACATTCGGGGCTCCGCCCCGGACCGCGCGCCTCAATCGCCGGCGGGGCTGACTTTCGGGGCTCCGCCGCGGACCCGCGCCTCAATCGCCGGCGGGGCTGACTTTCGGGGCTCCGCTCCGGACCCGCGCCTCAAAGGCCGGCGGGGCTGACTTTCGGGGCTCCGCCCCGGACCCCGCGCCTCAATCGCCGGCGAGGCTGGAAAATCAAGCCCGCTGGGGGTCCCCCGGACGAAGTCTGGGGGAGATTGAGGACACGGCCGAAGGCCGTACTGGGGGTCCCCCACGCCTGCATGGCGTAGGGGGATGCGGGGTGGGGGCCGCGCATGCGCACCTTGCCGCGCAGCCGGGGGCAGCGCCCCCAAAAGCACCCCCGCCGCACCCGGCCCGGGCGCTGCCTACGCGCCCGCACCCCCATCGCACGCCTGTGCCCGCAGGGCCCGTGCCAGGTCGTCCCTCGCCTCCAGTACCAGCCTCCGCAGCGCCGGCGGCGCGTCCGCGTGGGACGCCAGCCACTCGTCCGTCGCTGCCAGCGTCGACTCGTCGTCCTGGAGGCCCGGGAACAGGCCCTTCACCACGTCCATGGCGATCTGGATCGACCGCTCCGCCCACACCCGCTCGATCGCGTCGAAGTATTTCGACACGTACGGCGCGAGCAGCTCCCGCTGCCCTGCCTGCACAAGGCCCGAAATCGTCGCATCCACCAGCGCGTTGGACAGCGAGTCCGACTCGACGACCTGCGCCCACGCCTGGGCCTTCACCGCTGCCGACGGCCGCGCCGCCAGGCAGCGGACCTGGTGGCGCTTGCCCGACGCCGTGTCGTCGCGGGCCAGTTCCGCCTCGATGACCGCCTCGTCCGCCACCCCGTGCGCGGCCAGCGGCAGCAGGAACGCCCAGCGCAGCTCCTGGTCCACCTCGAGCCCGTCGATCTTCGCCGTTCCGTCCGACAGCCCCTGCAGCAGCTGCAGATCAGCCGCCGACGTCGCCGTAGCCGCAAAGAACCGCACCCACGTCAGCTGGTGCTGGCTCCCCGGCTCGGCCAGCCGCAGCTCACGCAGCGCGCCCTCCGCCAGCAGCCGACCGCCCTGTTCGCGCCACGCGGGCGCGGCGTAGTGCTCCTGCGCGGAACGCGCCCAGGCGTGCAGCATCTGCAGCACCCCGATGTCCGACTCGCGCCCCGCGAACCGCAGCACCAGGTCGATGAAGTCCCGCGCCGGCATCAGCGCGTCACGCGTCAGACTCCACAGCGCCGACCAGCACAGCGCCCGCGCCAGTGGGTCCGTGATGTCGCCCAGATGCGCCCGCAGCGTCGCCAGCGAGCCCTCGTCGAAGCGGATCTTGCAGTACGTCAGATCCTCGTCGTTGACGAGGATCAGCTCAGGCTTCTCAGCCCCGGTCAGCCCCTCCACGACCGTCCGCGGCCCGGCGACGTCCACCTCGGCCCGCGCGTACCGCACCAGATCCGTGCCCTGACGCCGGTACAGGCCCACCGCCACCCGGTGCGGCCGCAGCTCCGGATGAGAGGCCGCCGCCTCCTGGACGACCGCGAGCTCCGTGATCCGGTCACCCGCGTCATAAGTGACCACCGGCGTCAGGGAGTTGACCCCGGCCGTCTGCAGCCAGGAGTGCGACCACGCCGCCATGTCCCGCCCGGACGTCTCCTCCAGCACTGCCAGCAGGTCGCCAAGACGCGTGTTCCCGTACGCATGGCGCTTGAAGTAGCGCCGCGCGCCTTCCAGGAACGCGTCCTGCCCGACGTACGCCACGAGCTGCTTCAGCACGCTCGCGCCCTTCGCGTACGTGATCCCGTCGAAGTTGAGCTTCGCTGCCTCCAGGTCACGGATGTCGGCCGTGATCGGATGGGTCGAAGGCAGCTGGTCCGCGCGGTACGCCCACGACTTGCGGTTGTTGGCGAAGGTGATCCAGCCGTTGGTGAACCGCGTCGCCCCCACCATCGAGAACGAGCCCATGAAGTCGGCGAAGGACTCCTTCAGCCACAGGTCGTCCCACCACACCATGGTGACCAGATCGCCGAACCACATGTGCGCCATCTCGTGCAGGATGACGTTCGCCCGGCGCTCGTACGACGCCTGCGTCACCTTCCCCCGGAAGATGAACTCCTCGCGGAAGGTCACACACCCCGGGTTCTCCATAGCGCCGATGTTGTACTCGGGCACGAACGCCTGGTCGTACTTCCCGAACGGGTACGGGTAGTCGAAGTGGTCGTGGAAGAAGTCCAGCCCCTGCTTCGTCACCAGGAAGATGTCGTCCGCGTCGAAATGCCTGGCGAGCCCCTTGCGGCAGATCGCCCCCAGCGGGATCTTCAGCGTCGATTGGTCATCGAACGTCCGTGTGTAGACATCGGTCTCGTAGTGGTACGGACCGGCCACGACCGCCGTGATGTACGTGGAGACCGGCTTCGTCTCCGCGAACCGCCACACCCCGTCCTCGGCCGGCGCGCCCTCGCCGTTGCTCCAGACACTCCAGCCCTCGGGCGCGGTCACCTCGAAGCGGAACGGCGCCTTGAGATCTGGCTGTTCAAAATTGACGAAGACCCGGCGCGCGTCGGCCGGCTCGTACTGTGTGTAGAGGTAGACCTCGCCGTCCTCCGGATCGACGAAGCGGTGCAGCCCCTCACCCGTACGGCTGTACGCGCACTGTGCGTCGACGACCAGCACGTTCTCCGCGGCCAGCCCGGCCAGGGCGATCCGCGAGCCGTCGAAGACGGCGGCCGGGTCCAGCGTCTCGCCGTTCAGCGTCACGGCCGTCACCGCCGGCGCCAGCAGATCCGCGAAGGTCGCGGTGCCCGGCTCCGCGCAGCGGAAGCGAATCGTCGTCACCGAACGGAAGGTGCGCGGCCCGGCGTCCTCTGGGGCCTCCCCGACCGCGGAACGCAGATCGAGGGCCACCTCGTACCCGTCGACGGATACCAGCTCGGCCCGCCGTCGGGCCTCGTCGCGGGACAGATTCTCACCGGGCACGGGCACTCCTTTGTGTCTCGTTCGAACAGGACCGATCCTGCCATGTGCACCTGGCACCGGGTATCCGGGAATCGTCGGGTGGCTCGTTGGTGTTGCCTGTTCGAGGCACACGCGACGTTCCCCACGAGGAGTGACATGTCCGAGAACGGCAAGTCCGTCAAGACCCCGGTCGACTTCTGGTTCGACCCCCTGTGCCCGTGGGCCTGGATGACGTCCCGGTGGATGCTCGAGGTGGAGAAGGTCCGCGACGTCGAGGTCCGCTGGCATGTGATGAGCCTCGCCGTGCTGAACGAACCCAAGCTTGACGAGGTCCCGGAGGAGTACCGCGAGGGCTTGAAGCAGGCGTGGGGCCCGGTCCGGGTCGTGATCGCCGCGCAGCAGAAGCACGGGGACGAGGTCCTCGGCGATCTCTACACCGCGCTCGGCACCCGCTTCCACAACCGCGGGGAGGGCGCGACCCGCGAGGCGATCGCGGCGGCGCTGGAGGAGGCCGGCCTGCCGGCCGAGCTGATCGAGTACGCCGACTCCGACGTGTACGACACGGAGCTGCGCGCCTCCCACAAGGAGGGCATCGACAAGGTCGGCCAGGACGTCGGAACCCCGGTCATCGCGGTACCGGGCCCGGACGGGCAGCAGGTCGCGTTCTTCGGCCCGGTGGTCACACCGGCCCCGAAGGGCGAGGAGGCGGCGAAGCTCTGGGACGGCACGCTGATGGTCGCCTCCGTCCCCGGCTTCTACGAGATCAAGCGCACCCGCACACAGGGCCCGGTCTTCGACTGACCGGCCTTTGGCCACTGCTGATGGAAGGACCCCCGCGAGTCACGTCCTCGCGGGGGTCCTTCGTTACTCCGCCCGCACGTGAAGGTTGAGAAGACGATCACGAGCAGGACGCTCACCGGGTGCTACGGAACGAGCAGAAGGCTGTTCGCGCGCAGCTTCGCGGACGCGTGACGCCTCGCCACGTCCTGCCAGTCGACGACCTTCCACATCGCCTCGATGAAGTCCACCTTCTGGTTCTTGTACTGCAGATAGAAGGCGTGCTCCCAGGCGTCGAAGACCAGGATCGGGACCGAGCCCTGCCCGACGTTGCCCTGGTGGTCGTAGATCTGCTCGACGATCAGACGGCCGCTGACCGGCTCGTAGGCGAGAACGCCCCAGCCCGAGCCCTGAGTGGTCGCGGAGGCCTTCGTCAGCTGCGACTTGAACTTGGCGAAGGAGCCGAAGGACTCGGCGATCGCGTCCGCGAGCTCGCCGACGCCGTCCTTCGCCAGCGGCTCGCCGCCGCCGTCGCCCGTCATGTTGTGCCAGTAGATCGAGTGCAGGATGTGGCCGGAAAGGTGGAACGCGAGGTTCTTCTCCAGGCCGTTGATCGCACCCCACGCCTCCTTGTCACGCGCTTCCTCGAGCTGCTCGAGGGTGTCGTTGGCGCCCTTGACGTAGGCGGCGTGGTGCTTGTCGTGGTGGAGCTCGATGATCTGCGGGTTGATGACCGGTTCGAGCGCCGCGTAGTCATAGGGAAGTTCTGGAAGCGTGTAGGTGGCCATGTCTGTCCGGTCCCTCCGGCTGCTTATTGCACATCTTATGCAAGTGCACATTAGCAGCAGGAGGGGCGGGTCATGATCAGGCAACCCCCGGACCGTGACGGCCCGGGGGTCCGATGTGCTGGCGGACGGTGCCGGTTACCTCTTGCCGACCTCGGCGTCGACGGCCTCGGGCTCCGCCTCCGCGTCCCCCTTCGCCGCCACAACGACCTGGCGGATGTACCCCACGACGGCCAACGCCAGCACCAGCCCACCCGTGTAGAACAGCTGCGTACGCGTATCCGCTTCCCGCGCCATCAGCACGAACACCGCCGCCATGCCCGCCAGCGCGACCCACGTCAGCGCCGGGTACAGCCACATCTTCACGACCAGCTTCTCCGGCGCCTCGCGCTCCAGCTTGCGGCGGAGCACCAGTTGGGAGACGGCGATGAAGATCCAGACGACCAGGATCACCGCGCCGATCATGTTGAGCAGCCACATGAAGACGTCGTTGGGCCGCCAGTAGCTGAGCAGCACGCAGGCGAAGCCGAAGACCGAGGACACCAGCACGGCGATGCGCGGGACACCGCCGAAGACCTTGCCCAGCGCCTTCGGGCCCTGGCCGCGGGCGACCAGCGAGCAGGCCATGCGGGAGGCGCCGTAGACGTTGGCGTTCATCGCCGAGAGCAGGGCGACCAGCACGACCACGTTCATGATCTGGCCGGCGGCCGGGATCCCCAGGTGGTCGAGGGTCGCGACGTACGGGCCCTTCTCGACGACCTTCGGGTCGCCCCATGGCACGAGGGTCACGATGACCGCCATCGAGCCGATGTAGAAGAGCGCGATACGCCACATCGCCGTACGCACGGCCGTGGCGACACCCTGGACCGGGTGCTCGGACTCGGCCGCCGCGATGGTGACCGTCTCCAGGCCGCCGTACGCGAAGACGGAGGCGAGCAGGCCGACGACGAGGCCCTCGGAGCCGTTGGGCATGAAGCCGCCGTCGCCCGTGAGGTTGGCGGTGCCGGGGGCGTCGGTGCCCGGCAGGATGCCGAGGATCGCCAGTACGCCGATGCCCAGGAAGAGGGCGATCGCGCCGACCTTGAGGGCGGCGAACCAGAACTCGAACTCGCCGAAGTTCTTCACAGCCGCCAGGTTGGTGCCGCAGAACACCAGCATGAACAGAGCGACCCACGCCCACTCCGGAGTGCCGGGCAGCCAGCCCGTCATGATCTTGGCCGCGCCGATGCCTTCGAGACCGACGGCCACACAGAGCAGGAACCAGAATGCCCAGCCCGCGGTGAAGCCGGCCCAGGGGCCGATCGCCCGCTCGGCGTGCACGGAGAAGGACCCGGATGCCGGGTTGGCCGCCGACATCTCGCCGAGCATGCGCATCACGAGCATCACGAGCAGGCCCGAGATCGCATAGGCGATGACGATCGAGGGTCCGGCAGCGGCGATGCCCGCGCCGGATCCGACGAAGAGTCCGGCGCCGATGACGCCACCGAGAGCGATCATCGAAAGATGGCGTTGCTTGAGTCCGTGCGAGAGCGGCCCGTCGACCGGCTGGTCGACGGGCGCGGGCGCGGAAGTCCGAGACATGGGGGTGCCCTGTTCAGTAGCTGAGAAGGGGAGTGGAGGTAAGTCTGGGCACGCGCCCGCATGCAGGGATCGGATGTCCGCTATACGGGCACGAAGCTCACACAAGGTGAACACTCACGCACGTCCCGACCGTGCCTCTCCCACCTGGATGGTTTGGTGGGACCCCACAGTCTCCCCAACTTCGGCCCCGCTGCGCAAAACGGGCCGACTAGGCTCCGACCTCAGTGACGAGCGTCACGCCAACTCGTGCACGGCGGGCCGCCTTTGTGCGATCCCCACCAAGCGGCAGAGGCGGGCTTTGTCGCCGACAGACGGTGATCGAGCGATTCCCGGTGGGCTAGCGTCGGCCTGTCCTTACCTGTCCTTACTCGTCCTCACCTTTCGCGGAGTCCCGATGAGCACTGCTTCCGTCACCTCACGCCCGGGAGCGGTCCTCGCCGACCTGCTGCCTGCCTCTCGTACGAAGGACATCGCGCTCGTCGTCGGCGGCGCCGCCCTCACCGGCATAGCGGCCCAGATCGCCGTCCCGGTCCCCGGCTCCCCGGTCCCCGTCTCCGGCCAGACCTTCGCGGCACTCCTCGTCGGCACCGCGCTCGGCGCCCGCCGCGGCTTCCTCTCCCTCGCGCTCTACGCGGTCGTCGGGATGGCGGGCATGCCCTGGTTCGCCCAGGGCGCATCGGGTTATGCGATGCCGTCCTTCGGCTACATCCTCGGGATGGTGCTCGCCGCCACGGCCGTCGGCGCCCTCGCGCGCCGCGGCGCCGACCGCTCCGTGCTGCGCACGGCCGGCGTGATGGCGGCCGGCTCCGTGATCATCTACGCGGTCGGTGTCCCCTACCTTGCCCTGGCCACCGGCATGACGCTGTCGCAGGCCGTCGCCGCCGGCCTGACGCCCTTTCTGATCGGTGACGCGCTGAAGGCGGCGCTGGCGATGGGCGCGCTGCCCACGGCGTGGAAGCTCGTCGGCCGCCGGGGCTGAAGCTCCCGCACAGCATGAAAGAGGCTCTCCGTTCGCGCCCTGTCGGCGTTCACGGAGAGCCTCTTTCAATCACCTGTTTCCAGCACCTGACGTCCAGCACCTGACATTCAGCAGGTGCCGTTGAGCGTCAGGCGTTGTGCCGGGTCACGACCGGGCGACCGAGTCCTTCACGTCGCTCTGACCGGCGTCCGCGGAATCCACCGCGCCGCGCCGCCCGAACTTCTCACGGCCGACCGCGATCGCGATCACGACCGCCGCCACCAGCAGCGACAGCAGCACCTGATCCCGCGCGTCGCCCCCGTCGTAGACCATGTAGCCCAGCACGAACAGGATCATCGCGATGGTCACCCAGGTCAGATACGGGAAGAGCCACATCCGCACGACGAGCTTGTCCGGCGTCTCGCGCAGGATGATCCCGCGCATGCGCAACTGGGTGACGCAGATGACCAGCCACACGAACAGCGCGACCGCGCCGGACGAGTTCAGCAGGAACGCGAAGACGGTGTCCGGCCACTTGTAGTTGAAGAAGACGGCGACGAAGCCGAAGACCACGGACCCGAGAATGGCCGCCTTCGGCACGCCACGCGAGTTCGTGCGGGCGAAGGCCTTCGGCGCATCGCCACGCTGCCCGAGCGAGAACGCCATCCTGGAGGCGGTGTAGAGCCCGGAGTTGAGGCACGACAGAACTGCGGTCAGCACGATCACGTTCATGATCTGGCCGGCGTGCGCGATGCCGATCGAGTCGAGCGCGGCGACGTACGAGCCCTTGTCGAGGATCGACTTGTCGTTCCACGGCAGCAGCGTCAGCACCACGAAGATGGAGCCCAGGTAGAAGACGCCGATCCGCCAGATGACGCTGTTCGTCGCCTTGGTGACCGCGCGCTGCGGGTCCTCGGACTCACCGGCGGCCAGGGTCACGATCTCGCTTCCCATGAAGGAGAAGACGACCATCAGCACACCGGTCAGGATGGCGCCCGCGCCGTTCGGCATGAATCCGCCGGCGTCGGTGAGGTGTGCGAAGCCCGCACCGGGGTTGTCGGAGCCGGGCAGCAGCCCGAAGACCGCGAGCACACCGATCAGTACGAACGCGCTGATCGCGACGACCTTGATGCCCGCGAACCAGAACTCGAACTCGCCGTACGACGACACCGACACGAGGTTCGTCGCCGTCAGCACGACCATCACGATCAGCGCCCAGCCCCACTGCGGGACCATCGGTATCCAGCTTTCGAGGATCTTCGCACCGGCTGTCGCCTCGACCGCCAGCACCACGACCCAGAAGAACCAGTACAGCCAGCCGATCGAGAACCCGGCCCAGCGGCCGAGCGCCCGGTCCGCGTAGGCGGAGAAGGAGCCGGAGGTCGGGTTGGCGGCGGCCATCTCACCGAGCATCCGCATCACGAAGACGACCAGCGCGCCCACGAGTGCGTATGACAGAAGGATGGCCGGGCCTGCCGCGGCGATACCGGAACTGGAGCCGACGAAGAGGCCCGCGCCGATCACACCGCCGATGGCGATCATGGACAGATGGCGGTTCTTGAGACCGGCCTGGAGACCATCGGAGGGCTGCGGGTTACCGGGTGTTCCGGGCTTCCCGCCTTCCTTCGTGAGGGTCTGCTGCGAGGTCATGGACGATTCCTTAGGTTCGAGAGCACTCGGGTCACGAGCCCCCGCATTCAAACCTGCGACACCCGATCATGGAAGTCCCGTCTCCGTATCGTTAGGTCGATGCGGTAAGCGGAAGGCCCGCGACCCCTTGCGGGTCCGGACCCCGCTGCCCGCTACCCAGCCCCGCGCGTGCCACACTCGGACCATGCGCGTGTACCTCGGCTCCGACCATGCCGGCTTCGAACTCAAGAACCGCCTCGTCGAGTGGCTCACGGCCCATGGCCACGAGCCTGTCGACTGCGGCCCCCACATCTACGACGCCCAGGACGACTACCCGCCGTTCTGCCTGCGTGCCGCCGAGAAGACGGCCGCGGACCCGGACAGCCTCGGCATCGTCATCGGCGGCTCCGGCAACGGCGAGCAGATCGCCGCGAACAAGGTCAAGGGCGTGCGCGCCGCACTCGCCTGGAGCGAGCAGACGGCCGCACTCGGACGTGAGCACAACGACGCCAACGTCGTCGCCATCGGCGGCCGGATGCACACGCTGGAGGAGTCGACGAAGTTCGTCGAGATCTTCCTCAGTACGCCGTACTCGGGTGAGGAGCGTCACACCCGGCGCATCGAGATGCTCACGGCGTACGAGACGACCGGCGAGCTCCCCCCTATCCCGGCGCACCACCCGCAGCAGGGCTGATGCCCGAGGGTCATACGATCCACCGACTGGCCGCCGACCACTTCGAGAGGTTCGGCGGCCGGCCTGTGCGGGCGACCAGCCCGCAGGGGAAGTTCTCCGACAGCGCGGCGCTGCTCGACGGCCAGGTCATGGAGAGCACCGAGGCGCACGGCAAGCACCTCTTCCTCGGCTTCGGCCCGCTCGGCTGGGTCCATATCCACCTCGGCCTCTTCGGCAAGGTGAACTTCGGCGACGCGCCCGCGCCCCCGCCGACCGAAACGGTCCGGCTGCGCCTGGCCGGTCCCACCGCGTACGTCGATCTGCGCGGCCCCACCGCCTGCGGGCTGATCACCGACGGCGAGAAGCAGGCGATACACGACCGCCTCGGCCCCGACCCGCTGCGCGCCGACGACGCCGCGTTCAGCTCCGGGGGCGAGCGGGCCTGGGCCCGCGTCTCCCGCTCCCGCACCACCGTCGCCGCGCTGCTGATGGACCAGAAGGTCATCTCGGGCGTCGGCAATGTCTACCGCGCCGAGGTCCTCTTCCGGCACGGCATCGACCCCTACCGCGCGGGCAAGGACCTCCGCCGCGCCGAGTGGACCGCGATCTGGACGGACCTCGTGGAGCTGATGCGCGAGGGGGTACGCAACAACCGCATCGACACCGTCCGCCCCGAGCACACTCCCGAGGCGATGGGCCGCCCGCCGCGCGTCGACGACCACGGCGGCGAGGTCTACGTCTACCGCCGGGCACGACTGCCCTGCCATGTCTGCGGCGGCGAGATCCGCACCGCCGGTCTCGCCGCACGCAATCTTTTCTGGTGCGCGGGGTGCCAGCGGGGTTAGCCCGCCCCGCACCCCACGCCTCAAACGCCGGCGAGGCTTGATTCGGGGCTTCGCCCCGGACCCCCACGCCTCAAACTCCCCCAGACTTCGTCCGGGGGGACCCCCACGAGGCTGGAAATGCGCTAGAAGCCGTGCGGCAGCCAGGGCACGACATCGCTGGTGAACGCCGACGACGCCTCAGCCAGCGCCCCCTGCCGCAGTTCCCGTACCCGCCCCGCCCCCGCCAGCGCGGCCAGCGACACCCCGCCCAGATAGGCCGCGCCCAACTCCCGTACTGACAGCGCCAGATCGGCGTCGTCCTCCGTCCGCTTGCAGGACGCGCCCTTGTCGTCGCCGGTCAGCCGCCAGCGTCCGATGTTCCAGGGGCAGAAGGCGTCAGCGACGTCGAAGACCACATCCACCGGCGTCCGGTACGTACGCGCCTCGAGGGCTGCGCCCAGATCCACCAGCCGGACGAACAGCCCGTCCCGCACCCGCGCTTCGAGGCGCCGCACATCGTTGACGAGATGCAGCAGCGGATCGTCCACGGGGCGGTTGCGGGCCACCACCTTCACCGTCAGGTCGATGTCGAAGAGGAAGCGCCACAACACGGCGTACGTCACGGGGTCGAGCGCCTCGATGTGCCGCAGCGTGATGGTGCCGCTCGGCCCGCGGGGCTCCCACTCCGGCTTGTTGTGGAAGCGGACGAAGCCGACGATCTCGCCCTCCCGCTCGGCAACCACACACTGCATCGGCGACGCGCCCTCCCGCTCGCTCGGCGGGTCGAGCAGCGGCAGCCGCTCCCAGCCCGGCTTGCGGGCGAGCATGCCCGGCCGTGAGCCGATGCTGCGTACGTACACCGCCTCGCACTCCGCGGCGACGTCCGCGACTTCGGCGAACCGCAGCCGGACCGCGTCGGCGCCCTCCGGGACGGTGATCCGCCCCCGGACCGTGTCGATCTGCGCGGACATCTGCTGGGTCGCGATTCCGTAGCCGAACCGTCCGTAGATCTCCGGCTCGGAGGCCGTCAGCACGGCCAGCGGCTCACCCCGGCCGCGTACGTCGTCCAGTTGGCGGCGCATCATCGAGGTGAGCACCCCGCGCCGCCGGTGCGTCGCCGCCACGCTGACCATCGTCACGCCGGCGGCCGGCACCATCGCGCCGCCCGGCACCGAGACCCCGAACGAGAACGCCCCGGCCGTCCCGACGCAGTCGTCGCCGTCCCAGGCCCCGATCGACCGCTCGTACTCGGTCAGCGAGTCCCACAGCTCGCGCTCCTCCTGCGGCTCGCCGACCCCACCGAAGGCGAGCATCAACTTCCCGTACCAGTCGTCCCATTCGGACGGCCGCAGCACCCGCAGCTCGATCGTCATAAGCCATGCCTACCAGGGCTGTGGCAACACGGCGACCCGATTTCGAACACATTGTCACAGGGGTCCCCCTGCGCGGAACGCGGGCGGGTCGATAGGGTCCACGGCAATGGCCCGCGGCTCTGCAGCAGACTCGTTCACGGCCCGGTTGCGGAAGGCAGTGCACCGGGCCCGTATCGCCCTGCGCAAATCCGGCGTCGACTACTTCCGCGGCGACGGTTCCGACTGGATTGCGCTGGCCGGGCTGCTGTTGACCATCCCCGCCTTCACCTGGGGGACGGTCGTGATGCCCGTCTGGGTGTCCCCGGCGGCGCTGGTCCTGCCGATCGTGGCCGGCGGTCTGCTGCTGCGCCCGGCGAACCTGCTGGGTCTGTACGCGGCGGCCGCGGCGGCTCTGATCGTCGAGTCGGTCGTGCTCGGCCCCTACACCGAGGGCCCGGCCAGGGTCACCCCGGGCACGGTCCTGGTGGTCGCCGCGTGCGGCTTCTTCGGCCTGCTGATCGCGCAGTTCCGGGCCAGGGTCGGGGTGCCCTGGCGGCGCGGCGGAACAATGCTCTTCGACCTGCGCGAGCGCATCCGAATACAGAGCGCCCTGCCGCGGCTGCCGAAGGGATGGCACCGCGAGATGGCGCTGCGCCCGGCGGGCGGCCAGTCCTTCTCCGGCGACTTCGTCGTCGCGGCGCGTACGAATGGCGGCCGCACCCTCGAGGTCGTCCTCACCGACGTCTCGGGCAAGGGCATGGACGCGGCGTCCCGCGCGCTGCTGCTGTCCGGCGCGTTCGGCGGGCTGCTCGGCTCGCTGCCGCCGCACGGCTTCCTGCCCGCGGCCAACGGCTACCTGCTCCGCCAGGACTGGGACGAGGGCTTCGCCACCTCCATCCATCTCGTCCTGGACCTGGACTCCGGGGACTACGAGCTGCTGTCGGCCGGCCACCTGCCGGCGCTCCAGCTGAGCGCGGGCAGCGGCCGCTGGGAGGAGAAGTCCGCGGAGGGTCCGCTGCTCGGCGTCTACGACCCGGCACAGTTCGACCCGGTCAAGGGCTCCCTGCGCCCCGGCGACGTACTGATGCTCTTCACCGACGGCCTGGTGGAGGCCTCCGGCCGCGACATCAGCGAGGGCATCGACCGCCTCACCGGCGAGGCCGACCGCTATGTCGCCTCCGGCTTCGAGGGCGCGGCCTGGCATCTGATCGAGGCGGTCGCGAAGGACGTCAACGACGACCGGGCGCTGCTGCTGCTCTGCCGGGAGGCGTGAGCGCGGGGTGGGGTGGCGGGTGGGGTCACGCCCCGCCCCCGATCGCGCCGGCACCGCGGGCAGCCTGACGCGCGCGAACTCGGCGCAGATCGCAGCGCGTTGACCGCCCTGACCACCCCGCATTCGCCGGAGCGCCTGCGTATCGGCGCACCGTACGCACGTACAGTCGTCCCATGTCGTATCTCACGCTCACCGAGGTCGAGGCCATCGCCCGTGAGGCGCACGCCGCCCAGAAGGACAAGTCGGGACGCCCGTACACCGAGCATCTCGCCGCGGTGGCGGAAGGCGTACGCGCCCGCGGCGGGAGCGAGGAGCAGATCGCCGCCGGGTGGCTGCACGACGCCGTCGAGGACGACGTGCTCTCCCGCGAGTGGCTGGACGCCGCCGCGCTGCCGCAGTCCGTCAAGGACATGGTCCTGGCCCTCACCAAGGGCGAGGGCGAGGCCCCGGAGGAGTACGCACGGCGCATTCTTGCCACTCCCGGCGCCCGCCTCATCAAGGAGGCCGACCTCGCGCACAATGCCAACCCGGCGCGGCTCGCCGCCCTCGACGAGGCGACGCGGACCCGGCTGGCGGCGAAGTACGCCAAGATGCGCGGCCTGCTCGGTCTGTCGGACGAGCAGCCCACCGACTGATTCAGCGGGTCAGCGCCGCGGCCCCAGCTCCGTCACGTCCCGCCGGAACGCCCACGCCATCTCGGGCTCGGTCACGCACCGCATCACCCGTCGCACCGGCGGCGTGCACAGCAGCGTCACCGCGGCCGCCGCGACCAGCGTCAGCACGATCTCGCCGCTCGGCGTGCTCAGCCAGGCGTTCGTCTCGAAGACATGCCCGTAGTCCGCGGCCTTGATCAGCAGGCCGTGCAGCAGATAGCCGCAGATCGTGCCCGCGCCCAGCACCGTGAACCACATCCTGCGGCGCGGCACCCACGCCAGGAACCCGGCCGTGAGCAGCACCGCGCAGCCGAAGAACGCCAGGGTCATCAAGATCCCCGACCACCACGGCACACCCAGGTCCTGCGCGCTGCTGGACCGGTAGAACCAGCCCAGATCCATCCGGGGCGCGGCCCAGTACGCGAAGACGCCCGCGCCCGCGAAGAGCGGCAGCGCCAGCAGCCGCACCTCGCGCCGCCGCACCAGCTGGAAGTGCTCGGGCTTCAGACACAGCCCGAGTACGAAGAACGGCAGGAACTGCAGCACGCGCTGGAGATTGAGGTCCGCCCCGATGCCCGGCGTCAGCGCGGCGAGCGAGGCCAGGGTGAGGGCGACCGGCAGCGGCCACCGGATCAGCTGCCACAGCGGCGTCGTCAGCCGCCAGATGAACAGGGCGACCAGGAACCAGGTCAGATAAAAGGGGTCGAGCAGGCTGATCGGCTGCTCGGGGGCGTTCTGCGCCCACCGCCGGAAGAGGGAGTAGACCACCTCGAAGACGACGTACGGCAGGGCGATCCCGGTCAGCATGCGTCTGAGCTGGTCGGGCCGACCGGTGTAGCTCCGCGACAAGTAGCCGGAGACGACGATGAAGGCCGGCATGTGGAAGGCGTAGACGAGCATGTACAGCGCCCGGGAGGCGCGGCTGCCCTCCATCACCGGCTCCCATGCGTGGGCGACTGCCACGAGCACGATGGCCAGATACTTCGCGTTGTCGAAGTAGGCGTCTCGCCTGGTGGACTTCGCAGCAGCCTTCTCGGCAGGCCCCGGGGCGGCCGGTGTGGCCGTCTTCTGCGTCGTAGGGACGGGCTCCGACTCCCGGGCCTGGGGGAGCGGGGCCCTCTGATATTCATGCGGAGCGTGGAACATCTGAGGCACCCTAGCCTCGCCGATTCGATTTCGTAAAACCTTCTCCGGACGCCCCCCATTCGAATCTGAAACAGCCACCAACCGCCCACTATGCCCCAATTAATCCCCCTTAAATGGGGCATATCTCCACGACCTTGTGACCACGTGAATTTCCTCACCGACCCCCTTCGAATTTCTCGTGTGCGACGTGTGGGGGCATGGCAACGATCAGGCCGAATTCCTTCCCGTATTTCACCCCGGCGGACGAGTCACCCCTTCTCCCCGGGCGCGCGCGGGCGCGCGGATGGCGTGATCCCGTCATCGATGATTCGTCAGCGGGCAGCATGTACCGGGCTGTTGGTGGCACGATGGTGAAGGGCGGGGGTGTGCTGGGCCGCACGCTCCCAGGCCGGCATGGCGGACCGACCGAGGGTGTGATCAGTTGTGGCCATTTCGCTGTCTGTGGTGCTTCTGTTGGCGATCATCCTCGTGGTGCTGATCCGCGGCGGCTCCATAAAGGCCGGACCCGCGATAGTCGCGGTGCTGTTCGGCTTCTTCCTCGCCTCGACGGGCATGGCGCCGTCGATCAACAGGTTCCTCGACTCGATAGCCGACACCATCAACCAGATCAACTTCTGACCTTCAAACGCCACAGGCCCGGCCCGGTCGAACAGCGACCGGGCCGGGCCTGAGGCATGAAGAGAGCGGGCGACGGGAATCGAACCCGCGTAGCTAGTTTGGAAGACTAGGGCTCTACCATTGAGCTACGCCCGCAAGTGCCGCACCGCAGGTCACGAGGGCCGCGGTACGAGGAGCATCGTAGCGGGTCCGGGGCCGGTGACGCACACCCCATTCCGTTCGCGACGCCTCCCTGAGTGCCTCACGAAAAATGCGGCAGCCGCATGGCCTGCGGGCATGTACCCTACGTGTCGCACCGACGGGGTGTGGCGCAGCTTGGTAGCGCGTCCGCTTTGGGAGCGGAAGGTCGTCGGTTCGAATCCGGCCACCCCGACCATCACCACGATCGCCCTTCAAGATCGCATTGTGGGGCTCATCCTCCTTGCGGCTACTATGCAAGCTGCGTGCCCGTGTGTCCGACGCGTCCGGCGAACAGCCGGCGAGTGGGACGGAGAGCCGGGCCGAATCCGCTGAGTCGCCTCCAGTGCGGCGGACGCAGCAGAACCTCAGAATCAGCCACCAAGGAGACCGAACCGTGAAGAGCGCCGTGGAGACCCTGAACCCGACTCGGGTTCGGCTCACTGTCGAGGTGCCCTTCGAGGAGCTCAAGGACAGCCTCGACGCGGCGTACAAGAAGATCAACCAGCAGGTCACGGTCAAGGGCTTCCGCAAGGGCAAGATCCCGGCCCGAGTGATCGACCAGCGGTTCGGCCGTGGTGCGGTGCTGGAGGAGGCGGTCAACGACGCCCTCCCGAAGTTCTACACCGAGGCGGTCAACGAGGCCGCGGTCAACCCGCTCGGCCAGCCCGAGGTCGACATCACGGAGCTGAAGGACGGCGAGACGCTCGCCTTCACCGCCGAGGTCGACATCCGCCCGGCCATCGAGATCCCGGACTACTCCGGCATCGAGGTCACTGTCGACGCCGTCGAGGTCAGCGACGAGGACGTCGACAAGTCGGTCGAGGAGCTGCGCGAGCGCTTCGCCTCCACCAACCCGGTCGAGCGCGCAGCCGCCGAGGGCGACATCGTGACGATCGACCTCGAGGCCAAGGTCGAGGGCGAGGTCCTGGAGGACGGCGTCGCGAGCGGCGTCCAGTACACGATCGGTTCCGGCGAGCTGCTCGACGGCATCGACGATGCCGTCACCGGCCTGGAGGCCGGCGGCGAGGCCACCTTCACCTCCGAGCTCAAGGGCGGCAGCGCCGAGGGCAAGGAGGCCGAGGTCGCCGTCAAGGTCACCGCCGTCGCCGCGCGCGAACTCCCCGAGCTCGACGACGACTTCGCCCAGATGGCGAGCGAGTTCGACACCCTCGAGGAGCTCAAGGCGGACAGCCGCAAGCGCCTCGAGAACATGAAGCAGTACGACCAGGCCACCCAGGCCCAGGAGCGCGTCCTGGACGAGCTGCTGAAGCTGGCCGAGGTGCCGATCCCCGAGAAGCTCCTCGAGGACGAGGTCAACACCCGTAAGCACAACCTGGTGAACCACCAGCTGGCCCAGATGGGCCTCGACCTCGCGAAGTACCTGGAGATCCAGGGCAAGACCGAGGAAGAGTTCGACGCCGAGACCGCGGAGCAGGCGGTCAAGGGCATCAAGACCCAGTTCATCCTCGATGAGCTGGTCAACAAGGAGAAGCTGAACGTCAACCAGGAGGAGCTCACCGAGCACCTCATGCGGCGTGCGGCCTCCTCCGGCATGAGCCCCGACCAGTTCGCCCAGGCGGTCGTCGAAGGCGGCCAGGTGCCGATGCTCGTGGGCGAGGTCGCCCGCGGCAAGGCGCTCGCCGTGGTCGTCGAGGCCGTCAAGGTCACCGACACCAACGGTGAGGTCATCGACCTCGAGGACGACGAGGACGAGGCCGAGGCGGCCGCAGACACGGCCGAGGCCGCCGCTGACGGAAACGACGGAAACGACGGAAACACGGAGAAGACCGAGGCCTGAGCCTTGCTCTGACCCCTACGCCGGGCCCCGGACGCACCCTGCGCCCGGGGCCCGAGTCGTACTGCTGTGCCCCCCGGTACCTTGCGCTCCGAGCGAACAGTTCGGGAAGCGGGATGGCGTTGTCCCACCTGCGCGTTAGGGTCCATGAATACGAGGGCAAGGCAATTCCCGCCCCCAGTACGAAGACGCTGAGACGGCCGCAGCCGTCAGAGACGAGCAGGTGGATACGTGACGAATCTGATGCCTTACGCCGCGGGTGAGCCGTCCATCGGTGGTGGCCTCGGTGACCAGGTCTACAGCCGGCTGCTCGGCGAGCGCATCATCTTCCTCGGCCAGCAGGTCGACGACGACATCGCCAACAAGATCACGGCGCAGATGCTGCTCCTTGCCGCCGACCCGGACAAGGACATTTACCTCTACATCAACAGCCCCGGTGGCTCGGTGACAGCCGGCATGGCGGTCTACGACACCATGCAGTACATCCCGAACGACGTGGTGACCATCGGCATGGGCATGGCGGCCTCGATGGGTCAGTTCCTGCTGACCGGCGGCGCCTCCGGCAAGCGCTTCGCGCTCCCCAACACCGACATCCTCATGCACCAGGGCTCGGCCGGCCTCGGCGGCACCGCCTCGGACATCAAGATCCAGGCCGAGTACCTGCTCCGTACGAAGAAGCGCATGGCGGAGATCACGGCCCGGCACTCCGGCCAGAGCGTGGAGACGATCATCCGCGACGGTGACCGCGACCGCTGGTTCACCTCCGAGGAGGCCAAGGAGTACGGCCTCATCGACGAGATCATCTCCGCCGCATCGGGCGTTCCGGGCGGCGGCGGCACCGGCGCCTGAGCCCTGAGCTCCGAGCTCCTGAGCCAGGCAGTCCGCCCCGGCCACCCAAGCCCACAGAACGCCACCAGGATGGTGAACACCGACATGAGTAACTTCCCCGGCGCTTCCGCCAGCGGCCTCTACACCGGCCCGCAGGTGGACAACCGCTACGTCGTCCCGCGCTTCGTCGAGCGCACCTCGCAGGGCGTGCGCGAGTACGACCCGTATGCGAAGCTCTTTGAGGAGCGCGTGATCTTCCTCGGCGTGCAGATCGACGATGCTTCCGCCAACGACGTCATGGCGCAGCTGCTGTGCCTGGAGTCGATGGACCCGGACCGTGACATCTCGATCTACATCAACAGCCCCGGTGGCTCCTTCACCGCGCTGACCGCGATCTACGACACGATGCAGTTCGTGAAGCCGGACATCCAGACGGTCTGCATGGGCCAGGCGGCCTCCGCCGCGGCCGTGCTGCTCGCCGCCGGTACCCCCGGCAAGCGGATGGCTCTGCCGAACGCCCGCGTGCTGATCCACCAGCCGTCCTCGCAGACCGGTCGTGAGCAGCTCTCCGACCTGGAGATCGCGGCCAACGAGATCCTGCGGATGCGTACGCAGCTGGAGGAGATGCTGGCCAAGCACTCCACCACGCCGATCGAGAAGATCCGTGACGACATCGAGCGTGACAAGATCCTGACCGCCGAGGACGCCCTTGCGTACGGCCTCGTCGACCAGATCGTCTCGACCCGTAAGAGCACGGCCGCAGCGGCCGCCTGACCGGACCGGCGCCCTTGGCGCGGTTCACGACAATGTGAACCGCGCCAAGGGGGGCCCGAACGGGGGGCCCGGCAAGGTACCGTCGGATATGAGGCACCAGGAGCCGGCTGAACCAAGCTGCTCCCAGGCGAAGGGGAAGCACCTCGTGGCACGCATTGGTGATGGCGGCGACCTGCTCAAGTGCTCGTTCTGCGGAAAGAGCCAGAAGCAGGTGAAGAAGCTCATCGCAGGCCCCGGTGTGTACATCTGCGACGAGTGCATCGACCTCTGCAACGAGATCATCGAGGAGGAGCTCGCCGAGACCTCCGAGGTGCGGTGGGAGGAACTGCCCAAGCCGCGCGAGATCTACGAGTTCCTCGAGGGGTACGTCGTCGGGCAGGAGCCCGCGAAGAAGGCCCTCTCGGTAGCGGTGTACAACCACTACAAGCGCGTCCAGGCCGGCGAGAACGGCGGCGGCGCGAGCCGGGACGACGCGATCGAACTGGCCAAGTCGAACATCCTGTTGCTCGGCCCGACCGGGTCCGGCAAGACGCTGCTCGCCCAGACCCTGGCCCGGATGCTCAACGTCCCGTTCGCCATCGCCGACGCGACGGCGCTGACGGAGGCGGGGTACGTAGGCGAGGACGTCGAGAACATCCTGCTGAAGCTCATCCAGGCGGCCGACTACGACGTCAAGAAGGCCGAGACCGGGATCATCTACATCGACGAGATCGACAAGGTCGCCCGCAAGAGCGAGAATCCGTCGATCACCCGGGATGTGTCGGGCGAAGGCGTCCAGCAGGCCCTGCTGAAGATCCTGGAAGGCACGACGGCCTCGGTCCCCCCGCAGGGCGGCCGGAAGCACCCGCACCAGGAGTTCATCCAGATCGACACGACGAACGTGCTGTTCATCGTGGGCGGCGCCTTCGCCGGACTCGAGAAGATCATCGAGTCCCGGGCGGGCGCGAAGGGCATCGGCTTCGGCGCGACGATCCGCTCCAAGCGCGAGATCGAGGCGAGCGACCAGTTCCAGGAGGTCATGCCGGAGGACCTGGTGAAGTTCGGGATGATCCCGGAGTTCATCGGCCGCCTCCCGGTCATCACCTCGGTCCACAACCTGGACCGCGAGGCGCTGCTGAAGATCCTGGTCGAGCCGCGCAACGCACTGGTGAAGCAGTACCAGCGCCTGTTCGAACTGGACGGCGTGGAGCTGGACTTCGACCTCCCGGCGCTGGAGGCGATCGCCGACCAGGCGATCCTGCGCGGCACCGGCGCGCGTGGCCTGCGGGCCATCATGGAAGAGGTCCTGATGTCGGTGATGTACGAGGTGCCGTCCCGCAAGGACGTGGCCCGCGTGGTGATCACATCGGATGTGGTCCACAACAACGTGAACCCGACGCTGGTGCCGCGGGAGCCGCGGATCGTGAAGACCGACGGGCGTCACGAGAAGTCGGCGTAACTCAGCCAAACGAACAGGGGCGCCCGGCCCCGCAACAGGGCGGGGGCCCCGCGGTTTGGCGCCGGGGCAAACGACCCTGGTACGGGGGGGGGTGGTGCGCTTTGGGGGCACCGCCGCGGCCCGGGGCCGGGGGACGGGGGGGGCCCCCCTTGC
>NZ_JBIAPW010000020.1:0-140806 GCF_042888505.1 Streptomyces sp. NPDC002870
TTCTCCAGATCCCCGGCATGCGTACCGGTGACCTTCAACTGGCCCTGCACACCCTGCGGCTTGATGTCCCACGACGACACGAACGCCCCCCTGCATACTGATCTGCTCCACCGCCACCACACCCCACGCGCGGCACCCGCCCGACCGCCGGCAGCCGCCCGGAGCACATCCCGGAGGATCGTTCCTCTCCGGGACGTGCACGACACACACGGGTCAGCCGATGTTGTCGACCGCGGCCTTCGCCCGCGCGAGCGTCTGCTGCGCCGTCGCATCGTTCTTCTCCAGCGTCGTCCTCAACAGCTGGATGATGTTCCGGACCTCCTGCGACGTGCTGTTCCAGCGCAGTTCCTTGCCGTGGTACTCCTCGGCCACGCCATCGGCCGCGAAGTCCTTCATCGCGTTCTTCACCTGGGTGTCACGCGCGTGGATCACCTGCTCCAAACGCCCGATCAGCGCCTGGATACTGCCCTGCACCTCCGTCGACGCACCCGTGTCGTACGAACGACGGTCACTACCAGCACCAGCCATCCCAATCACTCCCCGTCAAAAACCGAACACTTCCGCCGCACAACCAGGTCAGCGGCCGGAGAAACGCGCCGCGTCGAAGTTCGCCGACGCCATCTGCGTCCTCGCGTTCTCGTCCTGCTCCTGATCACCCGAGCCGAACGCCGCGTCCATCCCCGACTGACCACCGAGAATCCCCGACAGCGAAGCGTTCAGATCCGCCGCGATCTCATCCGCACGCGACTTGAACAGATCGAAAGCGGCCTTGCCCGCACCGTTGAACTTTCCCTCCAGCGGCTGCGCCGCCTGCACGAGCTGACGGATCAGCACCCCCAGATCCGTACTCGAACCCTGCGACTGCGACTGCAGGGTCGACAGAACCTGCGCCCCCATGTCGAACTTCATCAGACTCCCCCCGCGGGCTGGATGACGACCGTATGCACTGACATCCCTATCAACTCCCAGGTCACAAGTGCAATCAGCAATCTCTCCACCGTGACCAACTCACGACAATCTCACACGAGCCGTGAGGTAGTGAGTCGCCGTGGGCCAGGAGCGGGCGGGCGCGGGGGACGCTCGTCCAGCCGGGACGGGGCGAGCCTGTGGGCGTTCTGGCGGACCGGGCCGCGCACCATCCACGCCCACAGCGTCGGCGCTGTGACTGCCCGCGGCCTCCGGTGACTGGCTCCCATGACCGAAGCGCATCCCTGTGGCTTGACGGGCACGGCGGTCCGACCTGCCGTGAACTCCCTCTCCTGGGAGCCGAGTTGCTTGCCGGAGGCCGTCCCTCCTGCGAAGATCACATGATCGATGTACCGAGAATTCCAGAGCATCTAGGGAGCTTCATATGACCGGGAGCGAGCCCGCCGTCCCCAGGATCGACACCAGCAAGCCGCATCCGGCCCGCGTGTACGACTGGTTCCTGGGCGGCAAGGACAACTACCCGGTCGACGAGGCGCTGGGCCGGCACATCATGAGCATCGACAATCGCGCCAAGCATGTCGCCCAGACCAACCGGTGGTTCATGCACCGAGCGACGCGGTGGATGGCGGGGCAGGCGGGCGTGCGCCAGTACCTCGACATCGGCACCGGGATCCCCACCGAGCCCAATCTGCACCAGATAGCGCAGGGCGTCGCCCCCGAGTGCCGGGTCGTCTACACCGACAACGACCCGATCGTGCTGACGCATGCGGAGGCGCTGCTGCGCAGCACCCCTGAAGGCGTCACCGACTACATCCAGGCTGATGTGCGCGAACCCGACCGGATCCTCGAACAGGCCAGGAAGATCCTGGACTTCAAGCAGCCGATCGCCCTCTCGCTGGTGGCACTGCTGCACTTCGTGGGCGACGAGCACCAGCCGTACGACCTGGTGCACCAACTCGTGGACGCGCTGCCGTCAGGGAGTTATCTCGTACTGACGCAGCTCACCGCCGACTTCGACCCGCTGGCTGTGCAGCGCGGTGTCGACATGTACGCGGCCGGGGGAGTCACACTGGCGCCGCGCTCGTACGCGGAGGTCGGTCGCTTCTTCGAGGGGCTCGAGGTGGAGGAGCCCGGCATCGTGCGGCTGACGCAGTGGCACCCGGAGCTCGGCGTCGGCGAGGTCGCGGAAGGGGACGAGGCGGCGTCGCTGTACGCCGGCGTGGGGCGCAAGGCGTAGCCGTCGGCCGATGCCCGGCGGGTGTCTGGTGGGCGTCCGGAGATGCTCGACCGGAGCCCCTCGGTACCCAAATTCTGCTTATGATGCACGGGTGTTCGACTCCCGGCACATCAAGACGTTCCATGAAGTGGTCAGGGCCGGTTCGTACTCCGCGGCCGCCCGCGCGCTCGGCTATACGCAGCCCGCGATCACCCAGCAGATGAAGGCCCTTGAACGGGACGTAGGCACACCCCTGTTCATCCGCGTCGGCCGCGGCATGCGCCTCACAGAGGCCGGGGAGGCGCTGTCGCGGCACGCCGCCGTCATCCTCGACAGCATGTCCGCGGCCCAGCAGCAGATGAGCGCCCTCACCCGGCTGCGCGCTGGACGGGTCCGCGTGTGTGCCTTCCCCAGCGCCAACGCCACGCTCATCCCCGAGGCGATGGCCCGGCTGGCCGCGGCCCACCCCGGCGTCCGGGTCGACCTGCTGGAGAGCGAGCCGCCCGTCTCGCTCCAGCGGCTGGTGCGCGGGGAGTGCGACATCACGCTCGCCTTCACCTACCCCGGCCTGCACGAGGAGGTGCCGGAGGAGCTGGTGGAAATCCCGCTGCTCGAGGACCAGTTGACGGTGCTGCTGCCGACCGGGCATCCCCTCGCGCGGCGGCGTGCGGTGCTGCTGGCGGATCTGGCGGAGGAACGCTGGATAGCGGGGTGCCTGCGCTGCCGCGCCAATCTGCTGCACGAATGCGCGGAGCAGGGCTTCGCGCCGGACATCGCCTTCACGACGGACGACAACCTAGTGGTGCAGAGCCTGGTCGCGGAGGGGCTCGGCGTCGCGATGATCCCTGCGCTCGTATTGAACTTCCTCTGCCACCGGAAGGTGACGGGGCGGCCACTTCAGCCTGCGTCGCGGCGGCAGATCTCGGCGTACGTGCTGCGGGAACATCTGCGGATCCCGGCGACGGCGCGGGTGCTCGACGAGCTGAAATCGGTCGCGGCGAACAAGGTCGGGTGCTGAGACACAGCCGCTCAATCCATAAGCGGAGCTTGGGAAGTAGCGAAGAATCCGTCGTTGGACGTATGGGTCGGGCGGCTCCACGCTGCCCGTATGACCACATCGACCGGAACGGCTGGAACGGCTGGAACGACCGCCTTCAGGGCCGCGTGTACGACCGCCCGACTCGACGCTCTGGTCGCCGAGGTGCGCGACGCCGTCGGGCGCGGACTGCCGCCCGATCTGACGGCGTATCTGGTCGGCGAGCGCCTCGCGCCGCACCTCGGCGCGGCCGATCTGCTCACCGAGGAGCAGTGCGTGAGCGATCCCGCGCACTACCGCCAGCACCTGCTCCACGCCGAACACGACGGGAGCTTCTCGGTCGTCGCGCTGGTCTGGCTGCCCGGCCAGGGAACCTCTGTGCACGACCATGTGTCGTGGTGCACGACGGGCGTGCACGAGGGCGAGGAGTACGAGCGGCGCTACCGCCTGCTCCCGTCCCCGGCGGCGGGCAGGGCCGCGCGCCTCGTCGCCACCGGCGATGTCGTGAACGCCCAGGGCGCTGTGTGCGGTTTCGCGCCGCCCGGCGACATCCACCGGGTCTGGAACGCGGGCGCCGGCCGGGCGATCTCTCTCCATGTCTACGGCGCGGACATCTCCCGTCTCGGCACGAGTGTCCGCCGCGTCTACGAACTCCCGGCCGACCGCTGATGGCGCTGCTCCGGGAACGGGCGGCGTCGGCCTCCACGTCGTCCGGACCGGCCGCGCCAGGCATCCGGCCCGGTCTCGCGCTGGCTGTCGTCGGCGTGGCCGTCGCCTGGTCGGTGCATCAACTACTGCCGGACATACCGATGTTGACCGCGTCCGTGGTGCTCGGCATCGTGGCGGCCCATCTGCCCGGAGCGCGTGCGGTCGTACGGGGTGCCGCCCGCCCCGGCCTCTCGTACGCCGGAAAACGGCTCATGCGCATCGGCATCGTCCTGCTCGGGCTGAAACTGAGCCTGGACGATGTGCTCGGCCTCGGCTGGGCGACGGTCACCATGGTGCTCGGCGTCGTCGCGGCGACCTTCCTCGGCACCTGGTGGCTCGGCCGCCGGTTGCGGCTGCCCGGCGACCAGCCGCTGCTCATCGCCGCCGGGTACGCCATCTGCGGGGCGTCCGCGATCGGTGCGGTGAGCGAGGCGACGGACAGCGACGAGCGCGACGCGGCTGCCTCGGTGGCGCTGGTGACCCTGTGCGGGACGCTGGCGATCGCCGTACTGCCGCTGC
Source organism: Streptomyces sp. NPDC002870 (assembly GCF_042888505.1). Classification (NCBI taxonomy): domain Bacteria; kingdom Bacillati; phylum Actinomycetota; class Actinomycetes; order Kitasatosporales; family Streptomycetaceae; genus Streptomyces; species Streptomyces sp. NPDC002870. The sequence goes on from NZ_JBIAPW010000020.1 coordinate 4,407, forward strand.
TGCAGCAGCCGTTGGGGCTGAGCGACGCGGCGTTCGGCCGGTGGGTCGGCGCGAGTGTCCACGACGTCGGCCAGGTCGTGGCCACCGCGCAGACCGCCGGATCCGGCGCGCTCGGGGAAGCGGTCCTGGTCAAGCTGATGCGGGTGGCGCTGCTTGCTCCTCTCGTGGCGGCTGTGGCCCTGTCGGCCCGCCGCAGGCGGCGGGCCGGGACGACGGTCCGCAAGCGGTTGCCGATCGTCCCGCTGTTCGTGGTCGGCTTCCTGGCAATGGTGGCTCTGCGTAGCACTGGCCTGCTTCCGTCCACCGCGATCGACGTGGCCCAGCACGCCCAGGAACTCCTGCTCGCCGCCGCGCTGTTCGGCCTCGGCAGCGCGGTCGACCTGCCGACCCTGACCCGCACGGGCGGCCGGGTCGCGGCGCTGGGGCTCTGCGCGTGGGCGGTGGTGGCGGGGGTGTCGTACGTGGGGGTGCTGCTGGTGATGGGCCCCGTCAGCTGAGCAGTGTGGACGCCGCCTGTACCCGTCAGCTGAGCAGTGTGGTGCCGCCTGCACCTGTCAGCTGAGCAGTGTGGGCGCCGCCCGCTCAAGCACCCCCGAGACCCGCTCCCATGTCTCCAAGTCCCGCTCCACTGGCGGCAGTTCCACCGCCTGGCCACCCTGCCAGCCAGCCGCCAGCGCCACCGGGTCCTCGCCCGTCGCCGCGCTCGCCGCGAGGGCAGCCGCGCCCAGGGCGACCAGTTCGGTGCTTTCTGGGATCAGCAGCGGGCGGCCGGAGAGGCGGCGTACCGTCTCCACCCAGTGGCGTCCCCGGGCCCCTCCGCCCACAAGTCGCAGGGGCCGGGCGGCCACAGCCTCGTCCGACGGGTCCAGGCCGCAGGCGCGCAGGACCTCGTCGAGGGCGCGCAGGACCGTGACGACCGCGCCTTCGTAGGCGGCACCCAGGAGTTGCTGCCGGGTGGTGGTGTGCCGCAGGCCCGTGAGCAGACCCGAGGCGGCGGGCAGATCGGGGGTGCGCTCGCCGTCGAGGTACGGCAGGAGTACCACCTCCCCGCCCGCCTCCGCGGCGTCGCGGCCCAGACCCAGCAGGGTGGCGATCTTGTCGACGGCGAGTGTGCAGTTCAGGGTGCAGGCCAGCGGCAAGTACGTACCGTCCGCGGCGGCGAATCCGGCGAGGGACGCGGAGGCGGGGCGGGTGCGGCTGGCCGCGAAGACGGTGCCCGAGGTGCCGAGGCTGAGGGCCGGGTGGTCGAGCAGGCCCGCGCCGCCGAGGCCGAGGCCCACCGCGGCGGCCATGTTGTCGCCGGTGCCCGCGGCGACCGCGATGCCGGCGGGCAGCCCCAGGTCGTCCGCGGCCGTGGCGGTCAGCGAGCCGACGCGGGTGGCGCCGGTGGCGGCCACCGGGGGCAGCAGATCGGCGTCCAGGCCGATGAGCCGGAGGAGTTCGGAGTCGTACGCGCCGGTGGCGGTGGAGTACCAGCAGGTGCCCGACGCGTCGCCCGGGTCGGTGGCCGCGGTGCCCGCGAGACGTTCGGTGAGGAAGTCGTGGGGGAGGCGTACGGCGGCCGCGGCCGAGGCCGCCCGGGGCTCGTTCTCGCGCAGCCACTGCCACTTCGCGGCCGTCATCGACGCGACCGGCACCGATCCCGTACGGGCCGTCCACGCGTCCGGGCCGCCGAGCGCCTCGGTGAGTGCGGCGGCCTGCGGGGCCGAGCGGGTGTCGTTCCACAGCAGCGCGGGCCGCACCGGAAGCCCGGCGCGGTCGAGGACGACGAGGCCGTGCTGCTGCCCGGCGACCGCGACGCCGACGACGGCGGACGGATGCAGGCCCGATTCCTTGAGCCCCGCGGCTACGGCCTCGCGCAGCGCGTGCCACCACACTTCCGGATCGCTCTCGCGCGCCCCGCCCTCGCCGCCGACGTGGTGCGGGGCCCGGCCGACCGCGAGCGTACGGCCGGTGGCCGCGTCGATGAACGCCGCCTTCGCGGACTGGGTCGAGCTGTCCACGCCGATCACGACCGGCTGCACGGGCATTGCCCCCACCTCTTCCTCCCGGCCCATTCGGCCGTCCGCGAAACAAATTACGTCAAGCTGCCCGGCGCGACCAGGTGTTGGCGTGGTCTTCTGCGATGACGCGGACGCATGCATTATTAGTAAGGGCAGCAAACAAACTGTGGTTGGAAGGCGGTCATGGCGATGGCGGAACGCTTCACCCCCACCCCCGAGGACAAGTTCAGCTTCGGCCTCTGGACGGTCGGCTGGCAGGGCAGGGACCCCTTCGGGGACGCGACCCGGTCGCCGCTCGACCCCGTCGAGTCCGTGCATCGGCTCGCCGCCCTCGGTGCGTACGGCGTCACCTTCCACGACGACGACCTGATCCCCTTCGGCGCATCCGAGTCCGAGCGTGAATCGCACATCAAGCACTTCCGGCAGGCGCTGGACACGACCGGGCTCGTCGTGCCCATGGCCACCACCAATCTCTTCACCCACCCCGTGTTCAAGGACGGCGGCTTCACCGCGAACGACCGGGACGTACGCCGGTACGCCCTGCGCAAGACGATCCGCAACATCGACCTGGCCGCCGAGCTGGGGGCCCGTACGTATGTCGCCTGGGGCGGCCGCGAGGGCGCGGAATCGGGTGCGGCCAAGGACGTGCGCATCGCCCTCGACCGGATGAAGGAGGCCTTCGATCTGCTGGGGGAGTACGTCACCGAGCAGGTGTACGACCTTCGGTTCGCCATCGAGCCCAAGCCCAACGAGCCGCGCGGCGACATCCTGCTGCCCACGGTCGGCCACGCGCTCGCCTTCATCGAGCGACTTGAGCGGCCCGAGCTGTACGGCGTCAACCCGGAGGTCGGCCATGAGCAGATGGCCGGGCTGAACGTCACCCACTCCATCGCCCAGGCGCTGTGGGCGGACAAGCTCTTCCACATCGACCTCAACGGGCAAAGCGGCATCAAGTACGACCAGGATCTGCGCTTCGGCGCGGGGGATCTGCGGTCCGCCTTCTGGCTGGTCGACCTGCTGGAGACCGCGGGCTACGAAGGGCCGCGGCACTTCGACTTCAAGCCCCCGCGGACCGAGGACTTCGACGGGGTGTGGGCCTCCGCTGCGGGCTGCATGCGCAACTATCTGATCCTCAAGGAGCGGGCGGCGGGCTTCCGCGCCGATCCGCGGGTGCGGGAGGCGCTGCGGGCGGCCCGTCTCGACCAACTCATGCTGCCCACCGCTGCGGACGGGCTGTCGGGGCTGCTTGCGGACCGCGGGGCGTTCGAGGAGTTCGACATGGAGGGGGCGGGGGAGAGGGGGATGGGGTTCGAGGCGCTCGACCAGTTGGCGATGGATCACCTGCTTGGGGTGCGCTGAACGGCGCGGGCCGTCGGCTGGGGGCGCTGCCCCCGGACCCCCGGTCCTCAAACGCCGGACGGGCTGGAAAGGCGTCCTCAAGCGTCGGGCGGGCCAAAAGGCGGTCCTCAGACGCCGGGCGGGCCGAAAACTCAGCCCGCCGCGCGGGGCGCGTATGCCACCGGGTCCGCCAGTACGTCCTGGACCACCAGCGCCGCCGCGCCGCGTACCGCGTCCGCCGCCGGGGACGAGGCGCGCAGCCGACCGCCGGCCGGCGGCCACAGCCCCGACACGACCCGGCCGGACAGCTCGCCGCCGGCCGGCGGCGAAAGCCAGGGCAGCAGCGGCCGGTAGATCCCACCGAGCACCACCGCGTCCGGGTCGAAGAGGTTCACCGCCCCGGACAGCACCCGGCCCAGCATCAGCCCGGCCTGCCCGAGCGCCGCGATCGCGCGGTCCTCGCCCGCCCGGGCGCGGCGCTCCAGCTCGGCGACGCCCGCCGGGCCGGTCCGCTCGTCGATGCCCGCTGCCCGCAGCAGCGCCGACTGGCCCGCGTACTGCTCCAGGCAGCCGCGCGAGCCGCAGCGGCACTCGGGGCCTTCCGGGTCCACCAGGACATGGCCGATCTCCCCGGCGAACCCGTGTGCGCCGCGCAGCAGTTCACCGTCCAGGACCAGCGCACCGCCGACCCCGATCTCGCCGGTCAGATACAGAAAGCTGCGTACGTCGCGGAGGCCGCCGAACCACAGCTCGGCCAGGGCCGCCACATTCGCCTCGTTCTCCGAACGCACCGGCAGCGGCGGCAGGCCGGGCCGCAGCGCCGCGAGCGCCTCGGCGAACGGGCCCTCGGCCGCGACCCGGGTCCAGCCGAGGTTGGGCGCGTGCCGGACCGTGCCCGCCGAGATCAGCCCGGGCAGCGCCAACTCCGCGCCGACCGGCCGTAGTTCCTGCTCAGCAGCCGATTCCAGCGCCCGGGCGGCGATCCCGGCCGCACGGCCGAGCACCCGATCGGGCGGTGCACCGCGGTTGTCCAGGTGCTCGACGAGCCGCACCCGGTCGGTGCCCGCAAGATCCACCACGCACACCGAGACATAGTCGACGTTGATCTCGACCCCGATGCCGGCGACGCCTGTACGGGCCACCTTCAGCACCGTGCCTGGCCGGCCCGCCAATCCGCTGAACGTCTTGCCCGACTCCGAGAGGAACCCGCTCTCCAGCAACTGCTCCACCAGCGAGGAGACGGCCGCCCGGGTCAGTCCCACCCGCGCCGAGACCCCGGCGCGGGTCACCTCGCCCTCGTCGCGGACCGCCCGCAGCACCAGGCTGAGGTTGTGCCGTCGCACCGTTTCCCGGTCGGCCTTGGGCTCCAGCGGGATCTGGCCGCCCGTACTGGGCAGACTCACGCGTCCGCCGGATCGGTCTCGAGTGCGCTGCGCGGCTCCTTCGCGACCCGCAGCTCCTCGTCGGTCAGCGGCGGGCCCGGCAGCTGCGGCAGTTTGGGCCCGCGCAGCACGGCCAGCACGATCTCGGGCTTGAGCAGCGACGTGGTCGGCGCCGACAGGGTCATCACGTCGAACAGCGCGCGGGTGACCAGGGGGCGGCCGGTGGCGGTCAGCATCAGCCGGTCCACATAGTGGCGCAGCACCGTGGCGGACGCGCCCGGCTTCTTGCCTACGGCTCCGGGGTAGAGGATGTCCTGCCCGGTGGCCAGGTCCCAGGCCGTGCCGACCGGTCCGGCCACCGCGCGCTGCACCCGCCGGGCGAGGCCGGGGGCGGTGAGGCCATGTCGTTGCAGATCCTTGCGCAGCGCGAGGACGCCCTGCGCCGCGACCGACATGCCGTGCCCGTAGACCGGGTTGTACGTGGCCACGGCGTCACCGATGGCCACGAAGCCCTCCGGCCAGTCCGCGATCTTCTCGTAGAAGCGCCGCCGGTTGACGGTGCTGCGGGAAACGACGACATCGGTGAGCGGCTCGGCGTTGCCGATCAGCTCGGCCACGATCGGATGCCGGACGCCGCGGGCGAAGTCCTCGAACTCGGCGGCGGAGTTGGTGGGCTGACCGCCACGGGTGCCGGACAGCGTCACCAGCCAGCGGCTTCCCTCGATGGGCACGATGGTCGCCGTCTGGCCGGGCCGCGGTTCGCCCGCGTCGGCCTGCACATTGACGACGGGATACTTCTCGGTGCCGTCCGGCGCCCGGAAGATCCTGCTGGCGTACGCGAGGCCCGAGTCGACCTTCTCCTCGTGCACGGCGGCGACGCCCAGGGAACGCAGCCAGTCGGGCGCCCGCGAGCCGCGGCCACTGGCGTCGACCACCAGATCGGCGGCCAGGACGAGTTCGCTCCCGTCCTCGGAGCGCACCCGCACACCCGTCACCCGTCCGGCGTGGCCTTCGAGGCCGAGCAGTTCGGTGCCCTGCAGGACGGTGACCCCGAGGTGGCCGACGACCTCTTCTCGTACCACCCAGTCGAGCAGATCGCGGCTACAGGCGATCAGGAACTGCATCTCGGGCCAGCGGCGGAACCAGCCCTGCGCGGACATGGATACCAGGCCCGTCGGCAGCGGGATCCGGCGCGCGCCCGCCGCCAGCCAGCGGTCCGTGACACCGGGCAGCAGGGCCTCCATCGCGCGCGCCCCGCCCGACCAGAGCAGATGCGCGTGGTGCGCCTGCGGGAGGCTCTTGCGCGCTTCGGGTCCGGAGGGCAGCGTGTCGCGGTCGACGACGGTGACCTCGTCGGCGTACTCGGTGAGGACGGCGGCCGCCAGCATGCCGGCCAGCCCCCCGCCGATCACGACGGCCCGGCGCACAGCTGTGCTCCGGCGGGTTCTCACAGGATCGCTCATAGGGAGCCGCTCTCTGACCTGGCCGCGCGCCGGCGGGCTGCTTCAACGACGGGTGAATGGCGCAGCGCGAGGGACATGCGCACCAGATCGCGCGGTCCTTCGGCTGCCTTGGGGGTGTAAGCCTGGGCCGAGCTTATGATCTTGCCGTCCGGGTCGGCAGTCCGGGCCCGAAGCGCCGCCGCGACCATCGCAGCGTCGGCGATGGCCTGGGCCTGCCGCGGATCGGCGCCGGCCTCGATCGCCGCGTCATGGGCGTCGGCGCGTAGCGCGTGGTCGAAATAGGGATCCAGCTGGAGCATCCCGTCGTGGATGTCGGACTCGCGCTGGGTGACGCGCAGATCCGCCGACGACCACCAGGAGATGCGTACGGAAGGGGTGCCGTCGGGCACGACCGTGCGCAGTTCGCGCCAGAGCGTGCCCAGCTGCCGGTATGTGGTCCAGGTGTGCCAGTTGTCCGACAGGCGTTGGGCGATCAGCGGCAGGATGAAGCCGACGGCGCTCAGCAGTGCGCCCATCGACGCCAGGGGCGGCGCGGCCGATGTGCTCAGACCGTCCCAGTCCCGGCCGGCCCAGCGGGCGAACACGGCGGCGAACTTGCTGACGCCGTAGCCCAGATTGAACAGCGAGCCGGCCACGATGGTCACCAGGCCGGTCCGCAGCCAGCCGTGCACCTGCAGCGACCAGCGCCAGCACAGGGCGGTCATCCCGATGGCGGCGACGCTGTGCGCCACCAGGTACAGCACGATCATTTCGCGGATGTACGGCGTCGTGGCGTAGTACGTGTCCAGATCGCGCAGCCGCTCCACCGGGGCGTCGCCGAGTACGAACAGCACCACCAGCGCGACGACCACCAGGCCGTAGCCGATCACCCAGCGGCGGGAGATCTGCCGGGTCTCCTCCGGTGGCCCGCCGCGCCAGTTGACGAGCAGCACCAGACAGGAGGCGCTGAAGGCGGTCAGGATGCAGTAGACCAGCGGCGCGGAGAAGTTGGAGACGCCGGTGAGCCGGTTGACCTCGGCGATCGTCGGCGGCGCGGCGAAGAAGAAGGTGCAGGCCGCCAGCACGAGCAGTGCGCAGACGGAACGCAGCAGTGGATCACGCCAGTCGCGCAGCATCCCGGGGAGCTTGAACACGAGTGCGAAGCCCAGCGCGGCGGCTGGGATGTAGTAGTCCTGACCGTCCACGCATCAGCCCTGTGGCCCGCGGTATCCCAAGGACGCCTCGATCCGGCCCGCGAGTCCGTCCCGCCGCTGGTGCCCGCGGCCTGTCGAACCGGCCAGCCAGGAGCGGCACTTGCTGCCGAGCAGCAGACCGAAGCTCTCGGCTTCGTTCTCCTCTGCCTGGTCGAAACGGGTCCTGGCCGCCACCTTCAGCACGGTCGCCTGCAGGTCCGCCTCGTCCGACAGCAGCCGGGCCGCGACGGCCGCGCCGTCGACATGGTGGGTGCAGTGCCCGGCCTTCATGTGCCACAACTCATGGCCCAGGATGACCAGTTGATGATCGGGTGCGGTGCGCTCCTCGATGACGATCAGATCCTGGTCCGTCATGTCGAGCCAGAGCCCACTGGCCGTGCCGGGCGGGAACGTCGCCATGCGGTACCGGACGGGGCGGCCGCGGCGCTTGCTCATTCCGCTGCACAGGGCGGCATAGAGATCGGCGGGCTCAGCCGGGGCGGGAAGATCGATTCCGGCTACCAGCTCGCTGCACAGCCGACGCATCTCCTTGCCTATGCTCACCGTTCTCCTCTCCCCGTCAGCAGCCGCGCGCACACGCGTGAATCCAACCCTGTCCTGAAATCAGGGTTCCGTACGTCAGAGTTCTGTCGGCTTGACGCTCTCCAGGAGCATGTCCAGCCACTCGGTGACCTTGTCCCGGTGTTTGTCCGTGGGCAGTTGAGCTGCCCGCCAGGCGATGCCCCGTACGCCATGGTCCTGCAGCAGCCGCTCCAGCGGGTCGCCCTCGCCCGCGTAGTCGTGGAGCAGTCGCTGCTCGGTCCGCTGGAGTGCGCCGTTGAGCGCGTCGGCGTCCTCGGCGGTGAGGAATCCGGCGTGCACCTTGAAGAACCTCTGAATGGCATCGCAGTGCTCCATGGTCGGCCGGCGGTCGCCGTTGATGAGAGCCCCGGCCTGCTGCCGTGACATGCCGGCGCCGTCGGCGATCTCCTGCTGTGTGTACCGGCGGCCGTTGGGCTTCAGCCGGGTCCTGCGCAGCAGGTCGAAGCGTTGCAGAAAGCGCGTCTGGAGGTCGGGTTCACCGGCGGGCCGCCCGTCCAGCAGGGCGGTGACCACATCGGCCGGGACGCCGGACGCCTCGGAGAGCTGGTGTACGTCGAAGATCTCGCCGTAACTCAGTCCGAGCTTGCCGGCGAGTTCGGCGACGCGGGCGACGGACGCCGCCAGGGGGCCTGTGGCCGTCGGGCCCGGAACCAAGAAGCCGTCTGTCACCAGTAGGTCTCCTAGATCACGCGAGGTCACTCCGCACACAGTGGGCTGCGGGGAGATTAACCGTTTCGGTGGAGTACAGCCAGGTCTTGCCACAGCTGTGGCGCGATCTGAGCGCTCAGCGGCGTGGAATGCCACGATAGTTGACACGGCCGCGTTTGCGGTAGCAGGATCGCCACGCGGTTGGAAGATCCAAAGGGCGCTGCCGCAGCGGGACTTCGAGAAGGGTGGCGTTCTCGATGACACATGAGGCAGGCGTAGAGCGGCCTGGTGTCCACGGGCGTCGAGGGCGCGCGGGGACGCCCCGTGGCGCGCTCCGAGCGAGGCGGCTCACCGATGTCCTCAGAAGGCGCCGGGAGGAGCTCGGCCTGAGCGTGGAGGACGTGGCCGCGCGGCTCGACATCAGCACCGTCGCGTACGGCAGCTGGGAGCGCACGCCCGCCCAGGACTGGACCGACGAGAAGCTCTGCGCCCTGGTCAAGGCCCTGGAGATGAGTGACCAGCAGGGCGGCTGGCTCTTCCGCCTCGCCGTCGACCGTGACCCGCCGTCGGCCTGGAACAGGCCTGGCGGGGCGTCCCTGCCCGCGCCTCCGCTCGGTCCCGCGCGTCCGTCGGGTCCGGCCTTCCCGTCCGGCCCCGCGCGCCCGTTCGCGCCCGTCACCGCGCCCGCGCCGCCCGCCGTGCCGGTGGAGCCCGCCGATCCGTCGGAGCCCGCCGTCCCGGACCACTCGGATCCCGAGACGCGCGCCTACCTGCGCGACTACGCCGCGATGATGGACGCCGTGCCGCTGCCCTCCGTGCTCTTCGACCGGCGATGGGACGTGGCACACGCCAACCACGCCTTCGAGGCGCTGTTCCACGGAGTCGGACCGCACCCCACGGCAATGCCGGCCCAGAACTTCCTCAGGTTCGTACTGTTCCATCCGGACGCGGGAATCGTGCTCGGCGACCGCGAGACGAGCTGGTGCCTGCCTCTGCTGGCGCAGCTGGACGCGGCCCTGGAGTGGTACCCCGAGGACCGAGTCCTTCAGGCCATTCGTGACGACATCGCCGACGACCCGATCATGGACGTCGCCTACCGGTGCGGGCTGCCGTACTGGATGCGGGCCATGGGAGCGGCAGCGGTGCACCACGACGGAGCCGTACGACCGCTGAACCACCCGGATCCGCGGTGGGGGCGCACCGAGTGCCGGATCGTCGACGAGACCCCCGCGACCCTTCAGGACACGGGTTTCACGCGGATGACGCTGGTGCTGCGGGAGACCCGGGCGGCCGCGCCGCCCGATGTGCGGCGCGGTAAATCGCATCTGAGGGCGGTCTCCAGCGGCTGAACCGGAACCGGGCGGCGGCGGCCAACGAATCGGCGGGCTGCTGAGGGGGCCGTCCCTTGGCACGGGGTGGCGCGTCCATGACGATTCCTCATGTCGCAGCAGACGCCGCCTTTGTTCTCACAGCTGTGAACTTCCGTATCCGATGAGCTACCGCCTGTAGTCTCGTCAGCACTGGCACGGGCGGGACGGGGGTGAGTTCGTGGATACGGCTGTAGTGGTGTTACTGGGGGCCGCAGGCGGATCGCTTCGCGGGTTCATCGATGCCTACAGCCAGACCATGGCCTGGCGTTCGGCCCGCCGCGAGCACCGCAGATCGACGGCCACCGGCCAGGAGGGCCCCACCGCGCCACCGAAGCTCAACGAGTTCTTCGACCCTGTGCCCGAACTCGTCGCCGTACTCTTCCACATGGCGCTGGGCGCCGGCGCAGCCTTCATGTTCGGCCTTTCCGGGCAGATCGACGGCGAGTACGCCGCGATCGCTGTGGGTATCTCGGCCCCGGCGCTGCTGACCCAGGTGGGCCAAGTACCCACGATCAGCGAGGCGGTAGCCGGCCCGCAGCAGCAGACACAGCCGCCGCCGCAGACACAGCCGCAGGCACAGCCAGTCGACCCGCCCCAGGCCCGGGAGCTGGCCCCGTGACGGCGCCGCCCTCCGCCCTCCGCCGAACCGTCACCGCAGCCCTCGGCCTGAATCGCTCCCCAGCCGGAATCCGGCGTCCCGCCCGACGGCCCGCCTACCCTCTGGGAAGTCGCATCCTCGCGGCCATCCTTGGCGTCCAACTCCCCGAGCGGCCGCGCCCGGCTTCCGCGAGCCAACGTCCGGACCTTGCCGGGCAGCACCCCCACCACCGCACAGGGATCGCGGATGTCGCTCCCCTTGGTGCGGGATCGACGGTGGCGCCATGGGCGCCGGCGAAGGAAGGCCGTTCGTGGCTCGTATGGGTCGCCGGCGCCCTGGCCACTCTCCTGGTAGGCGGGCTGTTCTCGTCCGCGACACTCGTTGGGTCATCGCCAGCCGAGCACTTCTCTCCGCAGTCTTGTGCCAAGGGCCGTCTTACCGTTGTCGGCTCGACGATCTTCCAACCGGCACTCGAAGCCGCGGCCGCCGACTACGAACGGGTCTGCGGCGATGCGGAGATCCGCTTCGATGTGAAGGGCTCCATGGCAGGCCTGCGCTCGCTGCAGGAAGAAGACGATCCCGACGTCCGGTTGGTCCTCTCCGAGGGACGCAACGAGAGCTACGAGAGAACGCTCAAGGCACACCCCATCGCGGTCATCCCCTTCAACGTCGTGGTCAACCGCACCATCGACATCAGTGGCCTCACGATCCAGCAGCTGCGCGACATCTACTCCGGGGAGACGGACAACTGGCGTCCTGCCGGCGGACCGAATCTAGGGGTACGGATCATCAGCCGAGACGCGAATTCCGTCACGCGCGCCGTATTCGAGGAGAAGGTCCTCGGTCGGTCAGAACCAGCTGCTTCGTCCGACAACTGCATGAAGACCCCAAAAGACCCTGGCGCACTGGTCGTCCGCTGCGAGATGGCCACCACGTCCGAGGTACTGGATGGGGTCAACCGCGTTCCCGGAGCCATCGGTTACGCACCGCTCGAGGCCACGGAATCAGGCGCGTACAAGAATGTCGTACCTGTCAGGATCAACGGCGCGGATCCTGACATCGAGTCGATCGAGAGCGGTGACTACCCCTTCTGGACAGTGGAGTACGCCTACACCAAAGGCGAGCCGCCAGCCGACAGCGTTGCGGCCTCCTTCCTCGCGTTCCTCGCGTCCCCGGACGGCGAGGTCGCTCTCGACGAGCACGGTTACTTCCCCTGCACCACCGTGGCGGAGCACATCTGCGCCCGTTCCTGAGCCGCAGCGGGCCGCGGCGTTCACCGCGCTCGAGCCGCATCTCATCGAGGACCAGGTGCTGCCCGGCGACGCGATCCGGCACCGGCCGCGCGCTACGGGGTGCTCTCTCCAGCTGGTGGTCGGCGCGATAGGTTCCTGGAATGGACCTACAGCGGGCGAGTGTGCATCATTCGGCGTCGACATGGCGGCAGCCCACCCCCCCGGTGGCCTCTGCCGAGCGCAGTGCAGTCGTCGAGGCGGTCGCAAGACGCATCCTGGCCTGTGGCCAGAGCCGCTTGCTCGTAGGCATCGACGGCTTCACCGCAGCAGGCAAGACGAGCCTTGGGCACGAACTGGCTGAGCTGATCACTGCCGTGGGGCGCCCCGTACTCCGGGCGACCCTCGACGACTTCAAGAACCCGTGGAAGGACCGGCACCTGTACGACCGGGAGTCGGGCGAAGGCTACTACCGCAACGCCTACGACTACGACGCGGCCAAGCGGCTGCTGCTCGATCCGTGCCGGTCGCCAGCGGCATCGTCCGCCGTGCTCTGCAGTATCGACCCGCTGACACAGCAGGATCATTCCTCGGACGCGACACCGCTGGCTTCTGACGCGGTGCTCATCGTGGATGGAGTCTTCGCCTTCCGGCCCGAAATCAACGCGTACTGGGATTTCCGCATCTGGCTGCACGTGGATGCGGAACTTTCGGTTCGGCGAGGCGCCGACCGGGATCAGGACTGGGCCGGGTCCGAAGCGGAATCCATCCACCGCAACAGGTACCTGGTGGCGGAGCGCATCTACCTCGAGGAAGTCGACCCGCTACCGAAGATGGACGTCGTCATCGACAACTCCACGTTCGCCAACCCACATGTCATGAAGTCCTGACCCCCGCCTATCCCCCGGGCGGGGGCCCTGACCCATTCAGCGCATGGATGCGACGGCCCACTCGGCGATGATGGCCACCGCGACGCCGACCCCCAGAACCGCGGTGGCCACCCGCGTACGCCCTTGTCGGCTGAGGACCAGCGCGCTGCCGCAGAGGATCATCGCGATGCCGTAGAAGCCCATGGTCAGCACCGAGTGCGTGCTGCCGAGCCGCAGCACGAGGGTGACGCCCACGGCGATCATGATGACCGCGGAGAGAGCTATCCGTACGCCGCGTGCCTGACGTGGTGTGAGCCCCTGCCGTTCCGGGCTCGAATTGGCTTCTGACATGGTCGGAAGACTATCCGTCCCGTCGCGGTGCGGACTTCCCGGGCCCGGACGACGTGCGACGCGTTGCCGCCTGCGCTCAGGCGCCGTGGGCGCTGCCCACGCCAGCAGTCCACAGCGGAGCGGTGCCGGTGATCTGGCAGGCCATCAGGTAGAGCGGGATCGGCGGGGTGTAGGGGCTGGTGCCGTCGGGCCAGCGGATGAGGCGGGGGTTGGTCCCCGGTATGTACGCCCCGCGGGCGTAGTGCGACGGCATTGGCCAGTTCAGCTCCAGGTCCGACCCGGCCGGCACGATCCACCACCACCAGTCGTTGTCGGCGAAGACGCAGCCGTTCCGCGGCAGCCGCCCGAGCAGCCGGAAGCCATAGCGCGCGGGAACGCCCACGGCGTCGCAGCCCAGATTGGCCACGAGCGCGGGCGGGATCGCAAGCCGGGTCATCCGGACCTCGCCGGTCTCGCTGTGGTGGCGGCCGTTCCGGCGGAGGAGCGTCGCCAGGCCCTTCAGCACAGCCTCTCCGGTCCCGGCCCAAAGCCCTCCGCCCCCGGAAAGTCCCCGAACGGAAGGTCTGTCCCGAGCGGAAAGTCCGTCCCGAAGGGCAGGTCCGCCTCGAGTGGACGGTCCGCCCCGAACGGACGGTTCACTCCGAACGGACGATCCACTCCGAACGGAAGGTCCGTGTGCGGCAGTTCAGCCTGCGCCGGCTCGGCCCGCGCCAGCTCGGCCCAGACGATGCGGCCAGGGCCGTGCTTCGACTCGTACGCGCCCCAGGCGCTGCTCACGGCCTCGACCAGCAGCAGCCCGCGCCCGCGTTCCTCATCGACGGTGTGACAGACGTGCGGGCCGGTGGGCGTGGACCCCTGGTCCTGCACGGTGATGCGCAGCCGCTGCGCGCCGTTGAGGAGTTCGCAGGCGACCAGATGGCCGTCGGTGTGCACGACTGCGTTGGTGACCAGCTCGGAGACGACGAGCATCGCCGTGTCGTGAACATCCCCGCCTATGCCCCAGCAGCGGAGCCGCTCGCGGGTGAGCGTTCTCGCCCTGCCTACGAATTCCGCACGCGCGGGCAGCTCGAAGCCGTAGCGGTGGGGGTCGGCCCCCGAGCACGGGTCCAGTCGCTGGGCAGTGAGCGCGTCACGGTTCACCCGAACACTCTCCCGCCGGAGTGGACACCTTGGCAAGGCCCACTCTGAAAAATTCAGAGTGGACATATTCATCGCTGCGGGGCCGTGGCACACTGCTCGCAACAGCACGTGCGGAGGTCTCGAAGTGAGTGAACCGCGGTCGGCTCCCACCGTGGGGCAGGTCGTTCTCGGCAAGCGCTTGCAGGATCTGCGAGAGCGAGCCGGGCTCAGGCGCGAGGAGGCCGCAAAGGTCCTTCGTGTTGCCGCGGGCACCATCCGCCGGATGGAAACCGCCGAGGTCGCACTGAAGATCCCTTATGTTCAGCTGCTGCTGAACGCGTACGGGATCACCGACGACGAGGCACGCGGTTTCATCGAGCTCGCCGAGGAGGCCAATAAGCCCGGCTGGTGGCAGCGCTTTCACGACGTTCTGCCGGGCTGGTTCAGCATGTACGTCAGCCTGGAGGGCGCGGCTGCCCTGATCCGCGCCTACGAGCCGCATTTCGTGCCCGGTCTGCTGCAGACGGAGGACTACGCCCGCGCGATCATGCGCGGCGGAGCCGTCGGCCAGACCGATCCGGCCGATATCGAGCGCCATGTGGCGCTGCGGATGGAACGCCAGGCGCTGCTCACCCGCCCCGACGCACCCAAGCTGTGGGTGATCATGGACGAGACGGTGTTCCGCCGGCCCGTAGGCGGCCCCGGCGTCATGAGAGCGCAGATCGACCGACTGCTCGAAGGCGCCCAGCTGCCCCATGTCACCCTGCAGATCGCGGAGTTCGCGACCGGACACCACCCCGGCACCTACGGGCCGTTCGTCCTCTTCCGGTTCGCTGTCCCCGAGCTCCCGGACATGGTCTACAGCGAGTACCTCACCGGCGCCGTCTACCTCGACGCGCGCCCCGAGGTCGCCTCGCATCTGGAGGTTCTGGACCGCATGGCGGCTCAGGCCGCGACTGCGCAACGCACGAAGGAGATCCTCAAGGATCTTCGCGAGGAGCTGTGAATGAACCACATATACAACGGCATGCCGGCCACCGAACTGGGCAGCGAGGGCTGGCACAAGCCGTGGAGCGGCGGCAACGGGGGCAACTGCTTCGAGACCATGAAGCTGGCCGACGGCCGGGTCGCGGTGCGCCAGTCCGCGGACCCGGACGGCCCCGCACTGATCTACACCTCCGGCGAGTTCGCCGCGTTCATCGAGGGAGCCAAGTCCGGCCAGGCGGACTTCCTGCTCACCTGAGTCGGACCTGCCCGCACCTGACTGCCCAGCTGCCCCTCACCACCGAGACATCTGGAGCGACCAACCGAGCGGGATTTCCGAGCCGGTCCGGCATGGTGCCGGGCCGACGGCAAGAGGTGACCGGATGCTGGCAGCCTCCGAGCCATGCGGGAGAGACCGTGGACGACCCCAGCCTTCAAGGAGCCGGGAAATCGGCAACCACCGGCGCAGGCCATGACACTGCCAGTCAGCCGGGGGTCATCGGCATTGCGCTCGCCGCCGTGCTCACAGCCGCGCTCGCACAGGGTTCCTGGCAATGGTTCGCCACATACGTCGGGGTGACGCTTCTTGCGCTGATCTTCACCTTTTACCGACTGCCGACATGGATGCCTGGCGCCCTATCTGCGTACATGCGGAATCTGACTGCGTACTCGCTGGTCGTCGGCCTGTGCGTAGCGATCACATTGGCCCCGGCGCTGCAGCGCTGGGCGTGGCTGTTCCCGATGCCAGGCACCCGCGGCGCGTGTCCTGAGCTGGGCAAGTACGAGGGCATCCACGCGGAGGCCGCACTGGCCAACCTGGCTGGTCGCGACGGTGCCGCCATGGCTCGCGCGCAGGAAATACAGAGCGAAACCGCCGTTTCCGACTGCCTTTCAGCCACTACGACCCAGTGGCTGCCGGTCTACGCGGCCGGGGCGGCCGCACTGGTGGGCCTGACCGCGTGGTCCTTTGACCGAGCCCGGGTCAGGAAAGAAGCGGCTGCGGCCGGCCGACCTCGCCAGGACTGAACGCAAGTGCGAACATGACAGGACGGCGAGGAGCAGCTGCCGGGCCGCTGAGGCCACGGTCGGGGTCCCTAGGCCGGCGAGGTGGTCGCCGGGGGTCTGGCACTGCCGACTTCCTGCGCCCGATCCTCCCGCAGGAGCATCTGGGCCGACAGATCCACGAGCTGCCGCAGCACCGTCGAAGAGACAGCGTCACCGCCAAGTGCGCCCAGAATGCGGTACGCCTCGTCGCGGAAGGCGGTGATGTCCTTGTGGTAGCGGTGAAGTACGACAGGTGCCAGAAGGAGCTTCGTGAGGTCTCTTCTCGCCCGGGCGGAGGTCCTCGATGCGGCGTGCAGTCCAAGGACGCGCTCCCTCGACCGGGGCAATTCCTCAAGGGCGCACGCGAGCAGATAGGTCACCGTGCCGTTCCGCAGGTCTTCATGACGCTCGGTCAGTATGTCGTCCTGGTCGTTGAAGATCTGCCACAGGACTCCGTAGACGTGGCCGAATTCGCGCCACAGCTCGCTCTGCCGGCGTTCGACCCCCGCCAACTTCGCCGCCATGGCCGTGATCATGCCGAAGGGCGCACCCGACTTGCCGCGGTAGGTCTCGACGACCGACTCCCGCGAGGCGGTGTCCACGTCCGCGCGCATGTCCCGGAGTTGCCCTTCCACGGCGCCCGTCCAGCAGGTCGCGACCTCGGTCACCAGGGCATCTTGCACCGGTGCGGGAATCCCCGGCGACCGAAGGACGTGCAGGGGAAGCGTATGGCCACCGACGACGGCCGCGAGCAGCGCCTCGTGCTCATTGAGGTCACCGGCCACAGCGGCCGCACCGTCCCCGTCGGCGAGGTCGTCCAGGTAGCACGCCGACGTCCACCACAGCACGTGCACGGCGGACAGCGGAACGGCCGGTGCCGTCGTCCCCGTCTCGACGGCGTGCACGAGCAGCGGTAGCACGGACAGGGGGTGCTTGAATTTCCGGCTCCGTACGAGTTCCGCGACCGCTTTCCTGAGAGTGCTCGACGGCGGGCCGAGGTGTTCGAGAGCGGCTTCGATCTCGGCGTCGACATCCGATGAGACGTCACGGTGCAGGTCCAGGTACGAAAGCGAAGGCATGGGCTCGATTTGATCATCTGGCCGAGAAGCGAACCAGAGCGCTTTTCGGCCGCGGGACCGTCGGCCGGCGCCGCGCGAAGGCCCCCCGGGACTCGGCTCGAAGCCGGCGGCTGACGCCGTACCCGACTGTGCGGAATAGCGTCGTGTGGCTTCGCGCCAGCGACACCTGGCCTCGTATCGAAGCCTGATACACCGCGCCGAACGTCGCGAGTGTCGCGACCTGCTCGATGGGGGTCATCTGGAACCCCCCGACAACCGCGTGGTCTCGCCCCTTCCAGAGCGCGGGGCGGCTGGCTGATGACGAGAGACTCCTGCCGTCAGCCTTGGTGTTCCTCGTCAGACCGCTGCGATAGCCGGTGCTCGATCGGCTTGAGACCGAGGCGAGTTCCTGCGGTTGAATCACCGTCGACGGCCTTGCCCCCTCAGCCGTCATGGGCCTCAACCGCCCGGCGAAGTCGCGCAGTTGACAGTTCGCTATGGGCTCGGGAGCATCAACGCCAGGTGTGACGGGGAGGCCAGGTGGCGGTCACGGGGGTCCGGGCAGACGGTTCCGTTGCCGATGTCAGCGTCCTGTTTGTGCATGGCATCGGTGACCAGGATCAGGGCGCCACTCTGGAGTCCTTCTCGGGCGAGCGCCCGGAGTGCAACAGCCCGCCGCCCGTGGGCAGGCGGGCCAGCAAGTGGGCGTCGAGGAAGCCCCGCTCGGAGGCCGGGTCGTGGAGCAGCCGAGCGACCGTGACGAGCCCGGCCCCGGCCAGCAACTCGGCGAACCGGTCCACCGGCCAGCTATAGGCGGGCGTCACCTTGTGATCGAAGAGGACCGGCTCCGGTCCCTCGGTCGCGAAGAACGAGACCAGGAGCAGGCCCCCTGGGGCCAGGACACGCACCAGCGCGGCGAGTAGCGCTGGCAATTCCCCAGGCGGGGTATGGATCACCGAGTAGTGGGCCAGCACTCCGCCGAGCGCGCCGTCCTCGACCGGCAGGGCCTCCATTCGCGCTTCCTCGAACCGCAGCGCCGGATGGGCCCGCCGGGCGTGGTCGACCATGGCCGGGGAGAGGTCGAGCCCGAAGGCATCCAGCCCCAAGCCGTGCAGCATGGCCGTCAGATGTCCGGGCCCGCACCCGACGTCGGCTGCCCGCAGGTTCCCCGTTCCACGCACCAGCTCGGCGAAGGTGCCGATCATGTTCCGCGCGAACGGCTGCGTCTCCAACCGATTAGCGAACATCGACGCATACAGCTCGACGACCCCGTCGTAGGCCGCCCTGGTCTCGTCCTGGTGTTCCACCACGGGAAGGAAGCTAACACCCGCGCCGCTCGCAGCCGTTCTCCGGCTCCATACCGCCCCCCAGGGACTGACCGTCCGTCCCGTCACCTGATCACGGGACAGCCCTAGTAGTTCGGAGAAGGCAGCTGCCGAGAACGACGATCCGATCCCCGGGTACGCGGGCGTCGCCCGCTAGGCACAGCGTCGGTCCGGTGGCTGCCGCTCGGTCCGTGGGGGCTCAGAAGCCGAGTGTGTGCCCCGTCGTCGCGTCGACGTGGTCCGGGATCTCGTCGTGGCGGTCACCGACCGTCGGTGTCCCGGTGGGCTCGAAGAGGAGGATCGCGGCTCCGGACGGAGCGGACGGCTTGTGCTCCGTGCCGCGCGGGACCGTGAAGACCGAGCCCTTGGGGAGACAGACCGTGCGCTCCCCGGCGGGCTCGCGCAGGGAGATGTGCAGTTCGCCTTCGAGCACCAGGAAGAACTCGTCGGTGTCGTCGTGTGCGTGCCAGAGGTGTTCGCCCTCGACCTTGGCGACGCGTACGTCGTAGTCGTTGACCCGGGTGACGATGCGGGGGCTCCACAGGGCGTCGAAGGAGGCCAGGGCCGTGCTGAGGGCGATCGGTTCGTTGCTCATGTGCTCAACCATCCGATGTTCGGCAGTGTCCGTGTGAGTGGTAGAAATAGCTTATGCCGCAAGGATCCTCGCATCCAGGCCGTGAGGGGGGTCCGCACCGGGTCGTCGTGATCGTCGATGAGAACTCGAACCCCTTCGAACTCGGCTGCGCGACCGAGGTGTTCGGCCTGCGCAGGCCCGAGATCGGCCGTGACCTCTACGACTTCACACTCTGCTCGCCCGAGCCCCGCACGGTCATGCGGGACGGATTCTTCACGCTCACGGGAGTCGCCGAGCTGGAGGCGGCCGACTCGGCGGACACCTTGATCGTGCCCAACCGGCCCGACACCGAGGTGCCCCGCCGCCCGGCCGTCCTCGACGCGGTCCGCCGGGCGCACGCCCGAGGAGCGAGACTGGTCGGCTTCTGCAGCGGCGCCTTCACCCTGGCCGAGGCCGGGGTCCTCGACGGGCGCCGGGCCACCGCGCACTGGCAGTGGGCCGACTCCTTCCGGGCACGCTTCCCCACCGTCCAGCTCGAACCGGACGTGCTGTTCGTCGACGACGGCGACATCCTGACCGCCGCGGGCAGCGCGGCCGCGCTCGACCTCGGGCTGCACCTGGTCCGCCGCGACCACGGAGCCGAGATCGCCAACTCGGTGAGCCGACGCCTCGTCTTCGCCGCCCACCGGGACGGCGGCCAGCGGCAGTTCGTGGAGCGGCCGGTGCCCGACGTGCCCGACGAGTCCCTGGCCCCGGTCCTGGCCTGGGCACAGGCACGGCTGGACTCACCCCTTGCCGTGCCCGACCTCGCGGCGCGCGCGGCACTGAGTCCGGCAACCCTGCACCGCCGCTTCCAGGCCCAGTTGGGCACCACGCCACTCGCGTGGCTCACTGGGGAACGCCTCACCCTCGCCTGCCGGCTGATCGAGCGGGGCGTGTCCCCCCTCGACGTGGTCGCACGGCGCAGCGGCCTGGGCACCACCGCCAATCTGCGCGCTCTGATGCGCCGCGAGACCGGGCTCACCCCGTCGGCGTACCGCAGCCGGTTCGGGCCCGGGGCGGACTGAGGTGGGCCGCATCCGACGTGAATGCGGCCGCACCTTCGACGCGGAATCGGCCGGTTCGTTCGCTACGGTGCGGCCCCCGGCTCAACCAGCGTCGCCAGGAACTTCCGCGGGGCCGAGACATTCCCCGCCGAGTCGATCGTCCGGTACTCGATCGTGTGGGTGCCGTAGTCGGGGGTGGCGTCGTCCCACGGCACCGCACGGGTCTTGCCGAGCTTGCCGTAGACGAGATCGTCGATGACCGTGCCGCCCGGGGTGAAGCGGTACGGCGCGTCGGCGTCGGTCGGCCAGCCGTAGTACGTCTGCCAGCCGTCGCCGTCGACCCGGAACTGCGACACCACATGCCCGGCCGCCCGGTCGTCGCGGGCCGTCAGCTTCATCGTGAACGGCCCGTCGTAGACGTATTCCACCGGCTTCCCCGGCCGGTGCACTGTGCGCAGCGGCTTGGAGAGCGCGTACGACGCCGTCGCCGGAGCCGCGTCCACCGTCCAGGTCAGCGTGGTCTGCGTGCCGGCGATCCGGGCGCTCAGAGTATGCGCGCCGGGGCGCAGCCGCAGCGCGCCGAGATCGAGATCGCGGTCGTTGCCCGGGTTGGCCACCGGGCGGCCGTCGAGCGTCCAGCGGACGGCCAGGGTCCGGTCGGCGGGGTGCGTGGTGTCGGCGTGCACGACCGTCGCGGAGCCCACCCGGGTCTCGGTGTCGGTGTGGCCGGTGAAAGCGGCCGCGACCGGCTCCGGCCGGGTGCTGACAGCCGTGTCCACGGTCCAGGCGACGGTACGGGTCAGCGCTGCGGACGCGCGGATCGCGGGGTCGCGTACGAAAGGCGTCGGATCGGTGACCGTGGCCGTCAGCTCGTGTGTACCGCGGGCGAGTTGGAGCCGGCGCAGATCCAGTGTGCGGGCATCACCCGCGAACCGCAGCGGACGCCCGTCGAGACGCCATACGACATCGAGCTCACCGCCCACCGGATGCAGCGTGTCCACCCACACCGTCCGGTCGTCGCCGATCGGGGCGGCGTTTTGGGTGTGGCCTTGAACGAGACTCACCTTGGCGGAGATCTTCTGCACCATCACCTCGCGTCCGACCTGGTCGAAGGCGTAGCCGAGGGTCTTCATGATCGAGTGCTT
Source organism: Streptomyces sp. NPDC002870 (assembly GCF_042888505.1). Lineage (NCBI taxonomy): Bacteria > Bacillati > Actinomycetota > Actinomycetes > Kitasatosporales > Streptomycetaceae > Streptomyces > Streptomyces sp. NPDC002870. The sequence continues at coordinate 25,728 of NZ_JBIAPW010000020.1, forward strand.
GCTGGGCCGCCAGACGCCCTTGGTGCTGTACATCCCGCCCTCGAACCGGCCGATGACCCCGCCGGACTCGCTCTTCTCGCCGAGCCAGCGCCACCACTTGGCGCGCTGCCGCTTCATCTGCTCCTCGGTCAGAAGGGTGTGGTGGGCGGAGCCGGGCTCGCCGTCCTCGTACGTGCCGCCCGGGACGCCCCGCCCGTAGTAGTCGTACTCATCCTGCAGGTTGCCCAGTGAATGGCCGATCTCGTGCGGGGTGATCAGCGAGGACAGCGCGTTGCCGCCGGACGCCGTGGCGTAGGTCCCGCCCGCGCCGCCGTACGTGTCGCTGTTGGCGAGCGCCACGATCTGCCGGTTGGCGCTCGCGGATCCTGGCACGAGGTCGGCGAGCGCGGTCGCCGACGCGGCGTCGACGGAGAGGAGGCGCTGCACGCTGTTCGCGTTGCAGCCGCCCCAGAAGCCCATGCCCAGCGCGGTGTCGCGGCGCGGCGACTCAAGTCCCGGGTCACAGTCCACACCTGACTCGGCGGAAGGGACCTCCACCGCCCACACATTGACGTAACTGCGGTACGAGGCGAACGGTTCGGTGGACCAGAGCACATTGAGGTGCTTGTCGACATCGGCGCGGAAGGCCGGCATTTCCTCGGCGGTGTAGCCGTCGCCGAGGACGATGATGTTGAACCGCTTGTCGGCGGGGCCCGTGGTCTGCACGGGCACGACGGTGGCCGCTTCGGTCACCGGCGCCGCCCCCTCCTCGGCGGTGGCGGAGGGGGCGCCGCCCAGCAGGCAGCCGGCCAGTAGCGCGCCCGCGGTGGCGAGCAGCGGCATTCTTCGGGTTCGTTTGCCGGGTGAGGTCATGGGGCGGGAGCGTACGACCCGGCCCAACGTGACGTAAAGACAGCAGAGTTGGCCTCTGGGGCGGCAACTACCGGCCGTCGCCCTGCTGCCCCTGACACTCGCCCCGGCAGCCGCGAGCTCCCAGCACGGCCGCTGCACGCCGCGAGATCACGGCCCAGTACCGACGGACCAGGCAGGGAGCGCCTGCTCTTCGCAACGGCGACGCCGCGCACGACGCCGCCGCGCACGACGACGCAGCAGGCAGCCGGTGAGCACCGCGCCGGCTGCGACCGCGTACACCACGGTCCCCACGGTCTGCGGGTCGGCGTCCATCATGACGGTGACGTACTTGGCCGCGCCCGCGACCGCGACCGCGAGCCACTCCCACCGCCCGTCCAGGGCCACCAGCGCGACCAGCAGCAGGGCATACCAGGAGTAGCCCGGGGTCAGCAGCAGGAACGCCGTGCCGGTGACCAGCAGGGCGCCGCTCCATGGGCGCTCGGGATCGCCACGCCGCAGGACGTGGACGGTGACCGCCAGCATCCCGGCGATCACGGCGGGCAGCACCCAGTCGTCCGGCAGCACCAGCCGGAGCAGCGCATAGCGGTTACTGGCCGAGGGGTCGTCGTACCCCTCCTCCTGCGTATAGCCGCCGAGAAAGCCGAAGACCGAGCTGTCGGAGATGAGGACGTAGGGGAGATAGCCGAGCGCGACGACAGCCGCGGCCGGCAGCAGTACGGCCGCCGCGTCCCGCACCCGCCGCACACCCGAGAGCGCGCCGGGCAGCACCACGGCGGGCAGCAGCTTGGTCGCGACCGCGGCGCCGAGCAGCGCCCCGCCCATGATGCGCCGCCGTACCAGCACACCGAGGCCCACGACCGCGAGGAGCGCCCCGAGCACATCGGCATGCGCGTTGTTCACCGCCTCGACCGGCACGATCGGGCACCAGGCCCAGTACGCCGCACGGCGCGGATCGCCGCGCCGTCGCAGCACCAGCAGCAGCGCGGCGGTGGTGCCCAGCGCCAGCAGCGCGCCGCCCGTCTGAAGGGCCTTGTGCCGTGCCCCGTCCGGCGACAGCGCGTGGACGAGCAGGAAATACCCCTCCGCCACCGGCGGATAGATGGTGTGCACCTGCGGCCGGTTGATCCGCGTGCAGTGCACCTCGCCCTCCGGGCCGGGGATCCGGGCCAGGCCGGGGCCCACGCACTGCGCCCCGGTGGGGAACAGCCAGTCGTCGCGCAGCCCGGCGAGCGCGGGATCGGCGGGTGCGTGGTCGTAAGGCGAGATCCCGGCCGCCTGCACCCTGCCGTCCCAGGCGTAGCGGTACGAGTCGGTGCTGGTACGCGGCGGACCTAGGAGCCCGGTCGCCGCCACCGCGACACCGCCCGCGACGACGAGAGCCACAGCGTGCCGAACCGGGGCCTTGCGCACGGCGACGACCGCGGCGGCGAACAGCGCCCAGCAGGCGGCGTACCACCAGGAGAGCCCGTCGGGATCGGTGAAGTAGCCGTCCTTGCGGATCGTCACTGCGAGCACGGCCGTCAGGGCCGCCAGCAGGGCGCCGGCGGTGAGAGTACGCGGGTTGATCACAGGCTCAGCGTCGCAGCCGGATGCGGCGCGGGCCGTGCGCCGCCCCCTGACGTCCGCATTCCGTAAGGTGTCGCACCCCTCCACGCGGGCCGCCGGGGAGGTCTTATGGAAGGCATGAAGCTCCGACCGCCCCGGCTGCCGCGACCGCCCCGGATGCCCAGGATGACCCTGCCGCGACCGCGCAGGATGCCCCGGCTGCCGGCACCGATTCTGCCGACGTTCAAGGGGAAGCTGCACGACCCCCGTACGGCCACATCCATCGGCCGTTGGCTGGGCGGGGCGATCGCCGTCTGCTTCGTGACCGGGGTGACCAGCCACTATCTTCAGCACCCGCCGGACTGGCTCGCGAACGTACTGCCGAGCCGGCCGACCTGGGGCTACCGGCTGACCCAGGGCCTGCATGTGGCGAGCGGCATCGCCGCGATCCCGCTGCTGTTCGCCAAGCTGTGGACGGTCTACCCACGGCTGTTCGTGTGGCCCGCGCTGCGGTCGGTGCGGCACGCGCTGGAGCGGCTCTCGGTGGCGGTGCTCGTCGCGGCAGCCGTCTTCCAGCTCTTCACCGGGCTGCTCAACATCGTGCAGTGGTACCCGTGGCCGTTCTCCTTCGTACCCGTGCACTTCGCCGTCGCCTGGCTGCTGCTCGGCGCTCTGGTCCTGCATGTGGCGGTCAAGTACCCGGAGATCAGGGCGCATTGGAGCAGACGCTCGCCCGGCACACTGGAACTCCCGGCGGCGGACGGACCCGACCGGCGCTCCTTGCTGACCGGCATCGCAGCCGCGGTCGGCGCGGTCACCCTCACCACCGTGGGCCAGTCCCTCACCCCGCTGAAACGCTTCGACCTGCTCGCGCCGCGCCACCCGGACCACGGCCCGCAGGGCCTGCCGGTCAACCGCACGGCCGCCGCGGCCGGACTGGCGGCAGTGAGCACCGCCCACTGGCGGCTGACCGTGGTCGGCCGGGACTCGTACCGACTCACCCTCGACGAGCTCGCGGCCATGCCCCAGCACACCGTCACCCTGCCCATCGCCTGCGTGGAGGGTTGGAGCAAGTCGGCCCAGTGGACCGGCGTACGCGTACAGGACCTGCTGGAACGGGCCGGAGCGCGCCCCGATGCCGCGGTGCGGGTGGTGTCGCTGGAGCGGCGCGGCACCTACCGGGTGATGGAGATGGGCAGCGGCTACACCCGCGATCCGCTCACCCTGCTCGCCCTGCGCCTCAACGGCCAGGTGCTCTCGCTGGACCACGGCTTCCCGGCGCGCATCATCGCTCCGAACCGCCCCGGTGTTCTGCAGACCAAGTGGGTCACCAGGATGGAGGTCCTGTGATGCGGATCGTGGTAGGCGCACTGGGCCTCGCCCTGATGGCCGTCGGCGCGACGCTGCTGCTGACCGGCGGGCAGCTGAAGGACGTGGCGCTGTGGCTGGCGGGCGCGATCGTCCTGCACGACGGGATCATCGCCCCGCTGGTGCTCGGCGTCGGCCTGCTGCTGGCGGCGGTCCCGGCCCGCGGCACGGTCCGCGGGGGGCTGGTGGTGGCCGGCTGTCTGACGATGATCGCGCTGCCGCCGCTGTTGCGGCCGGGGGCGCCGACCAACCCTTCGGCGCTGCCGCTGGACTACCTGCGCAACTGGCTGCTCCTGCTGGCTGCGGTCGCGGTGGTTACGGGGCTGGTACCGGCGGTGCGGTGGCTGCTCCGCAAGGTGCCGCGGCGCTGAACATCTGACGAACGCGTCCAGCCGGCCGTTCGATCCCTGACCGTGCGTGGGAATAGTTGTTCCGGGGGCCCGTCCACGGCGGGCCACGGGATCGAGCGCGGGGGACGCGGTCATGGTCAGGTTCGTCCACAAGCAGTTGGTGTACGCCGCGGTGGTCGCGCTCACGGGGGTGACCGCCGGGGGAGTGGGCGTCGCGGTGAACGACGGAGCGGACCTGGTGGGCTGGTGGCCGGCCGCCGTGCTCGGCTGGGGGGTCCTGTGGGGTTTCGCCTCCACGACCAGGCTGATGAACCGTGGTGACCTCCCGCTGTTCGAGGCGGCTGTCCCGATCGCAGACCCCGCTGCCGCGCTGAGAGCCCCGTCAGACGCCCGGCGGTGGCTCGGGCAGTTCTACGGGACGATGTTCGGCTGCATGTTCGTGGTGACGACAGCGCTCGCCATATTCGAACCGCTCGTGGCCGTCTTCCACCTCACGTGGGCGATGGACCCGGTGGTACGGGCCGAGCGGGCGGCTCGCTGGGAGCGGCAGCACCGAGTCCTGCTGTGGCAGGGCCACGTCGAGCAGGAGCAGCAGCCGGTCAAGACCGGCCAGCCGCCCGTGTTCACCACGCCGCGGCAGGGCGCGTTGGCCTAGCTGGGCTCCCGTACCCCCAACCATTCGTGATCGAGTACCGAGTGCACTACGGAGTCCCGCCACTTCCCGGCCTTCTGGATGTGCTCCCGAATGACGCCCTCCTCCGTCATGCCCGCCGCGGTCATGGTCCTTGCCGACGCTGCGTTGAGCGGCGAGCGGGCACCCCAAATGCGGTGCAGGTTCAGGAGCGGTGGTTCGCCGAGCTCACCTCCGCCGCATCAACGGCCCAGGTCACTAGGGCTGGCGCCGCGACCTCGTTTACGACGCGATCGGGGGCGTTCGTGGCGTGGGTCAGATGGTGAGAGTGGGCCAAGGGACGTCGCTTTCGGCGGCGGCGGTGTAGTCGACGCCGGGGACAGAGAAGCCGTAGAGGCGGCTGACTTCGTCGCTGAACCAGTCGAGGTCGGCGAGTTCGGTGATGGTGTCGCTGGTGGCGGTGCTCCAGCGTTCTGCGACGGCGTTCTGCACGGCGGCGGGTCCCACTAGCTCCAGCGGGGACAGCCGGCGGCACCCAAGTCCCATCCCGCGGGCTACGGATCATGTGACAACTAGGCTGCGACGATGGAACGCGTAACCGACGTACCCGAGAGCTTCGCCCAGTCTGCAGATCGGGACCAGGTGAATGACTACGACAGTTTCGCCGAGGCGTACTCGGCGGAGAACGAGAACAACCTCGTGAACGGGTACTACGAGCGGCCCGCGATGTTAGCCCTCGCCGGAGACGTGGCCGGCCGTCGGATCCTGGACGCCGGTTGCGGCTCGGGCCCCCTGTCCGCTGCACTACGCGACCGCGGTGCGGTCGTCACCGGCATCGACGCCAGCGCCGGGATGCTGGCGTTGGCAAAGCGGCGGCTCGGTGACGACGTAGCCCTGCACGTGGTCGACCTGAGCGACCGCCTGCCGTTCGCCGACGGTGCGTTCGACGACGTGGTCGCGTCGCTGGTGCTGCACTACCTGGAGGACTGGGGGCCGACGCTGGCCGAGTTGCGGCGAGTGCTGAGGCCCGGCGGCCGGCTGATCGCGTCGGTGGACCACCCTTTCGTGGCCTACACGATCCAGGATCCTCGGCCCGACTACTCTGCGACCACCAGCTATACCTTCGACTGGACGTTCAACGGGCAGTCCGTCCCGATGAGGTTCTGGCGCAGGCCATTGCACGCGATGACCGATGCCTTCACCACCGCCGGTTTCCGCCTTGCCGTCATCAGCGAGCCGCAGCCCGACCCGGCCGCCCGTGAGCTGTTCCCCGACGACTTCCATGACCTTTCGACCAAAACCACCTTCCTGTTCTTCGTCGTCGAGGTACCGCCGTCGGCTACCGGCTCGGACGACTAGGGGGTGTCTCCCCCCAGCCAGTCGCGGATCACGAACGGAGCCAGAGTCGGATCGAGGCGACGATGACGGTGCCGTGGAAGATGTAGGCGCGTTTGTCGAACCTCGTGGCCACGGCCCGGAAGTTCTTCAGGGCGTTGATTGTCCGCTCCACTTGCGGGACGAGTACGCCTTATCGCCGCCGCGGTGGTCGGGCCGGGTGCGCGGGTGTCCGCCGCCCGGCCGGCCGACGCGGATGCGTTCCATGACCGGGATGAGTTGCGGGGCGTCGCCCCACTGGCCCGGGGTGACCAGCAGGGCCAGCGGGCGGCGCCCGCCCTCACCGACGAGATGGATCGTGCAGGTCATGCCGCTCCGGGAGCGTCCGAGTCCCTCGTCGAGGCGGTGCTGCCGGGGCGTGCGTCTTTCCCCGGCACTCGCGGAACGCTCGCCGCGACAGCAACCGCGACTTTCGAGCTGAGGTTCACGATGCTCTCCCTCGTTGTCAGTGGCATGGGGCTGCTGATCTCGTGTCTCTGGGCGGACGCGGACACTCTCATCGGCTTCCCGCCCACTCGCGTATCGGGTCAGCCCCCGCCGGGCGTTCGGTCCGGCGGACGCCTGGATTAGGTCTGCGAGTACTGGTCAGCGGAGCAGTCCCACGTGTCGCCGTTCGAAAGGTTGATGTTGCACACGGAGAAGGTCATCCAGCCGTTCTCCTCGAAGCTCTTGTTCAGGTTGGCCCACCCCGCGGCCTTGCCGTAGTCGTGATAGATCACGCCACTGCGTTGGGTTCCGATCGGGGATCGGTAGTTCCAGATGATGGCGACGGGATCGTTGTCGGCCTGGACGTCCCGGACCCAGAACCATTCACCGTACGGCTCGAAGCACGCCTCCCCACCGAGGAACCAGTCGATGCAGGCACTTTCCATGCCGGGACTGTCTGAGGTCAGGTTGGCGCGCTGCCGGCCGTCGGCTGCGGATGCCGATGAGGTCGCGGCTCCTACCGCGAGTACGGCTCCGAATACAGCGCTCGCGAGAACGCGACTGGTACTTCCAATGCGCATTGTCTCTCCTTGGGTTCAACAGGCGGCGTGCCACCGCATTTGAGGACGCGAGTCGTCGAGGGTGGGGTGAGCCGACCTGGAGGGAATGAGCCTGATGGGACTTTCGATTCCAGCCGTGGAGAACGGCAATCCCATGACATCCGAACAGCTGAAAACCTGCAATGGCCGCAGGCTGTCCCGGACAAGTCCGCCGCTGTCCCTGCTGGTCAACGCTTTGTTCGTAACGTGTCCGGGGTCTTGTCCCAGCCGGCTGGGACAAATGCCAGGCGAGGCAGGCGAAGTGGCAGCGATCGGTGGTGAAGAGCCGATCGGCGGAGAGATCCGGGGCCGCGGCTCCGCGTTCCAGTCTGTACTCACGAACAACAACTCGTTTCATCGGATGCGCTCTACGCGGAGCCTCTTACTGGGCACCGATGAGGAATTCCTGTTCGGCGGACCCCACGCAGGACGCTTGCATCACCTCGGCTCCGTCCTCTCTCACTACTAGCTGCCGCGGGCTACGCGCGGCGCAGCGCCACGAACGTGCGTCCCGCCACCTTCCAGTGGTCCGCCTCCTCCGCCTCCCAACCCGCGGAGTGCGCATAGTCCAGCAGCGCGGGGGTGCCGACGCGGGCCCAGGGGAAGGCCGAGCCCTGGGCGCTGCCGCCGTCGAAGACGCGTACCTGCACGCGCTCGTCCACATCGAGCGGGGAAGTCTCGGCCAGCAGCACGCCGTCGTCGGCGACCAGGTGTGCCACGCGGCCAAGCAGCGCGCCCGGGTCCCCGCCGATGCCGATGTTGCCGTCGATGAGCAGGGCGGTGCCCCAACTTCCCTCGCGGGGAAGCGGATCGAAGACGGAACGGTGCAGTGCGCTGCCGCCCGTTCGCACCGTTCGGGCCACGGCTTCGGGGCTCACATCGATGCCGAGCGTCGGCCGCCCGAGCGCGGCGAGCGCCGCGACCAGGCGTCCCGGGCCACAGCCGATGTCGAGCACCGTGCCGCGGCAGCGCTCCAGCACCGTCAGATCCGCGGCGTCCGGCGCCGCGCACCACCGTTCGACCTCCAGCGGCAGCAGCCAGCCGTCGGGTCGGCGCAGGAACAGCGGGCCGCGGCCGGTGCGCAGTGCGTCGGTGTACGGATCGGCCTGCCAGGCGGGCGCCGTCATCGCGACCTTGTCCCGGCGAGCGCGGCAAGGGCCGCGGCGAACCGGGTGCCCGGTGCCCCCGCCGCGACAAGGCGCGCGTCGGCCGCGGTGTCGACGTCCCGCAGCACCGGCAGCTCACGCACCGTCAGCCCGGCCCGGACGAGCCGCTGCCGCTGCACGGCTCCGGTCTCCGGTACGGACATCGGCACGCCCCGCAGCAGCGCCGAATCCGGCTCGGCCATCCCGAGCGCCCAGAACCCACCGTCGGCGGCCGGCCCGAAGGAGGCCTCGCCGTCGCCCAACTCCATCCCGGCACGGAGGAGTTCGACCGTGACCTGAGGTGTGTCCATGCCGACCAGCAGAGTCGGGCCCTCACACTGCCCGAAAGCATGAGCCAGCCGGGCATCGAGGCCGCCCGAACACTGCGGCACGACCTCGAAGCCCTCCGGCAGCCAGTCGCCGGGGTCGCCGTCGAGCACGAGGACCCGGCGGCGTACCGGAGTTGCCAGCGCGACGTCCAAGGTGTCGCGGAGCGCGGCCTCGGCGAGCCGAGCGGCCTCTTCGGGGGAGTAGGCGGGACAGAGCCGCGTCTTGACCCGCCCGGGCACGGGCGCCTTGGCGATGACGAGCAGCGTCCCGCGGCTCTGCGCCGCCCCGGCGATTGCCCGCTGCCGCTGCCGCGGACCAGTGGCGTTCGTGGCACTCGTCGCACCCGTGGCGCTTGCCGTCCTCGTGAAATCCGTCGCACCCATCGGGCCCGTCGCACCCGTCGCTGTCATCGCGCACCACCCCCCACCACGCTCGGCCGCCGCTCCGACAGCACCGATCGCATGTCCCGGACCGCATGCCAGGTGCCCCGCCAGGTGCCCGTCACCTTCGACTTTCCCGACCTCGGCAGGTACGGGACGTCCACCTCCGTCACCCGCCAGCCCGCGTCCGCCGCGCGGACCACCATCTGGAGCGGGTAGCCGCTGCGGCGGTCGGTCAGGTCAAGGGCCAGCAAGTCGTCGCGGCGTGCCGCCCGCATCGGGCCCAGGTCGCGCAGCCGCAGGCCGGTGCGCCGACGCAGTATCCGGGCCAGGGCCAGATTCCCGGCCCGGGCGTGCGGCGGCCACGCACCCCGGCCCTGCGGCCGTCGGCGGCCCAGCACCAAGTCGCTGTCCCCTTCAGCGACTTGGCGTACGAAACCGGTCAGCAGCCCCGGATCCAGCGAGGCGTCGCAGTCGCAGAAGCACACATACTCCGCCTCGGCCGCCAGCAGTCCCGCATGGCACGCGGCGCCGAAGCCGCGCCGCCCCTCGTGCACCACCGTCGCGCCCAGCCCGCGGGCGATCCGGTCCGAGCCGTCCGTCGAACCGTTGTCCACGACGATCGCGCGCCACCCGGGCGGGATCCGCTCCAGCACCCACGGCAGCGCTTCGGCCTCGTCCAGACACGGAAGGATCACGTCCACGTCCGCCGTCATGACGCCGCCCCCCGCAGCTCGCTTGCGGCGAACTCCGCCATCCCTTCCACGAAACCGACCTGCGCCTTCCAGCCCAACTCGGCCGTCAGCCGCCGCGAGTCCGCGGTGATGTGCCGTACATCGCCCAGCCGGAACTCCCCGGTGACCACCGGCGCGGGACCGCCGTGCGCCGAAGCCAGCGCGGCCGCCATCTCGCCGACCGTGTGCGGCGTGCCGCTGCCCGTGTTGTACGCGGTGAGCACGCCCGGCTCCCGGTCGCGCACCGCCTCCAGGGCGATGGCGTTCGCGTCCGCGACGTCCCGTACGTGGACGAAGTCCCGTCGCTGCCGCCCGTCCTCGAAGACCCGCGGCGCCTCGCCCCGTCCGAGCGCGGACCGGAAGAACGAGGCCACGCCCGCGTACGGGGTGTCCCGGGGCATCCCCGGCCCGTACACATTGTGGTAGCGCAGGGCGACGGCCCGTCCGCCGACCGCCCTTGCCCAGGCCGCGGCCAGATGCTCCTGCGCCACCTTGGTCGTCGCGTACACATTGCGCGGGTCCGTCGGCGCGTCCTCGCCCACCAGCCCCGGCGCCAGCTCCGCGCCGCACTCGGGGCACAGCGGCTCGAAGCGCCCGGCCGCGAGATCAGCTGCGGCGCGCGGTCCCGGCCGCACCCGGCCGTGGCGCGGACAGTCGTAGCGGCCCTCGCCGTAGACGACCATCGAGCCGGCCAGCACCAGGTTTGCGACCCCCGCCTCGGCCATCGCCGCAAGCAGCACGGCCGTACCGAGATCATTGCAGCCGACGTACTCGGGTGCGTCCGCGAAGTCCTTGCCGAGCCCGACCATCGCCGCCTGGTGGCAGACCGCGTCCACGCCGCGCAGCGCCCGCGCCGTCACCTCCCGGTCCCGTACGTCCGCCAGGATCAACTCGGCGTCGGGCAGCGGCGGCGGTTCCGGATGGGCCGACGGGAGCAGGGCGTCGAGTACGACCGGGTCATGGCCACCCGCGGCGAGGGCCGCGACGACCTGCGAGCCGATGAAGCCCGCTCCTCCTGTGACGAGTACACGCATACTGGCGACGCTACGGCCGCAAAGCCCGCTGATCGTCGTCGCGCGCCGTGCCGTCACAGGTACGTAAGGACTTCAGCCGCACGGAGTCGTCGTACGGAGTAGCCGTACGGGGAGGCGTCGTACGGGGAGGCGTATGGGGACGCGTCGGCCGCTCCGCGGCCATGGTCCGGCCGGCCTCGGACTCTGCCGGGGGTGGGTCCGGGGCACACCGGTCCGCCCCGTATGTGACCACTTCCGACGCCGGGCGGCGAGCCACGTGGTAGACCGGACGCGGACAGGCGGAAGAGGGGCCGGAGGATCGGTGCGGGGACGACAACTGCTCAGCTACAGCGACGCGGTGGCGATTCTCACGGGCGACAGCCAGGCTCTGGCGGCGGCCGACCGGGCACTCGGCGGAGCCCTGTCGATGGCGACGGGCGGGGTCAGCGACGCCGTGCTGAGCGTGTTCGACGCGCAGGGGCGGATCCTGCGGCTCGGACGTGATCTGACATCGGGGCTCCGGGGGAGTCTGGATTCGGCCGATCGCGCGACGCGTACCGAGCGGCTCGCGGCGGCGCATGCGGTGCTGGTGGTCACGGCGTATTTCGAGCCGATGGGAGAGCTGGAACTTCCTTTCCAACTACGTGACTTGGAGCTCACGCGGCGGGAGCAGATCGGCATCGCCGGGGGAGACGACGACGGACAGGGCTTTCTGCACGGGATGCTCGGCGTCGCGGCCCCGCACCCTGCCCCGCACATGCCGTACGAGCACCTTCTGGGAGAGATCCGGAGCTGGTACCACGCGGTCACCGGGCGACTGCTCCGGTTCATCTTCGGGCTGGCCGTGTACGACCGGCTGGACGACTCGCAGCAGCAGGCCGCCGAGAACGAGCTCAGCTCGACGCTGCTGCGGCTCGCCGTCGGGCGCTACGAAGAGCTGTACGCCCAACTGGCCCAGGAAGTGCCGGAGTTCGGCTTCTGGTCCGGCCAGATCGAGCACCAGGCAACTCGCGTCTCCATCCGCCGGGCGCTCACCGGCATCGAGACCACCCTCGCCGGACTCACTGCCTTGCGCCCGCTCAATCACGCCGCCGCAGCCCTCGCGACCGGCTACGAAGCCGCCCTGGCCCGGCCGATCCTCTCCGAGGGGCAGGCTCCCTCCGGCATGTGGCTGCCGACCCTCCGCGAGGGATATGTCGATCCCGATTTCCGCGTCCGCGCGGTACTCGACGGGGCTCATGGCCCGGCCGAGGAGGTCTGGTGGGAGCACGAGCCCGTACGGTCCGACCTCACCGAATATCTGGCGGGTGTCCTCACCTCGGTCGCGTCGACCACCGCGCCGCTGGTCGTCCTCGGCCAGCCCGGCGCCGGAAAGTCCGTGCTGACCAAGATCCTTGCGGCCCGGCTGCCCGCGGCCGGCTATCTGCCCGTGCGGATCGTGCTGCGTGAGGTGCCCGCAGACGCCGACATTCAGGACCAGATCGAGCACGCGGTCCGGACCGCGACCGGCGAGCGCGTGTCCTGGCCGGAGCTGGTTCGGGCGGCGGACGGGGCCGTGCCCGTCCTGCTCTTCGACGGTTTCGACGAACTGCTCCAGGCCACCGGTGTCAGCCAGTCCGACTTCCTGGTGCGGGTGGCCCGTTTCCAGGAGCGCGAGGCGGACCAGGGGCGGCCGGTCTTCGCACTGGTGACCAGCCGTACCGCCGTCGCCGACCGGGCGCGCTATCCCCAAGGCGCGGTGGCGCTGCGGATCGAGCCCTTCCGGCAGCAGCAGATCGAGCGCTGGCTCGACCTGTGGAACCGCCTCAACGCGCCCTATCTCACCGAGCGCGGCCTGCGACCGCTGCCGGCCGACGTGGCCGTCAGGCACCAGGTGCTCGCCTCTCAGCCGCTGCTGCTGCTGATGCTCGCCCTGTACGACGCCGCCGCGAACGCATTGCAGCGCGGAGCCGAGGGTGACGAACCGCTCGGCGAGGCAGAGCTGTACGAGGAGCTGCTGGCGTCCTTCGCCGTCCGCGAGGTGGGCAAGTCGGCCACGGCATGGACGGACCGAGAGCTGACGCAGCGAGCCGAGCAGGAGCTGCAGCGGCTGTCCCTGATCTCCTTCGGCATGCTCAACCGGCGACGCCAGTGGATCACCACGACCGAAGCGGAGCAGGACCTGGCCGCGCTGCTCGGCCGACCCGATCCCGTACGGGACGGATTCCGGGCGCCCCTGGACCAGGGAGAGATCGCGCTCGGCCGGTTCTTCTTCGTCCAGCGCGCTCAGGCGGTCCGCGACGAGCAACGCATGGCGACTTACGAATTCCTGCACGCCACCTTCGGCGAGTACCTCGCTGCCCGCCTCGCCGTACAGCTCCTCGAAGGGCTGCTCGGCCAGCGCCCGGCACTCTCCGTGGGCCGGGCGAGCATCGACGACGACCTGCTGTACGTACTGCTGTCCTACGCGCCGCTCTCGTCACGTCAGATGCTCCGCTTCGTCGGCGCCCGGATCCGGCGGATCGCCCCGGAGGACCGGCAACGGCTCGGCGAGCTGCTCATCACCGTCATGGCCGACCATCGCAACCGCACCGAGCACCGGTTCGCCGACTACCGGCCGGCCGTCCGGGCCACGTCGTCGCGTCACGGCCTGTACTCCGCGAACCTGCTGATGCTGACGCTCCTGGTCACCGGCGGGGTCAAGGCGAGCGCGCTGTTCCCCGACGACGACAAACCGGCGGCGATCTGGCACCGGCGGGTACTGCTGTGGCGGGCGGCCTTCACCGAACCGGAGTGGACGGACTTCGCGCTGGCCCTCAGCATCCGCCATACCTGGGACGGAGACCGGCGGGAACTCGACATCCGACCGATGCACGACCTCGTCGACTCCCCGGAACCGGTGGACGCCTACTGGCTGTACGGCCGCCCGCCCGGCAACGAGGACCGCGGCAGGAGGGTCAGCTGGGCCCGGCCCTACCCGGACCAGATCCGCCATAAGATGGCGGTGTCGGGCGGCACCAACGACGCCGTCGTCCTGCACGCCGTGGACCCTGTCTTCGTCTGGCTGGCCCCCGCCGTCACGACGTTCGTGGGCACCCCGGAAGGTAGCGCCACCTCGGTCGCCCACGGTCTGACGTCGCTGTGGCTCGCTAGCGGCATCGGCGTCCCCGACGCCGAACTCGCGGCCCTGTACGAACACTGCGCCACGTTCATCGAACCTTGGAGCGGTCTTGGCGATGAGACCCTGCGCCGCGTGATCCGGCTCGTGTTCGGGCAGCTGATCACCGATGCCGCCCGGCTCCCGGCCGATGTCGTGCACGAGGTGCTGACCGCGCCGGATCCGGGGCGGCTCGACACGACCTGTCTGGAGCTGAAGGCGCGGGCCGCCCTGACAGCCCTGGCGGCCAACGCCACCGCCGGGCTCCAGCTGTGCGCGCGGGAAACCCTCGACGCCCTGGCGATCGCCTACCCCGCCCGGGTACTGGACCTGTGGTCCGAGAGCCGGCGCTACGGACGGGCGCAGGCACAGCTCGGCCGGGCTGTCGCCCGGCTGCTGGCCGACACCCCGGCCGACGACCTGAGCGCCGTCCCCGCCGAACTCCTCGATCGGGCACGCCGGTTCGCCGACGGCCTCGAGCCAGGGCAGCCGGGCCCCGCCTGACCCCTCACCCCAGGTCGAAGGCGTTGCGCAGCCCCAGCCGGTAGCGGGTGCGGTCATGACGCTTCATCAACTCGACCTCGGGGGCGCGGAAGAGCGGCTTCACCGTGCAGCGGGCCGCCGGTGAACCGGTCCGGTCCAGCAGGGCGTTGACGGCCGCGCGGGCTGAGGCATTGGCGCCCTCCATGGTCGCCAGGTCGATGTCGACGGCCACATAGTCCCCGGCCAGAAAGAAGTTGGGGATCCGGGTGGCAGCCTGGGGGCGGTTGTGGAAGGTACCGACGGGGTGGATGAGGAGCTCGTCGTCATTGGTCGGATTCGGGGTGCCGAGGCCGTCCACGCCCGGGTCGAGGAACCAGGAGTGCAGCGCGCTGTCCTTGAGGATTGTGCGGCCGGTGTCGTTGACGGCAGCCTTGAGCTGGGCCCACACCTCCCGCGCGACCTCTGTACGGGTGCACTGCTTGGCACTCTTCCCGTACAGGATGCCGGTCTTGTCCCACTCGGAGATGTCGACCGACAGGCAGTCCACCGCGACGCCGTCGCCGTAGTCGGTCGGGAAGTCGCGGGCGGGCCAGTGCTCGGCCTGCTGAATGGCCGTCAGGGACCAGGGTGAATCGATGCAGTTGAGGTGCCCGTGCAGCAGCGGCGCGCGCTCGGTGAGATAGAACTGAATGCCCGTCATCCAGTCAGTCCGAAGCTTGTCGCACCGCCCCAGCTGCGGGTCCGCCGCGCGCAGCTCGGCGCCCCAGGTCCGCCGGGCATGCTCCACCGGCATCGCTGAGACGTAGTGGTCGGCGGTCACCGACCGGCGTACGCCCTGCGGGTCCTCGATCACCGCCGCGGTGACCCGGCCGGTGCCGTATTTCACCTCCCGTACCGTCCAGCCGATCTGGAACTGGACGCCCAGTTTCTTCAGATGCTCGACCCAGGGGTCGATCCACGCCTCGTTGGTAGGGGCGTTGAGAATCCGGTCGAGCGGTCCGTCCGCGCCCCGGCCGAGCGCGTTGAAGACGAAGGCTTCCAGCAGGGTGGCGACCGTACGGGTGCTGGCCTCCTCGGCTTTGGTCGCGACGATGTTCCGGGTGAGGCCGATGGCGAGGATGCGCTGGTAGTCGTAACTCATCCGCTCGGCCCTGATGAACTCCCACCAGGGCGTGCGCTCCCATGTCCCGTCGCGCCGCTCGTCGCAGCTGGTGAGGAATACGAGCCCCCGGTTCACGAAGTACGCCGTCTCATGGGCCGGAATGCTCAAGGCCGTGTCGAGCGCGGCGGTCAGCGCGCGGCGGATCTCGTCGAGGGTGAGATCGGCGGGCTTGTGCCCCGGCCAGGGCAGCGGGATCCGTAAGTCCTCGCGCCCGGTGCGGGAGAAGGACATCTCGGAAGGTGCCGCCAGGTTGTCCCAGACGCCGTTGGCATTTCCCGGGAACGGGATGCGCCGCATCGTGTCCGGCAGGTTGTGGTAGATGCCCGGGATGAAGCGGAAGCCGTGCTCGGCGGGCAGCGGCCGGCGGCCGCCTCTCGCGCTGCCCGGGACGCCCATGCTGCGGGCCTTCCCGCCCAGCTCCCTGCGCTCGTAGACGGTGACCTTGAAGCCGCGCTCTGCCAGCTCGTGCGCGGCGGTGAGTCCGGCGACCCCGCCGCCGAGTACGGCGACAGACTGCGCGGCCCGGGAGCCGGCGTCCGCCGGTCTCTCGGTAGCTGCGGCTGCGGCTGCGCCCGCAGTGCCGGCTGTGGCCAGGGCTGCCGTGCCGCCGGCCGCTGCGGCCCCCGCCATGAAGGTGCGTCGTGTGCTGCCGATCCGGTCCATCCCCACCCCTTACCGACGGTAACTGTCACGTCCGGCGCAGGAGCTTACGGAGGTCCCCCCATGGCCCGGAAGCCACGCGTGGGCCTATTCGTTCAATGGCTGGAAAATGGACCCATGTCCCGACGCAGCTCCCGCTTCGGGCGCGGCCACGCGCCCGCCCTCACCGACGCCTCGCCCTGCCCCTGTGGGCTGCCCGCCGCCTACGGCGAGTGCTGCGGCCGCTTCCACTCGGGCGAGCACGCAGCCCCCACCGCCGAGCTGCTGATGCGCTCCCGCTACAGCGCCTTCGTCGCCCAGGACGCTGCGTATCTGCTGCGCACCTGGCACCCGGCGACCCGGCCGCCGCACCTCGAAATCGACCCCGGCATGCACTGGAAAGGGCTGGAGATCCTCGAGACCACCGACGGCAGCCCCTTCCACTCCTCCGGAACAGTCACCTTCCGCGTCCGCTACCGGCACCACGGCAAGCGTGGCGAACTCCACGAGCGCAGCAGCTTCGAACGGCACGGCGGCGCCTGGGTGTACGTCGACGGTGTCTTCCTGGAGTGACCGGGGGACCCGGCTGGAGTGACCGGGGACCCCGGCCGCACGATGGAGCCGGTCAGCGGGCGCGGCCCGGCTTGAGGATCAGCAGCGGGTTGTAGGCGGCCAGCACCTTGTTGGCCAGGGCCAGCGCGGACAGCGCGTGCTCCCGGTCCGCCCGGTCCTCGGCGCACAGCGGGTCGCGGAACCGGTACACCTCACGCGCGGCGCACTCGGCGTCGATCTCCGCCTGCAGCACGTGGATCGGCATGCAGGACCCGATCAGCGCTGCGACGCCATCGGGAATCGGTACGGGGATCAGGGGCGACGCGGTCACATGTAGTCCTTCTCTGCTTCTGTGTCAGGCGCCGGCGGTCGGCGGCCACCCCTCCATACGTACCGGACGAGCTTCCGCGTTCGTCGGCGGGGATGTCTCTGTGCGGCAACCGTTTCGGATCACCCGTTGAGCAGGTGCTGAGGTCCCGTCAAGTCCCCGCCCGCGAGCCGCGGACAGGAGCCGACCATGCGCGTACGCAAGGATCTGAAGAGGGCGAAACAGCGCAGCGATCTCGCCGGTCGCATCCCGGTCGACAGCGTCAGGGACAACAGCGCCGACCGCCTCCGGCAGCACCGCCGACATACCTTACGCGAACACGGGCCACGACCCCGAATCGGCCGCTGCGAGGCGCCGAGGGCCGTGACGGACAGTGGCGCAACCGTCACCGCCACCGCATTCGCGGCCGAATTGACCGCCGTCGCAAAGGGCTTGATCGCCAAGGGCCACCGGCGGCCGGGCCCTGTTCGCCTCAGGGAGCCAGCACCTCTGAGAGGTCGTACCGCACCGGCTCCTCCAGCTGCGTATAGGTGCAGTCGGCGGGCTCGCGGTCCGGACGCCAGCGGCGGAACTGGGCGGTGTGCCGGAACCGGTCGCCCTCCATGTGGTCGTAGGCCACCTCGACCACCCGCTCGGGCCGCAGCGCCACCCATGAAAGGTCCTTCTTGCCCGTCCAGCGGCTCTGCGCGCCGGGCAGCCGGGCGCTCTCATGGGCGGTCTCGTCCGTCCACGCCGCCCAGGGGTGGCCGGCGGGGGGATCCATCCGCAGCGGCTCCAGCT
The DNA here is from genome assembly GCF_042888505.1 of Streptomyces sp. NPDC002870. Lineage (NCBI taxonomy): Bacteria > Bacillati > Actinomycetota > Actinomycetes > Kitasatosporales > Streptomycetaceae > Streptomyces > Streptomyces sp. NPDC002870. The sequence continues at coordinate 43,576 of NZ_JBIAPW010000020.1, forward strand.
CCTCGATCAGCTCCTCGCGCCGCTTCATGGAGAAGGCGGCACAGACGCCGACGTGCTGGAGCGCGCCCGAGGCGTCGTACAGGCCGAGGAGCAGCGAGCCGACGACGGGGCCGCTCTTGTGGAAGCGGTAGCCGGCGACGACCGCGTCCGCCGTGCGTTCGTGCTTGATCTTGAACATCAGGCGGGCATCGGGCCGGTACGGCAGGTCCAGCGGCTTGGCGATGATCCCGTCGAGTCCCGCGCCCTCGTACCGCTCGAACCACTCCTGCGCCAGCGCGGCGTCGGTGGTGGCGGGCGCGAGATGCACGGGCGCCCGCGCGCCGGCGAGCGCGTCGGCGAGCAGGGCGCGGCGCTCGGCGAGCGGAGTGTCGAGCAGGGACACGTCACCCAGGGCGAGCAGATCGAAGGCCACGAAGCTGGCGGGGGTCTGCTCGGCGAGCAGCTTCACCCGGGACGCGGCCGGGTGGATGCGCTCCGTGAGCCGGTCGAAGTCGAGGCGTCCCTCGTGGGCGATGACGATCTCGCCGTCGATCACACAGCGGTCGGGAAGGTTGGCCGGCAGTTCGGCGGCCAGCTCGGGGAAGTAGCGGGTGAGCGGCTTGCCGGTCCTGGAGCCGATGACCACCTCGTCGCCGTCCACGTGGACGATCGCCCGGAAGCCGTCCCATTTGGCCTCGTACTGCATGCCCGGCGGGATCTTCTTCACGGGCTTGGCCAGCATCGGCTTCACGGGTGGCATCACGGGCAGATCCATGCTCCAGATTCTGCACGATATGCGGCATATCCGCGCTCGGCCTACCGTGGCGCACATGGGTGCAGCGGTGGAGCTGGAAGCCGGCGGGCGTGCCGTGCGGCTGTCCAGTCCGGACAAGGTCTACTTTCCCGAGCGCGGTTTCACCAAGCTGGACGTGGCCCGCTACTACCTGGCCGTGGGGGAGGGGATCACCCGCGCCCTGCGCAACCGCCCCACCACCCTTGAGCGCTACCCCGAGGGCATCGGCGGCGAGTCCTTCTTCCAGAAGCGCGCCCCCAAGAACCTCCCCGACTGGATTCCCACGGCCCACATCTCCTTCCCCAGCGGCCGCTCGGCGGACGAGATCTGCCCCACCGAGGTCGCGGCCGTCATCTGGGCGGCGAACCTCGGCTGTCTGACCTTCCACCCCTGGCCGGTACGGCGGGACGGCGTCGACCACCCCGACGAGCTGCGCATCGACCTGGACCCGCAGCCCGGCACCGACTTCGCCGACGCGGTCAGGGCCGCGCACGAGCTGCGCGTCGTTCTCGACGAGCACGGACTGCGCGGCTGGCCCAAGACTTCGGGCGGTCGTGGTCTCCATGTGTTCGTGCCGATCGAACCGCGCTGGGACTTCACCCGGGTACGGCGCGCGGCCATCGCCGTCGGGCGTGAACTGGAACGGCGTATGGAGGGCAGGGTGACCACCGCCTGGTGGAAGGAGGAGCGCGGCGCGCGGATCTTCGTCGACTACAACCAGACCGCCCGCGACCGCACCATCGCCTCCGCCTACTCCGTGCGCCCCCGCCCGCAGGCGCCGGTCTCGGCGCCACTGCGCTGGGACGAGATCGACGATGTCTCGCCGCTCGACTTCGACATCGCGACCATGCCCGCGCGCTATGCCGAACTGGGCGATGTGCACGCGGACATGGACGACCACGCCTTCTCCCTGGACAGCCTGCTGGAACTGGCCACGAAGGACGAGCGCGACCACGGTCTCGGCGACCTGCCGTACCCGCCGGACTATCCCAAGATGCCGGGCGAGCCGAAGCGTGTGCAGCCGAGCCGCGCGAAGAAACCCCCTTCCTAGGCGCGGGAAGAGGGCTTCTTCGGTCAAGGGTCCGGCAGGGTCCGGTGCTAGAGCTCCTTGACCCGGATGTCGCGGTACGAGATCACATCCGTGGTGCCGTGGACCTGGAGCCCGATGTAGCCGGAGGCGTACCGCCGGCCGTCCGTGCCCGGGTCGTCGCCACGCGGCGGGACGAACTCCTGGCCGCCGGTGTTGTCGAACTCATTGATCAGGACGCCGTTGCGGTAGATCGAGTAGTGCTGGTCGACCACCCGGATCTCGTAGTCGTTCCAGGTGCCCTTCGGCGTCACACCCGCACCGCCCAGCCCCACCCGGTCGAAACCGTAGACCGAGCCGGTCTTGTACATGTCGCCGTCCGGCCGGTCCAGAACCTGCACCTCGTGGCCGTACTTGATGGCGACCCACTCCGGACGCGGTTCCTCGGGGTTGTCGTGGACGTACGGGAAGCGCACGAAGACACCGCTGTTGGCGTTGCCGGAGCCGGGCGCGTCGTCCCGCCACTGGAGCTTCAGCGAGAAGTCCCCGTACTGCCGCTGCGGGAACCACAGCATGCCGAGGCCACCCTTGCTGGTGCCGCTGGTCATCGAACCGTCGGCGCCCAGACCGAACGAACCGCCGCCCACATGCTGCCACTTGGCGAAGCTCGCCTGCGTGCCGTCGAACAGATGGCGGTAGCCCGTGTTCTGGCCCGGCTTGCCGATGCCGGACTGCTTGGCCGCCCGGTAGATCTTCTTGTGCTCGCGCTGGTCGATGACGCCGTCAGCGAGGAGCTTGTCGAGCACCTTGTCCACGTGCTTGAGGAACAGCGCGTGCGAGGACCAGTCCTTCTCGTCCTCGATCAGCTCGTTGATGGTGCAGCGGCTGCGTGTGATGCGGTTGGGCACACCCGTGTCGACCGTGCCGACGATCACCGTCAACCGTTCGTCGAACTCTGGGCAGTTGGGCGCCGGCACCCCGCCGCCCTCCGCGATCGTGAACGACACCCGCTGCGCCTGGGAGGTGTTGCCCGCCTTGTCGGTCGCCCGGTGCAGCACGGTGTGGAAGCCCACCCGGTCGACGATGACGGGAGAGGCATAGGCGAGGTACGGGCCGCCGTCGAGGGAGTACTCGACCTTGTCGACCCCCGAGTCCGCGTCGGTGGCGGTGAGTGTCACCTTGGCGCTGGTGATGTATGCGCCGTCGGAGTTCTTCTCACCGCTCACCCCGGCCGAGGTCACCGGCGGGGTCTTGTCCTCGGCGGGCGGCGTGACGACCGTGAAGTCCACGGCCTTCTCCGCGGCCGCGTTCCCGGCCTTGTCGGTCGCCTTGTAGCGGACCTTGTGCGTGCCCGCCTCGTGCACCATCACCGGGGCGGTGTACGGCTGCCAGGCGCCGGCCGCACCGATCGCGTACTCGATGGTGTTGACGCCCGAGCCGGTGTCGGACGCGGTCACGGTGACCGTGGCCATCCGGAGATACCGGCCCTGCTCGTCCTTCTCGCCGCTGACCGTCGCCGAGGTCTCCGGCGGTGTCCTGTCGTCGGTCGGCGGCGCGACGACCGTGAAGTCGACCGCCTTCTCCGCGGCGACGTTCCCCGCCTTGTCGCCGGCCCGGTAGCGGATCTTGTGGGTGCCGACCTGGTTCACCACGACCGGCGCGGTGTACGCCTGCCAGGGGCCGTCCGCCCCGACCGCGTACTCGATCCTGTCCACGCCCGATCCCGCGTCGGTCGCCGACACGGTCACGGTGGCCTGGCCGACGTATGCGCCCTCAGCGTTCTTGTCGCCGTCGACCTTCGCGGTCGTGTCGGGCGCGGTGGTGTCCTCGCCGCCGCCTTCTGTGACGGTCAGGATCCCCTGCATGGAGCCGTGGCCGGGAATGGTGCAGTGGAAGCGGTACCGGCCGGGGGCCAGCGTGACCTCGGCGGTGTGCTTGCCGCCCTGGTCGTCATTGGGATTGGCGAGGATGTTCAGCGGTACGTCGTGGTTGTACTCGGGATCGGAGACGTCGAAGGTCAGCGTGTGCGGCATACCGCTGGTGTTGCCGGTCGCCTTGCTGTTCTCGAACACGATCGTCGTCTTCCCCGCCACCGCGGTGGTGGGGAAGGAGAGATAGCGGTCGATCGGATCGCCGGCCGTCCAGGTGAGGACCTGGTCGGCGAGCCGGTCGTCGCTCTGGCCGTACGCGACCGCGGACGTCAGCCCCAGGACCATCGTCACCGCGGCCAGCAGGGCCGTCCAGAAACTCGCCGTTCTGTGTCTCAGGTGTCTCACTGTGCTGCCTTCCGTGCCAGCTTGTCGGCGGACGGTGTGAGCTCGCCGCCCTTGTACGTCACGTGCCACAGCGCCGACTTGGAGTCGGAGGTGAAGAATCCGCGCCCGTAGTCCAGGACGTACAGCGAGCCGTCCGGCGCGAACTTCCAGTCCATGAGGTTGCGAATGCCGCTCGCCCCCACCGGGATGATCTTCTTCAGGGATTCGGCGTGCACCGGGATGCCGCCCTTGCCCACGGTCTTCGGGTCGGTGAGCACCGCGTGCCGCGGCTGGTCGCCGTCGTAGAAGTCACCGACGAACCACTTGCCGTCCCAGTACGACGGCCACTTGTCCTTGCTGGTGCTCGCCGCGTCGTAGCGGTAGACCGGACCGTTCATGGTCGCCTGGCCGCCGCCCTTGAGCCACGGCAGCAGCAGCTTCTGCTCCTCCGCCTTGTAGCTCGGGATGCCGTTGGCGTCGCGCGGATAGTCCACGCCGCCGCCCTGCGGCGAGTACCAGATGGTGTTGGAGGTGATCGGCGGCAGATTCACCAGGCCGTCGTTGTTGGGCGACTCGTTCTTCGGGGCGTCGCAGTTGTACCAGCCGAGCGGCTTGCTCGGATCGGGCAGATTGCGGTCGCGGTAGGGCTGCTTGTTGCCCATGCAGTACGGCCAGCCGTGGTTGCCCGGCTTGGTGATGGCGGAGAACGTGTCGTACTTGGCCGGACCCCAGGTCGTCGACGGTGCGCCGGCGTCCGGGCCGACCCAGCCCGCGTAGAGGATGTCCGTCGACTTGTCGATGAAGATACGCGCCGGGTTGCGCACGCCCATCACATAGATCTCGCCGCGGGTCTTGCCGCCGCCCTCGTCCGGTTCGGCGCCGGTGAAGAGGTTGCCTGCCGGGAGCGTGTACGTCCCGTCGTCCTCGGGGTGGATCCGCAGGATCTTGCCGTTGAGGTTGTTGGTGTTGCCCGCGGTGCGGCGGGCGTCGGCGAAGGAAACGCCCTTGAAGTTCGGCTGGGGGTTGTTGCCGGAGTAACCGCCGCTGAAACCGGAGGAGTTGTTGTCACCGGTGGCGATATAGAGATTCTGCTGCGAGTCCCAGGCCATACCGCCGCCCGCGTGGCAGCAACTGTGGATCTGCACCGGCCACTTGAGCAGCACCTTCTCGCTCGCCAGGTCCAGCTTGCCGGTGGCCGGGTCGAGCGTGAAGCGGGAGACCCGGCGTTCGGCCATATGCGTGTCCCTGTTGATCCCGGAGTGCGGTGTGTAGTGCAGATACACCCAGCCGTTGGTCATGAAGCCGGGATCCAGCTCGATGCCGAGCAGGCCCTCCTCGACCTTGATCAGCTCATCGCCGCCGCCCTTGTTGCCGAAGACGGTGAGGGACCCGGCGAGGGTCACCTTCCTGGTCTTCGGGTCGTAGACATGGACTTCGCCCTGGCCCTTGCCCATGTCGGGGTTGTTCCAGTCGGTCACGACGGGCTTGCTGGAGTCGGCGCCGCCGCGTCCGATGTAGAGGACCCGGCCGTCGGGGGCGGTGACCAGGCCGTGCGGCTCGCCGATCTGGTCGTTCTGCCCCGGCTGGTTGGGCTGGGTGACGCGCTCGGCGGTGTAGTTGGCGTTGATGGTGGCCTTGCAGTCGGCGCGCGAGAGGCGGGTGGTCCAGGCGAGGGCGCCGCGCAGATGGTCGCGGAAGTCGGTCTCGGCGAAGCTGTCGGCCGTACCGCCCATGCCGGTGTAGAAGGAGCGGCCGCCGTCGTAGTCACGGCACCAGGAGACGGGATGGTCCCAGCCGTTGGCGCCGGCGCCGGGCTTGTACGAGTTCTCCTTGACGCGGGCCACGGTGTGCACGCTTCCGGACGGGTTCGCCGCCCAGTTGAACCACCTGTCGGGCCGCTTCCACTGGAGCGGAAGCGACTTGGTGGCCGGATGCTGACGGTCGCCGACCTCGACCGTCGCGCGCTGGATCGCGCTCGGGGCGCCGGTCGGCCGGGCGCCGATCAGCCCGGTGAACCATTCGGAGTACGGCTCGGTACGCGCCGCGTCATGGATGCCCAGGAAACCTCCGCCGGCCTCCAGATACGTCTCGAGCCCGGCCTCCTGCTCCGGGTCGAGCACATCGCCGCCGCCTGTCAGGAAGACGATCGCGTTGTACCTGCCGAGCTTGGTGGCATTGGTGAACACGGAGGCGTCGTCGGTGGCTTCGGTCTTGAACCGGCCCGCGGCAGGACCGGTCTGCCCGATGGTCTCGATCGCCGCGATACCGGCGTTGACGGTCGGGACCTCCTCGGTGGCGGAGGCGTGGAAGACGAGGACCCGCACATTCTGGCCGCCGGGAGGCGACGGCAGGGACAACGTTGTCGAAGGCGGCTCCGGATAGGGCCTGGCCGCGGCGACATCGCCGCCGCCGAGCAGGGACACGGTCAGTGCGCCGACCCCAAGGGCCGCCGCCAGTCCGCTTCTTCGGGATCTCGACCTGTGATGTGGTGCGCGCTTCATGTGGTCACGTACCCCTCTTTGGTCACAACGACAGCCTTGGAAACTAGACCCCTTTTCGTGGTTCGCCAATAGGTAAGACCGCAATGGCACGAACTTTGTCCTGGGTGTGGATAAACGAAGATCCCCCGGCTACCGTGTGGTCGTCCCCGGGGTCACTTGCGCCCCGTCAATCTCCGTACGGAACTGGGGAGTTCGGCATGGACAGACGGAGCTTCAACCGGCGGCTGCTGGCGGGGAGCGCGGTCGCGGCGACGGGTGTGACATCGTTGTCGCTGACTTCGGCCCCGAGCGCGACCGGCGCCACGTCGGCGGCGGGCGCACCGAAGACTGCCCCGGCCGGCGGCCGGATACGCCATCTCAAGCTGTACGCGGAGAAGTTGCCGGACGGTCAGATGGGCTACGGCCTGGAGAAGGGCAAGGCTTCGATCCCCGGCCCGCTGATCGAACTGGTCGAAGGCGACACCCTGCACATCGAGTTCGAGAACGCGATGGACGTGCCGGTGAGCCTGCACGCCCACGGTGTGGACTACGACATCGCCAACGACGGCACCAGGCTCAGCAAGAGCCATGTCGAACCCGGCGCCACCCGCACGTACACCTGGCGCACCCACATTCCGGGCAAACGCGCGGACGGCACCTGGCGCGCGGGCAGCGCGGGCTACTGGCACTACCACGACCATGTGGTGGGCACGGACCACGGCACGGGAGGCATCCGCAAGGGCCTCTACGGCCCGGTGGTGGTCCGCAGGAAGGGTGACATCCTCCCGGACAAGCAGTTCACCATCGTCTTCAACGACATGACGATCAACAACAAGCCTGCGAACGCGAGTCCCGACTTCCGGGCCACGGTGGGGGATCGCGTCGAGATCATCATGATCACGCACGGCGAGTACTACCACACGTTCCATATGCACGGTCACCGCTGGGCTGACAACAGGACAGGCCTGCTGGACGGCCCGGCCGACGTCAGCCGGGTGATCGACAACAAGATCACGGGCCCGGCGGACTCGTTCGGCTTCCAGATCATCGCCGGGGAGCACGTCGGGGCGGGGGCATGGATGTACCACTGCCATGTCCAGAGCCACTCGGACATGGGGATGGCGGGGCTGTTTCTGGTGGCGAAGCCGGACGGGACGATTCCCGGGTACGAGCCGCATCATCCGGATCACCCGGCGGCCGCCCACGACCACTAGGTCCGGCCGCGGGGGCTGTCGGACGTGGATGAATTCGGCCGCTGGAGGCGGGCGTGTACTGGATGCGCGGGTGCGGGATCGGTAGCAGACTCGGGGCCATCAGACAGCGGGATTCCCACGAAGGAGCGCACCATGCTCACCACCCGTTTTGTCACAGGTACTCCGAACTGGCTCGATCTCGGCACGCCCGACATCGAGGCGGCGAACGACTTTTACGGCGGCCTGTTCGGCTGGACCTTCCAGTCGGCGGGCCCCGAAGCGGGCGGCTACGGCATGTACCAGCTGGACGGCAAGACCGTCGCGGGCGGCATGACCGTCAGCCCCGAGCAGGGCGGTCCGGGCTGGACCGTCTACTTCCAGTCGCCCGACGCCGACGCCACGGCCAAGATGGTCGAGCAGGGCGGCGGTGCGGTGCTGTTCCAGCCGATGGACGTCTTCGACATGGGCCGCATGGCGGTCTTCACCGACCCGGCGGGCGCGGGCTTCGCGACCTGGCAGCCGGGGCGGATCAAGGGCCTGGACGTCGTCAACGACCCCAACACGCTTTGCTGGGCGGAGCTGTACACCGACGACCCGGCCGCGGGCCTCAACTTCTACAGCGGAGTCTTCGGCTGGGAGACATCGACGATGCCGCTGCCGGACGGTACGGGTTCGTACACGATGGTCAACCCGGCGGGCGCGGGCGCGGAGGCGATGTTCGGCGGAATCGTCGCACTGGCCGCGGACCCGGTGGAGACCGGCGGACCCTACTGGCTGCCGTACTTCGAGGTCGAGGACTGCGACGCGGCGGTGGCCAAAACGCACCGGATGGGCGGCAAGGTCAGGATGGTCCCGGTCGACATGGAGGGCGTGGGCCGCTTCGCCAAGCTGGCGGATCCGGCGGGCGCGCGCTTCGCGGTGATGCAAGGGGTGCAGTCGGAGGACTGACGCGGTTCTGGGGGCGATGGGCGAAAGGCGTGGGGTCGTTGATGCTTCATTGACCCGGCGTTTATCGGCACAGGGGAACGTGTCCCGCATGCCGATCAACACCACCACCGACCAAGAACTCTCCTGGCAGGAGACCGCACTGTGCGCCCAGGCGGGCCCGGAATTCTTCTTCCCGGCCCCTGGCTCATCGACACGCGAGGCGAAGCAGTTGTGCGGGGCGTGCGAGGGGCGAGTGGCGTGCCTGGAGTACGCGCTGACTCATGACGAGAGATTCGGGGTGTGGGGCGGGCTCTCGGAGAAGGAGCGGTACCGCCTCCAGCGGGCGCAGAACTGAGCCCGGCGGAGGTGGGGGAGGTGGGGCAGCGTCGTACTCCCCGCTGTCGTAGGCGCGTTGAGCACGCGCCTACGATCTGCTCGACGGCGGGCAGCGGACCGGCGACACCGGGACGCTGCTCGCCGCCGCCAGGCAGGTCGCCGATGCCGACGGCCACACGGAAGCTCTCCCCAGCTCTCCCCGCCGTCACGGCCGACGGCTCACACACCCACTGGACCGAGCCGTGGCGGGCACAGCCGCGAAAGCTGCGCCGCCATGCGGACGCAGACGTGCGCGATGCGGCCCTGGGCCGGGTGACGGCGTACGTATGACGGGTGACGGCGCACGTATGACCCGGAACGGCCGGAGGACCGGCCGGGGACGGTCAGCCGGCCGCTCGCGCCGCCATCCGCGCCTTGCGCGCCGCGAGCTTCTCGTCGAACTTGCTCGCCTCGGAGTCCAGCCCGCCCATGTACAGGCCGAGCTCCTCCTGCGCCTTGAGGCCCTCCGGGCCGAGACCGTCGATGTCCAGCACCTTGAGGAAGCGCAGCACCGGCTGGAGCACGTCGTCGTGGTGGATCCGCATGTTGTAGATCTCGCCGATCGCCATCTGCGCGGCGGCCCGCTCGAAGCCCGGCATGCCGTGTCCCGGCATCCGGAAGTTGACCACGACGTCACGCACGGCCTGCATCGTCAGATCGGGGGCGATCTCGAAGGCAGCGCCCAGCAGATTCCGGTAGAAGACCATGTGCAGGTTCTCGTCGGTCGCGATCCGCGCCAGCATCCGGTCGCAGACCGGGTCGCCCGACTGATGGCCGGTGTTGCGGTGCGAGACGCGCGTGGCGAGCTCCTGGAAGGCGACGTACGCCACCGAGTGCAGCATCGAGTGGCGGTTGTCGGACTCGAAGCCCTCCGCCATGTGCGCCATCCGGAACTCCTCGAGCTTGTCCGGGTCGACGGCGCGCGAGGTGAGCAGGTAGTCGCGCATCACGATGCCGTGCCGGCCCTCCTCCGCCGTCCAGCGGTGCACCCAGGTGCCCCAGGCGCCGTCGCGGCCGAAGAGGCTGGCGATCTCGTGGTGGTAGCTGGGGAGGTTGTCCTCGGTCAGCAGGTTCACGACCAGCGCGATCTTGCCGATGTCGGTGACCTTGGACTGCTCGGGCTCCCAGGCCTGGCCGTCCTCGAACAAGCCGGGGAAGTTGCGGCCGTCGCTGAAGGGCACGTACTCGTGCGGCATCCAGTCCTTGGCGACCTTGAGATGGCGGTTCAGTTCCTTCTCCACCACCTCTTCCAGCGCATACAGCAGCCGGGCGTCTGTCCACGCTTCCGAGCTGCCGAGGTGGGGAGAGGTGATCGTCACTGGTACTCCTGGAGGACGGGGGAGAGCTACCTACGTATTCGTAGGTTACGAAACCGTAGGTTAAAGGCGCAGTAAGCTGTCGGCCAAGCCCGCTTCCCGGATGTCCGGTTACATTCTGTTATGCGTACAGGTCACGGAGGCGTACGGAGAGGCAGGTCACGCAGCCTTCGAGCTTCTCGAACTCGCTGATGTCCACCGTCACGGGCTGGTAGCCGAGATCCGTGAACAGCTCCGCGGTCTTCGGCGCGCTCGCCGCCATCAGCAGCTTCCCGCCGCCGAGCAGCACCACATGCGCGCCCGACTCCTCCGGCACCGGGAGGTGGCGGGGGAAGACGGACGGGGTGTCGATCAGCGGCGGGTAGCCGATGACGGTGGAGTCCGGCAGGGCGGTCACGGCCGACTTCAGGTGCAGCACCTTGCTCACGGGCACGGCCACGACACGGGCGCCGAGCGGCTCGAAGGCGGCGCGCAGCTGCTGCACCCCCGCCGCGTTCGTCCGGCCGCCGCGGCCCACGTAGATCGTGTCGCCGATCTTCAGGACGTCGCCGCCGTCGAGGGTGCCCGGCTCCCACACCCAGTTCACCGAGCAGCCGAGACGGGCGAGGGTCTCCTCGACGGCCGTCGTCTCCGGCCTGCGGGACTCCGCGCCCGGGCGGGCGATCAGCGCGACATTGCGGAACACCACCACCGTGTCCTCGATGAAGACGCTGTCCGGGCAGTCGTCGGCCGGCTCCGTCTCGACGGTCTGCCAACCGTGCTCACGCAAGGTCTCGGCGTAGGTCTCCCATTGCTGGAGCGCCAGACCGGCGTCGACCGGGGAGCGCTCGATATGGGTGACCAGGCCCTCGGCGAGGCGCGGGCTGGGACGGCGGATCAGGGCTTTCCTGCTGGGCACGGGGGTTCTCCAGGGGGTGTCACGGTCCGGTCCGCCCATCATGACCCGCCGCCCTGGGGCGAAGGAATCCCACGGCGCGAGGCGCGTGGGAACGGGACCTGCACGTTCACGGCATCGGCAGCTCACCCTCCCGTACCTCGTCCGCGGTGATGTCACGGAGTTCGCCGTCCAGCAGCAGCCAGCGCGTGATGCCGATCGACTCCAGGAATGGCACATCGTGACTCACCACGATCAGCGCCCCCTCGTACGACTCCAGTGCCGCCGTCAGCCTCCGCACACTCGCCATGTCCAGGTTGTTCGTCGGCTCGTCGAGCATCAGCAGCTGCGGCGCAGGCTCGGCGAGGAGCAGTGCGGCGAGCGCCGCGCGGAACCGCTCGCCGCCCGACAGTGTCCCGACGAGCTGGTCGGCACGTGCGCCCCGGAACAGGAAGCGCGCGAGCCGCGCCCTGATCCGGTTGTTGGTGGCGTCCGGCGCGAACCGCGCCACGTTCTCCACCACGCTCAGCCCATCGTCGAGCACATCGAGCCGCTGCGGCAGAAAGCGCAGCGGGACCTCGGCCACCGCCTCGCCGGCCACCGGTGCCAGCTCGCCGGTGACCGTGCGCAGCAGAGTCGTCTTGCCCGCTCCATTGCGGCCGACCAGCGCGATCCGCTCGGGGCCGCGCACCTCGAACTCTCCCCTCACCTCGGCTCCGTAGCGCAGCCGCAGCTCCCGCAGCCGCAGTACGCCCCGGCCCGGATGGACCTTGGTGTGCGGCAGCTCGATACGGATCTCGTCGTCGTCCCTGACCGCGTCCACGGCCTCGTCGAGCCGCTCCTTCGCCTCGGCGAGCTTCTCCGTGTGCATGATGCGGTGCTTGCCCGCCGACTCCTGGGCCGCGCGTTTGCGCGCACCCATGACGATCTTCGGCTCACGCTTGGAGTCCCACATCTTCTGTCCGTACCGCTTACGGCGGGCCAACTTGACGTGGGCGTCGGTCAGTTCACGCTTCTGCCGCTGTACGTCGGCCTCGGCGACGCGCACCATGCGCTCCGCGGCTTCCTGTTCGACGGCGAGCGTCTCCTCGTACGCGGAGAAGCTGCCGCCGTACCACGTGACCTCCCCGTCGCGCAGATCGGCGATCTGGTCGACCAGCTCCAGCAGTTCACGGTCATGGCTGACCACGACCATCACGCCGGACCAGGCGGCAACGGCCTCGTACAGCCGTCTGCGCGCGTACAGATCGAGATTGTTGGTCGGCTCGTCGAGCAGCAGCACATCCGGCCTGGCCAGCAGCAGAGCGGCCAGCCGCAGCAGGACGCCCTCGCCGCCCGAGACCTCGCCGATGGCCCGGTCGAGGCCGATGTGGCCGAGCCCGAGCTGGCCGAGGGTGGCCTGCGCCCGCTCCTCGACGTCCCAGTCGTCGCCGACAGCCGTGAAGTGCTCCTCGCTCGGATCGCCCGCTTCGATGGCGTGCAGCGCGGCGCGCGTCCCGGCGATGCCCAGCACCTGGTCGACCCGCAGTGCGGTGTCGAGCACCAGGTTCTGCGGCAGGTAGCCGACCTCGCCCGTGGTGCGCACCGTTCCGCCCGTCGGCGTCAGATCACCGGCGATCAGCCTCAGCAGCGTTGACTTTCCTGACCCGTTGAGGCCGGTGAGGCCAGTTCTGCCCGGGCCGACGGCCAGTTGGAAGTCGTCGAGTACGCCGGTGCCGTCCGGCCAGGTGAAGGTGAGGGAGGAGCAGGTGATGTGAGTGGGGACAGTAGACATACGGGTCTCCCGGTTGCGTGGAAAAGGGTGTGGGCAACGGGTGGAGACACCGCAGTGCGGGCGACGGCGGCCGGGAGGAAGAGGGAAAGGGCCCGGTCGGGGAGGACGGCTCGAACGCCGAGGTCGCACGCGGAGCGCACAGCATGCTTGAAGAAGCTGTGACGCACGGTGTCTCAGGACCTCAGACGAGCAACGTCCTACTCCAATCGACGACGACAGAACCGCTGTACACCGTAGGAGCGGGCTGTGGCGGCGTCAACGAATTATTGTGAGCGGGCAAGGAGGCGTCGCCGTGCCCGATGGATGCCTGTCGCTTGCCGCCCGGCTCCGCCTTCTGTCCTGGGACACCGAGCGGATGACACTCACCTGGTGACGGCAGGTCACAAGGCGCCGTGGTGAGCCAAGCCCAGGGCCAGTACGGCGACGGCCAGCGAGAGGAATACGGCCGCGGCGCCGAGCCTGCGGTCGCCCACTCGCAGGTGTGCGCCCAGGGCGCCGATGAAGTACAGCACGAGGCCTGCCGCGGCGGCCGTTCCGATCAACGGCACAGCAAAGCCGATCAGCAGTCCGAGCGCGCCGGCTGCGAGGAGGGTGCCCAACGGGACCATCCACGACCGGGGCACACTCAGTCTGTCTGCAATCGCGACGATCGACTCGTGGTGGACGAAGTCCAGATATGCGCCGTAACCGAGGGCAGTCGCGGTCACGGCGGTGACCGTGGCGTACGCGGTGAACATGGATTCCTCCCGGGCCGAGAACAAGCCGAATGCGCCTTCTTTCTTGTCCTCCACCTTCCTCACGTCCGGCGTTGCGGGTCCAATACCTGCATCCATAACCTGGCGGCATGGATGTGGACACACGGCTGCTGCGGTACTTCGCTGCCGTCGCGCAGGAGGAGAACCTCACCCGCGCCGCGGAACGGCTGTTCGTGTCGCAGCCGGCGCTGACCAAGCAGATCAGGCAACTGGAGGCCCAGCTGGGCGTGGAGCTGTTCACTCGCTCCCGGGCCGGGATGGCTCTCACAGAACCAGGCCGTGCCCTGGCCGACGGGGTGCCCGGGCTGCTCGCCGACTGGGAGCTGGTGCTGCGGGAGACGAGGAGCGCGGCCGCCCGGGCCGCCCGCGTGCTGCGGGTCGGGTTCCTGGCCAGCGCCGCCAACGAGCTCACCCCGCAGATCATCGCCGCCTTCGTCCGCCGTCGGCCGGGCTGGCGGGTGGACATGCGGCAGTCACCCTGGTCCGACCCGACCGCCGGGCTCGGCGACGGGGATGTCGACGCCGCGCTGCTACGGCTGCCCTTCCCCGGCCAGGACGAGTTGCGCGTCGAGGTGCTGCTGACGGAGGCGCGGTGTGTCGTGCTGCCCAGCGCACACCCGCTGGCCGGACGGGACGAGATCCCGTTCCGGGAGCTGTGGGACGAGCCGTTCGTGGCCGCGCCGCCCGAGACCGGCCCGTGGCAGGAGTACTGGCTGGCCGCCGACGAACGCGAGGGTCGGCCTGCCCGCATCGGAACCGTCACAGAAAACCCCGACGAATGGCTGAACGCGATCGCCAACGGCTACGGCATCGCCCTCGCCCCCGAATCCGCCGCCCGCTTCTACCCCCGCCCCGGCATCGTCTACCGGGCCGTCACCGGCGTCAGCCCCAGCAGCGTCGGCATCGCCTGGGCGCCCTCTGCCGACACCAACCCGGTCATCCAGGACTTCGTCCGGTGCTGCCTGGACAACCGGCCGCCGCACCCGACGCGACGTGATGGGCCGCGGGGGTCGGCCCATGGGTAGCGGGACCTCAGAAGTCAGCAGGCGTCGCGCAGCAGCTCGGCCAGATTGTGGTCGAGATCCAGGTAGATGTGCTCACGGCCGGTGGGGACCAGGACCTGGACGCGCCTGAGGAAGCGGCGCAGCTCGCTGGTGCGGACATGCACCATCGCCACACCCTCCGGGGCGTGGAACTCCAGCACCGTGCGGTCGTAGCCGTAGGGCCTGACGCGTACGTCACCGACGCCGGCCGGAGCGTCGATGCCCGCCGCGAGCAGCTCGCGCGAGAACGCCCAGGACACTTCGTTGCCCTCCAGCGTCGCCGGGGGCGGGAAAGCCATCCGTACGGCGAAGGGATCCTCACGGTCGTAACGCAGCGTTACCGGAACAGACTCCATCTGGGGCGCGGAGGCGACCAGCCGGGCCTGCACGGCCTGCTCGATGACGGTGGACAAGGCCTGCTCCTTCTTGCATGGCTCGCTGACGTCTCCCTGACACCGGGAGAGACGACAGGCAGACTCAATCCGTGCATCGGGAGAGAGGGTGACGTGCGTCACCGCTCTGCGCAGGGCCCCGAATGGTCGCAATAGGGCTGATTGCCGCTCGCGCCGCAGCCGCACAGCGTCACCCGCGTCTCGTGCCGGTCGCCGTGCGCGGTGCGGATGTCGAGATCGCCGCGCATGACGAGTTGCCCGGCGAGGGTCGGGCCGACGGTGGTCGGCCGGTCGGGCTCCTCGGCGGGGCCGTCGGACAGCCGGTACTGCAGGGCGCCGGACGGGCAGCGGCGCACCACTTCGGCGACGCGGTCGGCGGCGGCGCCGTCGGGCTGCACCCACGGCCGCCGGTCGAGGTCGAAGACCTGCGGAAGACCTCGTACGCACTCGGCCGCGTGCAGACAGCGCCGCGGCTCGAAGGTGACGGTGGCCTCCCGGCCCTCGTACTCCTTGGGCTGGGACATGAGCCCAGCGTATGAACGCGGGCCACCGGCCGCACCCTGGACGGGGTCCGGCCGGTGGGCTAGCTTCCAGCGCCATGACGTCCATGGGGAAGACGAGACGAACGGTGTCGGTGGGACTGTGCGCGGCGGCGGTGGCCGCGGCGCTGGCCGCACCGGCGCAGGCGGCCGAGCAGACCGGTGGCGGTGTGGGCAGCGCGAAGGGGCCGAGCTGGAACGTGAAGGACACCGGCGCCGACGTACGGTTCAGGGGCCTCGCCGCCGTCAGCCGCAAGGCCGCCTGGGTCGCGGGCTCGAAGGGCACGGTGCTGCGCACCGCGGACGGCGGTCGCAGCTGGCGAAACGTCTCCCCGCCGGGGGCGGGCGGGCTGGAATTCCGCGACATCGAGGCGTTCGACGGCAGGCGCGCGGTGGTGCTGGCCATCGGGGAGGGCGAGGCGTCCCGGGTGTTCCGCACCGAGGACGGCGGGGCGAGCTGGACCGAGTCCTTCCGCAATACCGACCCGAAGGCCTTCTACGACTGCATCACCTTCTTCGACAGCCGGCACGGCCTCGCCATGAGCGACCCGGTGGACGGCAAGTACCGCATCCTGTCCACCGGCGACGGCGGTAAGTCGTGGAAGGTGCTGCCGAACGCCGGTATGCCGGCGGCGCTGCCGGGCGAGGCGGCCTTCGCCGCCAGCGGTCAGTGTCTGGTCAGCTCCGGACCGAAGGACGCCTGGCTGGCGACCGGCGGCGGCGCCACGGCGCGCGTGCTGCACTCCGCCGACCGCGGCCTGAACTGGACCGTCGCCGAATCGACCGTCCCGGCAGGGGATCCGGCGCGTGGGGTGTTCGGGCTCGCCTTCCGTGACCGTGCCCACGGCATCGCGGTCGGCGGCGACTACCGCGCCGGCCAGGCGTCTCCGAACGCCGGAGCGGTCAGCGGGGACGGCGGCCGCAGCTGGCAGCAGTCGAAGACACCGCCGCCGGCCTACCGTTCCGGCGTGGCCTGGCTGCCGCACAGCAGGTCGGCCGCGCTCGCGGTGGGACCGACCGGGACCGATCTGACGCTGGACGGCGGCCGCAGCTGGCGCACGGTCGACACCGGTTCGTACGACACGGTCGACTGCGCAGCCGACTTCGGCTGCTGGGCATCGGGCGAGAAGGGCCGCGTCGCCCGGCTGGAGTTCTAGGGCCGCGTCGCCCGGCTGGAGTTCTAGGCCCTACGAGGGCAACTGCTGCTTGTACGGGGCGAGTTCGGGCGCGGTCTTCGTCGCGATGAACTCCGTGATCCGGTACTCGCACACACCGCCGACCGTGAAGGGGTCGGCCGCCGCGATCTTCTCGATCCGCGCGCGGTCGTCCCCCACGGCCAGGATCACCCCGCCGTCGCGCGGGTTCTTGCGGCCCGACGCGATGAACACGCCCTCCTCGTACAGCGCGTCCAGCCAGGCCACATGTGCCTCGAGGAGCTCGTCGACGCGCTCGACCGGTGCCGTGTAGGTCAATTCCAGTACGAACATGATCGCCAGGTTACGTCACGTCGGCATCGAGCCGCGGTCGTAGGGTGGATGGCATCATGAAGATCATCGAGACGCCCGCCGACTGGCCCGCCGACGAGAGTGCGGCCCTGGCCGTCCAGGACGAGCTGCGCACGCGCGTCGTCCTGGACGAGCCGGGGCCCGAGCCGGGTACGGGCCTGGTGACCGGCGTCGACGTGGCGTACGACGACGAGCGCGATGTCGTCGCTGCGGCGGCCGTCGTACTGGACGCCGCGACGCTCACGGTCGTCGAGGAGGC
This sequence comes from Streptomyces sp. NPDC002870, assembly GCF_042888505.1. NCBI lineage: Bacteria > Bacillati > Actinomycetota > Actinomycetes > Kitasatosporales > Streptomycetaceae > Streptomyces > Streptomyces sp. NPDC002870. Next base: position 61,062 of record NZ_JBIAPW010000020.1, read on the forward strand.
CACCGCGGTGGGCAGGGTCGCCTTCCCCTACGTGCCCGGGCTGCTGGCCTTCCGGGAGATCCCGGCCGTGCTCGCCGCCCTGGAGTCCCTCACCCAGGACCCCGGTCTCGTCGTCTGCGACGGCTACGGCCGGGCGCACCCCCGCCGCTTCGGGCTCGCCAGCCATCTCGGCGTGCTGACCGGGCTGCCGGTGATCGGTGTCGCCAAGAACCCCTTCGCCTTCAGCTATGGCGAACTGGGGCCACGGCGCGGCGACTTCGCTGCGCTGCGCGCGGAGGACGGCGAGGAGGTCGGCCGGGCGCTGCGCACCCAGGACGGCGTCAAGCCGGTCTTCGTCTCCGTCGGCCACCGCACGACGCTCGACAACGCCTGCGCGCACACCCTCCGCCTCGCGCCCGGCTACCGGCTCCCCGAGAGCACGCGGCTGGCCGACCGGCTGTGCAGGCGTGCCCTGGCGGAGGCGACCGCGTAGGCGCCCCCGGCCATGGCAGCGAGTACCTGGGTACCTGCGCCTGCGGACTGAGTATCCGAGCGGATGTCAGGTGCCGGGCGCGCTCGGCATGCTCCCTGGCATGACGACTCACACGACGCACAGCGCAACCGAGATCACCATCCACCCCGTCGAGCGCATCGTGACATCCGTGCTCATCCTGGCCGCCCTCGCGGGCTTCGGCTGGGTGGGGTCGATGGTCTACGCGGCGCTGACCGGCTGACCTCCCGCCCCTGTTCGGCCGGCTCCCGGGCTCCTCAGCGCGTGGCGGCCACCCGGAACCGGATGCCCGCCGCCTGCAGCCGCTCCAGCAGCGCATCACCCATCGCGACCGCCGTCGTGACCTGCCCCGCGGCACCCGGCAGTTGGTCGAAGGCCAGGCTCAGCGCCGACTCGGCGAACATCTTCGCCGTCTCGTCGTAGCCCGGATCGCCGCCCGAGACCTCCGTGAAGACCGTGCGGCCGCCGCCCTCGCCCACGAAACGCACCGAGAACCAGCTCTTCGCCCTGCGCCGCTCGTCCGGACCCTCACCCGGCTTGATCCGGTCCGACAACCAGCGCCGGGCAGGAGGAAGTTGAGCCAGGCCGAAGAGCGCGCCAACGGCCGCCGTGCCACCCGCCGCCATGGGAAGCGTGCGGACGGCAGCGTAGTGCCGGTAGCGGAAGTCCGGGCCGTACCGCGGCAGTGCCCGCGCCGAGCGCGCCACGATCTGCCGGTCCACCGTCGGCAGCGGCAGCGCCCACGCGCCGGTCTCCCGGCTGAACCGCGGCCCGGCGAGCGGGGCCCGCGCCCGCCGTCCCACCAGTCGCGGCTCGTGCAGCCGACGGTCGTGCGCGGCCCGCAGCATCTGCCGGCCGCGGCCCATGGCGGTGAGCGCGGAGGCGAACGTCCCGCCGGAGAACATGGCGTTGGAGCGTACGAAGCCGTCGACGCGCAGCGGCACGTCCTCGGGAAGGTGCTGGACGGTGAAGTACGCCCCCAGGTCGTGCGGGACGGAGTCGAAGCCGCAGGCGTGGACGAGCCGCGCCCCAGTCTCCCGGGCCCGCGCGTCATGCCGTACGTACATCAGGTCCACGAACTCGGGCTCGCCGGTCAGGTCGACGTAGTCGGTCCCGGCCTCCGCGCAGGCGGCGACCAGCGGCTCGCCGTACCAGATGTAGGGGCCGACCGTCGTGGCCACCACATGGGTGGACTCGGCGAGTTCGCGCAGCGCCTCGGGGTCGTCCGCGTCCGCCTCGATCAGCGGCACCTCGGCGCAGCCGGGATGCTTGGCGGCAAGGCGCTCTCGCAACCGCTCCAGCTTCTTCCGGCTGCGGCCCGCGACGGCCCAGCGGCATCCGTCGGGGGCGTGCGCCGCGAGGTACTCCGCGGTGAGCGCGCCGACGAAGCCCGTCGCTCCGAAGAGCACGATGTCGTACGGGCGCTGCGCGCGACCGGTCCCGTTCTGCCTGTTCAATGGCCCTCCGCCGTTGCCCCCGGGGTCGTGTCGGTGGCTGAGGCTAGCGTGCGGACGGGGTCGGGAGAAGATGCGTTTCCGATCGGTAACATGCCAGGCCGCGTGGCCTGGACGGTCCGCCGCGCCAAGGTTCCCACAGCGATCTGGGCGTGCCGCCGCGGGGGAGTAGGCTGCCGACAATTCTAAGCGCTTGCTCGGCCCGGGGCCTTGTGCCGGGTGGAACGCGTTCTTACCATCACTGGTGTTACATCAGTTGTGTCACAGTGTTGGGGGCTTGATGGCAGCGATGGGCAACGGCCCGCTGGCCGGAGTGCGTGTGGTCGAACTGGCGGGCATCGGGCCCGGTCCGTTCGCCGCCATGCTCCTGGCCGACCTCGGCGCCGATGTCGTACGGGTCGACCGGCCCGGCGGCTCGGGGCTGAGCATCGATCCGGCGTACGACCTCACCAACCGGAACAAGCGCTCCGTACTGATCGACCTCAAGGCGGCGGCCGGCGCCGGACAGGTCCTCGATCTGGTGGAGCGGGCCGACGTACTCATCGAGGGCTACCGGCCCGGCGTAGCCGAACGGCTCGGCGTCGGGCCGCAGCAGTGCCTCGCCCGCAATCCGCGTCTGGTGTACGGGCGGATGACCGGCTGGGGCCAAGAGGGACCGCTCGCCCAGCGTGCCGGGCACGACATCGCGTACATCGCCGTCACCGGCACCCTCGGCATGATCGGCAAGCCCGACGAGCCGCCTGCCGTCCCGGCCAACCTCGTCGGCGACTATGCAGGCGGCTCGCTCTACCTCGTCGTCGGAGTGCTCGCGGCCCTGCAGCACGCCCGCAGCGAGGGCGGGTCCGGCCAGGTCGTGGACGCGGCGATCGTCGACGGGGCCGCTCATCTCGCCACGATGATCCACGGGATGATGGCGGCCGGCGGCTGGCAGGACCGGCGCGGGGCGAATCTGCTCGACGGCGGCTGCCCCTTCTACGGCAACTACGAGACCGCCGACGGCCAGTACATGGCGGTCGGCGCACTGGAGCAGCAGTTCTACAACGAGTTCATCGAGCTGCTCGGCATCAAGGACGAGGCCCCGGCGCGTAAGGACTTCGCCCGCTGGGGTGAGCTGCGCGCCGCCGTCGCCGCCCGCTTCAAGACCAGGACGCGCGAGGAGTGGACCGCAGTCTTCGAGGGCTCTGACGCCTGTGTCGCGCCGGTCCTCTCCTTGCGGGAAGCCCCCTCGCACCCCCATCTCGCGGCCCGCGGAACCTTCGTCGACCACGGCGGACTCACTCAGCCCGCGCCCGCGCCCCGCTTCTCCGCCACACCCGGCTCCGTGTACCGGGGCCCCGCCCAGCCGGGCGCCGACACCGCGGAAGTGGCCCGCGACTGGGAGCTGCCCGGCCTCGCCGGGCCCGCCGAGGAGGTCAAGAGTTGAAGCGCCAGATCTTCACCGCCGAGCACGACGCGTTCCGCGAGAGTGTCCGCACCTTCCTCGCCAAGGAGGTCCTGCCGCACTACGAGCAGTGGGAGAAGGACGGCATCGTCAGCCGGGACGCCTGGCTGGCCGCGGGGAGGCAGGGGCTGCTCGGACTCGCCGTGCCCGAGGAGTACGGAGGCGGTGGGAACTCCGACTTCCGCTACAGCGCCGTCCTGGCAGAGGAGTTCACCCGGGCGGGCGCGGCCGGGCTCGCGCTCGGACTGCACAACGACATCATCGGCCCCTACCTCACCGGCCTCGCGACCGATGAGCAGAAGCGGCGCTGGCTGCCCGGATTCTGCAGCGGCGAGATCATCACCGCCATCGCGATGACCGAGCCGGGCGCGGGCTCCGACCTCCAGGGCATTCGCACCGCCGCCGAGGACCGTGGCGACCACTGGATCCTCAACGGCTCCAAGACCTTCATCTCCAACGGCATCCTCGCCGACCTGGTGGTCGTCGTCGCCAAGACCACCCCCGAGGGCGGGGCCAAGGGCCTCTCGCTGCTGGTCGTCGAACGCGGCATGGACGGCTTCGAGCGCGGCCGCAACCTCGACAAGATCGGCCAGAAGTCGCAGGACACGGCCGAGCTGTTCTTCGACGACGTACGCGTCCCCAAGGAGAATCTGCTCGGCGAGCTGAACGGCGCCTTCATCCATCTGATGACCAATCTCGCGCAGGAGCGGATGGGCATAGCCGTCGCCGGGATCGCCGCCGCGGAGTATCTGCTCGAGATCACCACCCAGTACGTGAAGGAGCGCGAGGCCTTCGGGCGGCCGCTCTCCAAGCTTCAGCACATCCGGTTCGAGATCGCCGAAATGGCCACCGAATGCGCTGTCACCCGTGCGTTTCTCGACCGATGCATTGTGGATCACTCGAACGGGGAACTCGACGCCGTACACGCGTCGATGGCCAAGTGGTGGGCCACCGAACTGCAAAAGCGCGTCGCCGACCGCTGCCTGCAATTGCACGGCGGCTACGGCTATATGACGGAATACCGCGTTGCCAGGGCTTTCACGGATGGCCGTATCCAGACGATCTACGGTGGCACGACGGAGATCATGAAGGAAATCATCGGCCGTTCTCTTCTCGCCTGACCCTCATCGAAAGGCTGCTGTCTTGAGTACCGAAGCGTATGTGTACGACGCGATCCGCACTCCGCGCGGGCGCGGCAAGGCCAATGGCGCCCTGCACGGCACCAAGCCGATCGACCTCGTGGTCGGTCTGATCCACGAAATCCGCAACCGTTTCCCCGGACTCGACCCGGCGGCGATCGACGACATCGTGCTCGGCGTCGTAGGCCCTGTCGGGGATCAGGGCTCCGACATCGCCCGTATCTCGGCCATCGCCGCCGGGCTGCCCGACACGGTGGCGGGCGTACAGGAGAACCGCTTCTGTGCCTCGGGGCTCGAAGCCGTCAACATGGCGGCGATGAAGGTCCGTTCGGGCTGGGAGGACCTGGTGCTGGCCGGCGGCGTCGAGTCGATGTCGCGGGTGCCGATGGCCTCCGACGGCGGCGCCTGGTTCGCCGACCCGATGACCAACTACGACACGGGATTCGTCCCGCAGGGCATCGGCGCCGACCTCATCGCCACCATCGAGGGCTTCTCCCGCCGCGATGTCGACGAGTACGCCGCGCTTTCCCAGGAGCGGGCAGCCGACGCCTGGAAGGACGGCCGCTTCGACCGCTCCGTCGTCCTCGTCCGCGACCGCAACGGACTGGTCGTCCTCGACCACGACGAGCACCTGCGCCCCGGCACCACCGCGGACACCCTCGCCTCGCTCAAGCCCTCGTTCGCGGGCATCGGCGAGATGGGCGGCTTCGACGCGGTGGCGCTTCAGAAGTACCACTGGGTGGAGAAGATCGACCACGTACACCACGCGGGCAACTCCTCCGGCATCGTCGACGGCGCGGCGCTCGTCGCGATCGGCACGAAGGAGGTCGGCGAGCGGTACGGACTGACCCCGCGCGCCCGGATCGTCTCCGCCGCGGTCTCCGGCTCCGAGCCGACCATCATGCTCACCGGCCCGGCGCCGGCCACCCGCAAGGCGCTCGCCAGGGCGGGGCTCACGATCGACGACATCGACCTCGTCGAGATCAACGAGGCGTTCGCCGGCGTCGTCCTGCGCTTCGCCCGCGACATGGACCTCCCGCTGGACAAGATCAACGTCAACGGCGGCGCGATCGCCCTGGGCCACCCGCTCGGCGCCACCGGCGCGATGATCCTCGGCACCGTCATCGACGAACTGGAGCGCCAGGACAAGCGGTACGGCCTCGTCACGCTCTGCGTCGGCGGCGGCATGGGCATCGCGACGGTGGTCGAGCGCCTGTAGCCCTACGGCCCCGGCGCACCGTCCCCAGGAACGCGCGTGCGCGGCGGCCGCCTCGCGACCTTCCGGGCCCCGGCCCGATCAGACCCTCATGGAGACTTCGCAATGACCGAGAGCACCACCATCCGCTGGGAGCGGAGCGACGACGGCGTCGTCACACTCGTCCTCGACGATCCCAATCAGTCCGCCAACACGATGAACCAGGCCTTCAAGGACTCCATCGCGGCGATCGCCGAGCGCGCGGAGGCCGAGCAGGACTCCATCCGCGGCATCATCTTCACCTCCGCCAAGAAGACCTTCTTCGCGGGTGGCGACCTCAAGGACATGATCAAGGTCGGTCCGGAGAACGCCCAGCAGGTCTTCGACACCGGCATGGCCATCAAGCACGCCCTGCGGAAGATCGAGACCCTCGGCAAGCCCGTCGCCGCGGCGATCAACGGAGCGGCGCTGGGCGGCGGTTACGAGATCGCCCTGGCCTGTCACCACCGCGTCGCACTCGACGCGCCCGGCTCCAAGATCGGCCTGCCCGAGGTCACCCTCGGCCTGCTGCCGGCGGGCGGCGGCGTCACCCGTACCGTACGGCTGATGGGCATCTCGGACGCGCTGCTGAAGGTGCTGCTGCAGGGTACGCAGTACTCCCCGCAGCGGGCCCTGGAGAACGGCCTGGTCCACGAAGTGGCCGCCACCACCGACGAGATGCTCGCCAAGGCGCGCGCCTTCATCGACGCCAATCCCGAGTCCCAGCAGCCCTGGGACGTCAAGGGCTACAAGATCCCCGGCGGCACCCCGTCCAGCCCGCGGTTCGCCGCCAACCTTCCCGCCTTCCCCGCCAATCTGAAGAAGCAGACCGCGGGCGCCCCCTACCCCGCCCCGCGCAATATCCTCGCGGCGGCCGTCGAGGGCTCTCAGGTCGACTTCGAGACCGCCCAGACCATCGAGGCGCGGTACTTCACCGAGCTGGTCACCGGCCGGATCGCCAAGAACATGATCCAGGCGTTCTTCTTCGACCTGCAGGCGGTCAACTCCGGCGCCAACCGCCCGGACGGCATCGAGCCGCGCCCGGTCCGCAAGGTCGCCGTCCTCGGCGCGGGGATGATGGGCGCGGGCATCGCGTACTCCTGCGCCCGCGCGGGCATCGAGGTCGTCCTCAAGGACGTGTCTCTGGACGCCGCAGAGAAGGGCAAGAGCTACTCCGAGCAGCTGCTCGCGAAGGCCCTCTCCCGCGGCCGTACGACCGAGGCCAAGCGGGACGCGCTGCTCGCCCGCATCACGCCGACCGCGGAACCCGCCGATCTCGCGGGCTGCGACGCCGTGATCGAGGCGGTGTTCGAGGACACCGCACTCAAGCACAAGGTGTTCCAGGAGGTCCAGGACGTCATCGAGCCGGACGCGCTGCTCTGCTCCAACACCTCCACCCTGCCCATCACCGTGCTCGCCGAAGGCGTGTCCCGTCCCGTCGACTTCATCGGGCTGCACTTCTTCTCGCCCGTCGACAAGATGCCGCTCGTCGAGATCATCAAGGGCGAGCGCACCGGCGACGAGGCGCTGGCCCGCGCCTTCGACCTGGTCCGCCAGATCAACAAGACCCCGATCGTCGTCAATGATTCGCGCGGGTTCTTCACCTCGCGGGTGATCGGCCAGTTCATCAACGAGGGCGTGGCGATGGTCGGCGAGGGCGCCGATCCCGCCTCGGTCGAGCAGGCCGCCGCGCAGGCCGGGTACCCGGCGAAGGTGCTCTCGCTGATGGACGAGCTGACGCTCACCCTGCCGCGCAAGATCCGCAACGAGATGAAGCGCGCGGTCGAGGAGGCCGGCGGCGCCTGGTCCGGGCATCCGGCGGATGCCCTCATCGACCGGATGGTCGACGAGTTCGGGCGCCCGGGCCGCAGCGGCGGGGCGGGCTTCTACGAGTACGGCGAGGACGGAAAGCGGACCGGGCTGTGGCCGGGCCTGCGCGAGCACTTCACGCGTTCCGACGTGCACGTGCCCTTCGAGGACATGAAGGAGCGGATGCTCTTCTCGGAGGCGCTGGACTCGGTCCGCTGCCTTCAGGAGAACGTGCTGACGTCGGTCGCTGACGCCAACATCGGCTCCATCATGGGCATCGGCTTCCCGGCCTGGACGGGTGGCGTGCTGCAGTACATCAACGGCTACGAGGGCGGTCTGCCCGGCTTCGTGGCGCGCGCCCGGGAGCTCGCGGAGCGGTACGGCGACCGTTTCGACCCGCCGGCGCTGCTGGTCGAGAAGGCGGAGCGGGGCGAGAAGTTCAGCGACGAGGCCTGACCTGCGCGGGCCGGGCCGCGGCCACCGCCGGGTGGTACGACTGTGCCGTACCACCCGGCGGTGCTACTCCGTGGCGAACGCGGCCCGCAGCTCCTCCTTCAGCGACCGCTGGAACGCGGTCACCAGCGCCTGCACCACCATCGGCTGCATATGGGCGGACAGCGACTTCATCGCCGCCACATGCTCGGGGTCCGACTCCCGCTCCCGGTACGGGTCCCACACCTCGTCCCGGAACAGCCGGGTGAGCTCGTGCGCGGCGGAGCGGGTGTGCTCCAGCAGGACGGCACGGGCGGCGAGGATCGTCTCGTGCGCGATCGGCACGTCCAGCAGCTGCACACCGAGCCGCAGCAGCCCCGGGTCGAGGCGGTAGCCGCCGTCGGCCTCCGCGCCGCCCGTGCGCTCCAGGACGCCCATCGCCGCGAGCCGGTCGATGTCCTCGTCGCTCAGCGACCGCCCGGCACGGCGCTCCAGCTCGGCGTGGGACGCCTCCTCGGCCGAGTCCGGCGCCCAGGAGGCCACCAGCGCGCGGTGGACGGCGAGATCGTGCGCGCTCAGGTCCTCCGGAAGCTGCTCCAGATAGCGCTCGATCGCGGCGAGGGTCATGCCCTGGTGCTGAAGCTCCTCGATGAGGGCCAGCCGGGACAGATGGCCGGGTCCGTAGTGCCCGACCCGCCGTGGCCCGATCGCCGGGGGAGGCAGCAGCCCGCGCGTGCTGTAGAAGCGGACGGTCCGCACGGTGACCCCGGCCCGCGCGGCCAGCTCGTCGACGGTGAGCGTCGGCTCGTCGGTCTCGGTCGCCATGGGTGCGCCTCACTTTCTCCTCACGCGGTGCAACAGTATTGCTGTCTCACCAGTGTTGTGAAAGTGCCTGGCGGAGGCCGGGCTCGCCCTGTGCGCGGCCGGAGCGGCCGAACAGCCCGCCGGGCGTGCCCACTTGGTGGGCACGCCCGGTGCGTACCGGTCCTCAGTACACGTTCACGCCATACGCGCTGAGCGCTTCCTTCACCGGCTGGTGGATCGCCGAGCCCTCGGTGCCCGAGCAGCCGGCGCTGCCCGAGTGGATGCCCAGGGCGACAGTGCCTGCGAAGTGCGCGCCGCCGCTGTCGCCGCCCGAGGAGCAGGCGGTGGTGCGGACCATGTTGTAGACCGGCCCCTCGCTGTAGTTGACGGTGACGTTCACCGCGGTGACGGTGCCGCTGGTCACCTTGGACGTCGAGCCGCTCTTCCTCATGGCCTGGCCGACGATGGCGTCCGCCGCGGACGTGATGTCCTGGGAGCGGCCGTTGTAGAGGTTGACGTCCCCGGCGGGCTTGGTGCCGTCCGTGTAGCGGACGAGGCCGTAGTCGTTGGTCGGGAAGCTGGTGCCCACGCGTTTCCCGATGGCCCCGCCGCCGGACATCGTCGACCAGGATGCGGCCGCGTTGGTGCAGTGGCCCGCGGTCACGAAGTAGTGGGTCGTGCCCTTCGAGACGTTGAAGGCTGCCGAGCAGCGGTAGCTCCTGCCGTGGATCGCGTCTCCGCCGAGCACTTCCTTCTGGAGGACTCCGGGGACACGCTTGATCCGCACGGCGTCGTCGAGAGCCGCGGCCACCGTCTCCAGCAGCGCCATCGCGTCCGCGTCGACGGTCCGGTCGGCCTCGATCACGACCTGGTTCGTCGAGGGGTCGATACCCCACGAGGTGCCGGTGATCTTCGCCTGGGCTTCCAGCGCGGCCATGGCGGATTCAAGCTCGGCCGTGCTGTGCTCGACGCGCTTTGCGCGTGCGCCGGCGGCCCGGACCTGGTCGGCCGCGGCCTCATCGGTGACGGTGACGACCAGTTCGCCCGTCGCGGCGTCGAGATATGAACCTGCCGTGCGGTCGCCGAGCGCACGTTCGAGGGTGCTGTGCAGGTGGTACTGCATCGCCGAGGGTGTGACGCCCGGATGGGGGTCCGGGGCGGCCGCGGCGGGGCCTGGGCCCAGAGCGGCGGCAGACAGGGCGAGGAGGACGGAAAGGCAGATGCGCGCGCGGAGCGTGCGGCTCATGGGGGGCGTCTCCTTCGTACGAGTTCGTAGTGGGGGTTGCCGAAAAGCAGTTTGGACTGGACCAGTCCGGCGTGCGGGACTCGATATGGCATGGCCCTGTCATGTAGCACCCCGCGAGAACGCCGGAGCACCCGTTCGGCGGAAGGCGGGTTGCGGGTATGTCAGGGATGGATCTGGACGGTGACCGCGGTCAGTCGGCGGACCCCGCGCAGCAGCGCGTGCTCCGCGGCCAGCGCCACGGCGTGGGCCTGCGCCACCGTCAGCGCGGGGTCGACCACGATCGACGTCTCGGCCCGCAGATCGTGCCCGAGCCAGCGCATTCGTACGTCCCCCACGGCTCGTACGCCCTCGACATGACAGAGCGCGTGCTCGGCCTGATCGACCAGCGCCGGGTCCACCGCGTCCATCAGCCGGTGCCAGATCTCGCGCGCCGCCCCGCGCAGCACCAGCGCGATCGCCCCCGTGATCGCGAGCCCGATCAGCGGATCGGCCCACCGCCATCCGAGTGCAGCTCCGCCCGCGCCCAGCAGTACGGCCAGAGAGGTGAATCCGTCACTGCGAGCGTGCAGTCCGTCGGCGACCAGCGCGGCCGATCCGATCCTGCGGCCGGTGCGGATCCGGGCCACTGCCACCCACTCGTTGCCGGCGAATCCCACCAGACCGGCCGCCGCCACTGCCGCCAGATGGCTGACCTCCTGCGGTTCGAACAGCCGCCGCAGCGCCTCGTACCCGGTGAAGACCGCGGACGCGGCGATCACCAGCACCACGAAGACGCCCGCCAGATCCTCCGCCCGCCCGAAGCCGTAGGTGTAGCGGCGGGTGGCCGCCCGCCTGCCGAGGACGAAGGCGAGGGCGAGCGGCAGCGCGGTGAGCGCGTCGGCGGCGTTGTGGACGGTGTCGCCGAGCAGCGCCACCGACCCCGACGCGGCCGCGATCACCGCCTGGACGGCCGTGGTGGTGGCGAGCACGCCGAAGGAGAACCACAGCGTCCGCAGCCCCTGCGCCGACCCTTCGAGGGCGGCGTCGACACGCTCATGGGCGTGGTGACGGTGGTGACCATGAACGTGCCCGTGACCGGTCATGGTCACCACCGTGACATACCAACTCCCTTGCAGCCACTGCCGAAAAGCGGCCTCTGACCAGCTGCGAAGGGCTTGCGACTACTGTCCGGACGCGACGACGGGGTAGTGGTCGGAGAGGTTGGTGTACGTGTAGCTCGTGCCCCAGCTGGAGACCGTCCAGGGCGCGCTCTGCTCCTTGATCACTTCATTGGTCCAGCCGGCCGGCTTCGCGTGCCCGGCGCGGTGCAGGACGTAGTCGAGGTCCTCGATCGGGTCGTCCGGGTAGCGATCGGACGCGATCGAGTTCTGCTCGGTGTCGAAGGAGTACGGGTGTCCGGTGCGGGCGTCCGCACCCGCGAGACCCGCGTCGGCGAGCATCGTGGCGTACTCCGGCGTCCGCGAGTCGACGTTGAAGTCGCCCGCGACCAGCACCTGTTCGGAGGCCGGGATGTTCTTGCCGTCCAGGAAGGCGTCGAGCGCCTTGAACTGGCGGCTGCGCATCTGCGCCGCCTCGCCCGCGCCGCAGCCGGAGTCGGTGGACTGCGCGTGCGTGCCCACCACATGCACCTTCGCGCCGTTGACGTTCAACACGGCATAGACGAAGCCCTTGTTGGACCACCAGTCCGCACCGCAGGCGTCCTTGTAGACGAACTGCTCCTTGCGGACGATCGGCCACTTGCTGAGCACCGTGACCCCGCCGTCCTCGGGCGTGGTGGCCGAGTACGACCCGCCGGTCGCGTCCCAGCCGGTCTTGCTCCGCCCCATCACCGGCGTCTGGTACGGGTACTGGGCGGCGGCCTTCTGCATCAGCGCGCCCGACGAGGAGTTGTCGAAGGCCTCCTGGAGCACGACGACGTCGTTGCCCTGGAAGAACGAGGTCGCGGGGATCGCCGCGGCCCGGTGGTCCTGGCCCCAGTTGGGGTACAGCGTCTTGCTGAACAGGAAGGCGTTGTACGTCAGCACCTTCAGGGACGGCGTCGCGGCGGCCGGGGCGGCGGAGGCCGTCGGAGCCGTCCCGGTGAGGACGGCCGCGGCGAGCGCGGTGGAAAGAGCTGCGCCAGGGATACGGCGGAGCGCGGAGTGCGGCACAAAGACTCCCGGATGTGGTGGGGGGTAGACCGGCGACGCACATCAAATCAGCCGGAGTTACCACCTGGTAATGGCCAGGTGCCCACTTTCTTTCCGTAGCCGGACGACCTCACCAACACTGGAGCCGCCGTCTTCGCCCCGCTGCCCCGCATGGGCCGCCCGGCCCCATGAAAGTCCCGCCCGGCCCCATGAAAGTCCCGCCCGGCCCCGTGAAAGTCCCGCCCGGCCCCATGAAAGTTACGATGGTCAAATGACCGGGCCCGCGGCTGATCCCGTACCACCACCGCCCGGCGGAGTGCTCTGGACCCTCGCCGGTGACATCCGCGGTCTGCTGATGCTGCCTGCCGCCCTCACCCTCCAGGTCGCCCATCCCGCCGTCGGCGCCGGCGTCGACGAGCACTCCGTCTTCCGCACCGACCCCTGGGGCCGCGGCGAGCGTTCGCTGCGCTCGCTCCAGCTGTGGGTGTACGGGGGTGAGGCGGCTGCCGAGGAGGGGCGCAGGCTCCGGGAGCTGCACAAGACCATCCAGGGCACGGACGCCCACGGCCGCAGGTACCACGCGCTCGATCCGGCCTACTACTCCTGGGTCCACGCCACCGGCTTCCCCGTCTACCAGCACGCGCTGCGCTATCTGGTCCGCCCGCTCACCGAGGCCCAGGAGCGCACGCTCTACGCCGAGTGGCTCCAGGTCGGGCGGATCCTCGGCATCCACGACCGGGACATGCCCCAGACGATCGAGGAGTTCTGGCCGTACTACCGCAAGGTGCTCGCCGACGAGCTGGAGGCGACCGTCGTAGTGCGCGAACTGATCGCCACCGACCAGGCGATACCGCCGCCCGACCGCGGGCCGCTGATGCTCAGAGTGCTGCTCAGGACGGTGTGGCCGGTGCTGCTGCCCGCGTTCGTCCGCTTGCGCCGCTTCATGACCATCGGGCTGATGCCGCCCGATGCGCGCGAGGCGATCGGCCTGGAGTGGACGGACGAACAGGAGCGCAGACTGCGCCGATTCGCCCGGGTCGTACGGGCCGTGGTCCCCGTACTCCCCGAGCGACTGCGGTACCTCCCGATCGCGCGCGAGGCGCGGCGGGCCGCCCGGATCAGCCGGTCAGACCGCCCCGGGCGATGACGTCCCCGTACCAGCGCGCACTGTCCTTGAAGGTACGGCGCTGGGTCGCGAAGTCGACATGGACGACGCCGAACCGCTTGCTGTAGCCGTATGCCCACTCGAAGTTGTCGAGCAGCGACCACAGGAAGTAGCCACGCACATCCGCGCCGGCCCCGATCGCCCGGTGCACCGCCGACAGATGGGCGCGCAGATACTCCACCCGCTCCGGGTCGTGGACCTCGCCGGACGGGTCGGCGTAGTCGTCGTACGCGGCCCCGTTCTCGGTGATCACCAGCGGCACGCCCGGCAGATCGTCGCGCAGCCGGGTCAGCAGTTCGTACAGACCATCCGCGTCGACCGGCCAGTCCATCGCGGTGCGCGGGCCCGGCGCGGGCAGGAAGCGCACATGCTCCTCCGCACCGGCCCACGGCGACGGGGAGTCGGAAGAGCCGGCGCCGACGACGGTGGGGGAGTAGTAGTTGATGCCCAGCGAGTCGATCGGCGTGGAGATGACCTCCAAGTCGCCGTCCTGGACGAAGGCCCAGTCGGTCACCGCGGCCGTGTCACGGACCAGGTCCTCCGGAAGCCGGCCGTGGAACACCGGATCGAGGAAGATCCGGTTCCCCACGGCGTCGATCCGGCGGGCGGCGTCGAGGTCGGCTGCGGAGTCGGTGAGCGGACGTACCGCGTGCAGATTGAGCGTCAGCGAGATCTCGGACGTCAACGGCAGGGCGGTGTGCAGCACTTGAGCCGCCAGGCCGTGCGCCAGGTTGAAGTGGTGGGCCGCGCGCAGCGAGGCACTCGCGCTGGTCAGCCCCGGCGCGTGCACCCCGGAGCCGTACCCGAGAAACGCCGCACACCAGGGCTCGTTCAGGGTGGTCCAGGTCGCCACCCGGTCACCGAGCGCATCCGCCATGATCCCGGCGTAGTCGCCGAACCGCCGGGCGGTCTCGCGCTGCGGCCAGCCGCCCGCGTCCTGAAGATCCTGCGGCAGGTCCCAGTGGTAGAGCGTGGCGACCGGCCGGATGCCCGCCTCGAGGAGTTCGTCGGTGAGCCGGCGGTAGAAGTCCAGGCCCTTCTGTACGGCGGGACCGCGCCCGGTCGGCTGCACCCGCGGCCAGGCGACGGAGAACCGGTAGTCGGTGACGCCCAGTTGCTTCATCAGCGCGACGTCCTCGCGCATCCGGTGGTAGTGGTCGGCGGCGATGTCGCCGGTGTCGCCGTTGCGGACCTTGCCGGGCGTACGGCAGAAGGTGTCCCAGATGGACGGCGTACGGCCGTCCTCGGTGGCGGCTCCCTCGATCTGGTACGCGGCGGTGGCGGTGCCCCAGCGGAAACCGGCCGGGAACCGGAGCTCCGTCGTCGTCTCGGGGCGTGCGTCGACAGCGGTCATGAGGTGGGACTCCCAGGAAATAGAGATGGAGCGGTGGGGGACGCGGTCAGCCCTTGACGGCGCCCTGCATGATGCCGCCGACGATCTGCCGGCCGAGCAGACCGAAGACCAGCAGCACGGGAAGAGTGCCGAGCAGCGTGCCGGCCATGATCACGGACTGGTCGTGGACATAGCCGCCGCCCAGCTGGCGCAGCGCCACCTGAACGGTCGGCTCCTGTGAGGAGAGCGCGACGATCGGCCAGAAGAAGTCGTTCCACGCGGCCATGAAGGTCAGCATGCCGAGCACGGCCATACCGGGCCGGGCGATGGGCACCACGATCGACCAGAAGATCCGCGCGGTGGACGCTCCGTCGACCCGCGCCGCCTCGATCAGCTCGTCCGGCAGCGACTGCACCAGGTACTGCCGCATGAAGAACACCCCGAAGGCGGAGACGAGGCCGGGCAGAATCACGGCTTGCAGCTGATTCACCCACTGCAATTCGGCGATCAGCATGAACAGCGGGATCACGCCGAGCTGCGGCGGGATCATCATCGTCCCCACCGTGATCGCCAGCAGCGCGCCTCGGCCACGGAAGCGCAGCTTGGCGAAGGCGAAACCGGCGAGCGTGCAGCACAGCACTGTGCCGATCGTGATCGAGCCGGAGACGATGAAGGAGTTGAGGAGGGCCTTGCCGATGTCGGCCTCCTCCATCACCGCCTCGAAGTTGCGGATCAGGTTCGACCCGGGCAGCAGCGTCGGCGGCACCTTCGCCAGATCGGCGTTGGAGCGGCTCGCGGCGACGATGGTCCAGTAGAACGGGAACGCCGAGATCAGGACGGCGACGATCAGGATCGCGTACGCGAGCTTGCCGCCCTGCATCGTGCGGCCCGCCCGGGTCCTCCTGCGGCGCGTGGAGTGTGGTCGTGGGCCCGCGGCAGGCGGTTTGGCCGGCGGGGCGGCGAGCGCGGTCATCGGCCGGCCTCCTTGCGGGAACGGCGGCGCGCGATCAGGGCGTTGACCCCGACCAGCACCAGGATCAGCAGGAACATCACCCAGGCGATGGCGGCGGCCCGGCCCAGATGGAAGAAGCCCCAGCCCTGCTCGTACATATAGAGGCCGAGGGTCTGGTACTGGTGCGAGATGCCGCCGGAGATGGAGCCCTCGAACAGCAGCGGCTCACCGAAGAGCTGCGTTGCGCCGATCGTCGAGACGACGACGGTGAACAGGATCGTGGGACGCAGCCCCGGCAGCGTGACATGGATGAACTGCCGCCAGCGCGAGGCCCCGTCCATCGCGGCGGCCTCGTACAGCTCGCTCGGGATGGACTGCATGCCCGCCAGATAGATCAGCGCGTTGTAGCCGGTCCAGCGCCAGATGACGATGGTCGATACGGCGATCTGCGAGGAGACCGTGCCGGCCTGCCAGTCCACCGGACCGAAACCGACAAGCCCCAGCACGTAGTTGATCAGCCCGAAGTCCCGGCCGAAGAGCTGCGCGAAGACCAGCGTCGCGGCGGCGACCGAGGTCGCGTACGGCAGCAGCATCGCCGTACGCAGGAAAGTCCGGCCGCGCAGCCGGTAGTTGAGCAGATGCGCCAGCCCGAGCGCCATCACCAGCTGCGGGACGGTGGACAGCACCCCGATCGTGAAGGTGTTGCGCAGCGCGGTCCAGAAGATCTCGTCGCCGAAGAGCGCGGTGTAGTTGCCCAGGCCCCGCCACTCCATCTCGCCCGGCGTCTGCAGCTCGACCCGGTAGAGCGAGACGAAGGCCGTGTAGATCAGAGGGAAGAGGCCGAAGGCGGCGAACAGGGTGAAGAACGGAGCGATATACGCGTACGGCGAGAGCGTGCGCCAGGTCCGGTACGCGGCCGACGGCCGGGCCCTCGGCTGCGGGGAGACCGGCTTCGCGGTGGCGGTGAGGGTCACGGTGCGGCCCTTCGAGGAGTCGTTACGGGAAGCTGCGAGGACCAGGAGCCTTCAGGCCGGTCCGGCCGGGAACCCGGACCGGCCTGAAGGAGCTGTGCCGACCGCGGGTCAGCCGGTCGCGTTCTGCACGTTCTTCTTCGCGGTCGACCAGGCCTTGTCGGGCGAGGTGCCCTTGCGCTCCACCTCGCTGAGCGCGTTGGTGATCTGGTCGGCCACGCTCTTGTCGTGGACGCCGAGCACCTGGACCGGCGCGGCCTTGGCGGCATCACCGAAGATCTGGCCGATCGGGGCGTCGGAGAAATACGGGTCCTTGGCCGCCGCGACCTTGGCTATGGCGCCGGTCGACGAGGGGAAGTTGCCCTGCTTGGTGAAGAGCTTGGCCTGCTGCTCCGGGGCGGTGAGCCACTGGATCAGCTCGTACGCCTCCTTCTTGTGCTTGGCCGCACGAGGGATCGAGAGATACGAGCCGCCCCAGTTGCCGGCGCCTTCGGGCAGCTTGGCGATGTCCCACTTGCCCTTGCCCGCGTCACCGGCCTGGCCCTTGATGTAGCCGAGCATCCAGGCGGGGCAGGGCATGGTCGCGAAGGAGCCGGCGGAGAACGCCTGGTTCCACTGCGGTGACCACTGGTCGAGCTTGGCGCTCAGACCTGCCTGCGCCGCCTCGGTGGAGGCGTCCCAGGCGGCCTTGATCGCCGGGTTGTCCTCGTAGATCAGCTTTCCGGAGGCGTCGTGGTACAGCTCCTTCTGCTGGCCGACCATGATCGCGTAGATGCTGCCGACGCTGTCCACCCAGGCGCTCTTGGCCGGCGCCTTCTTCTTGTACTCCTTGCCGAGCGCCAGATAGCTGTCCCAGGTTGACCACTTGGCGGCCAGCTGAGTGCGGTCGGTGGGCAGCCCGGCCTGCTTGAAGAGGTCCGTGCGGTAGCACATGGCCTCCGGGCCGACATCCGTGCCCAGGCCCACGATCTGGCCGTCCTTGCCGGTGGCCGCCGACCACTTGGCCTCGGCGAACTGGTCCTTGAGCTTGTCGGCGCCGTACTTCTTCAGATCCTCGAACTTGTCGGCCTGCTGCTGGGTGACGGCGGCGATCCGGCCCACCTCGATGCCCTGCACATCGGCGAGGCCGCCACCGCCCGCGAGCCGGGTCTGCAGCGACTTCCAGTAGTCCTGTTCATCCTCGGTGTCGCTCTGCTTGATCCTGATGTTCGGGTGGAGCTTCTCGTACTCCGCGTAGAGCCCGGCCTCCTTGTAGCCGAAGGATCCGAAGAGGTCGACGGTGAGCGTGACCTTGCCGCCCGCGCTGTCGGATGCGCCGTCCGACGATCCGGATCCACAGGCGGCGAGCAGTGCCCCGGCGAGCGCGACCGCACCCAGGCGGACGGTGGCCCTTTTGGCGGCTCGGGCGATGGGCATGAGAAGCCTCCTTTGGCTTCGGTGGAGCGAGACCGCCCGATTGAGAGCGCTCTCAAAGATGCGTCTGGAGAGTGCCCCTCAGGTGCTCGTCCCGTCAAGTCTCGAAGGCGTAACGGCTTGGACTCGCCGCCAACTGCCGCCTGTGTCTTGACTATTGACACCTCTGTTTCAGGAGTTTTACGTTCCTTGGCATCTGAGAGCGCTCTCGGACGCCCCTTCCCGTGATGACTTCGAGGTGCCGTCCATGCCAGCCACCCGCACCAGGCCAGCTGCCGCGCTGGCCCTGGTCTCCGCCCTGGCCGTCTTCGGCCTGGGCCCGGCCGCCACCCCCGCGGCGGCCGCCAACATCCCCGTAGGCTCTGGCAGTTACTCCGACACCCGCCCCGCAGGTACGTCGGGCCCGACCACCAACACCGGCGCGCCGGTCACTCCCAAGGTCACCCCCGCAGCCAAGGACAAGCCCGTCCCCACCAACGACTGGTGGTCGTCCCTCGCCTTCCAGCGGTACGGCGACAACCCGTACTCCACCCCCATGTACGGTCACCCGCTCACCTACCAGGCCACCGCCGGCGGACTCGAAGTCGGCTACCCCACAACGCCCGCGGTCGTCGGCGAGGGCCGCCAGTACGAGTACGCCCACAAGCGGGACCTCACCCTCGGCCTCACCGGGCTCAACTCACCGGACACCAAGGCCGACGACTGGTCCGACTGGACCGTGACCCCCTACTGGTCGGACGGCGCACGCACACTGCGCACCACCATCGGCCACGGCCTGCCGTTCGTATACGCCAAGGGCTCCGGCGGCAACGCCCAGATCACCACCGCCGCCGCGCCCGCCGTCTTCGCCGACCAGGGCAATGTCCTCGGCATCACCGTCGCGGGCCACCACTACGCCCTCTTCGCGCCCAGCGGCAGCGACTGGACGGTCTCCGGCTCGGCCATCACCGCGGGCCTCGGCGCCAAGGACTACTTCTCGCTCGCCGTACTGCCCTCCGTCGACGCGCTCGCGACGTACAAGAAATACGCCTACAGCTTCGTCACCGGGTCCAAAGCGGCCTGGAGCTACACCGGCGGCACCGTGCAGAGCACCTACAGCCTGACCACCGAGGCAAAGGAGGGCACCGAACGCGGCACGCTCCAGGCCCTCTACCGCCACCAGTGGCTGCACACCACCGACCCGCTCACCGCCTACACATACGTCTCACCGCGCGGCGCCATGAAGGTCCGCGAGGCGGCCTCCTTCACCACCAGACAGAAGGCATCCGCGGTGCTGCCCGGGCTGCCGAAGAGCAACGCCGTCGACCAGGCCCGGCTGAAGGGCTATCTCGACCAGGTCGCGAACGACCCGGACCCGTTCAAGGGCTACACGGACACCTACTGGACCGGCAAGGTGCTGGGGCAGCTCGCCCAGCTCGTCCCTCTGGCCGACCAGACCGGCGAGACGGCCACCCGCGACAAGCTCCTCGGTCTGATCAAGGGCCGACTGCAGGACTGGTTCACGGCGGGAGGCGCGAACGAGTTCTCATACGACAAGGACTGGAAGACGCTCACCGGCTACCCCGCCTCGTACGGCAGCGACACCGAGCTCAACGACCACCACTTCCACTACAGCTACTACGTCTACGCGGCCGCGGTCGTCGCGCAGTACGACCAGGCCTGGGCCGCCGACTCCGCCTGGGGCGGCATGGTCAAGACCCTGGTACGGGACGCGGCCAACCCCAGCCGGACCGACACCGCCTTCCCCTTCCTGCGCGGCTTCGACGTGTACGCGGGTCACAGCTGGGCCTCCGGGCACCAGGGATTCGCCGCGGGCAACAACCAGGAGTCGTCGTCGGAGTCCACCAACCTCAGCGCGGGCCTCGTGCTGTGGGGCTCGGCCACCGGTGACACCGCGCTTCGCGACCTCGGGACGTATCTGCTGACCACCGAGTCGGAGGCGATCGCGCAGTACTGGTTCGACGCCGACGAGCAGGTCTTCCCGTCCTCCTTCGGCCATGACACGGCCGGCATGGTCTGGGGCAGCGGCGCGGCGTACGCCACCTGGTGGACCGCCAACCCGGAGGAGATCCACGGCATCAACGTCCTTCCGGTGACAGGCGGTTCACTCCACCTGGGCGGGGAGAAGGCCGCGATCCGGCGCAATATCGCCGAGATGGAACGGGAGAACGGCGGCCCGGCCGTCGAATGGCGCGACATCCTCTGGGAGTTCCAGTCGCTCGCCGACCCGGCGGCCGCGAAGGCCAAGTGGGACGCGGGCAACGCGGGCTACACCCCCGAGCAGGGCGAGTCCAAGGCGCACACCTACCACTGGATCAGCACGCTGGACGCGCTCGGCGCCCCCGATGCGACGGTGACCGGGGACATTCCGAGCTCCGCGGTCTTCACCAAGGGCACGGTACGGACCTACGCCGCGCACAACTACGGCGCCACGGCCCGCACGGTGACCTTCTCCGACGGCAAGACGCTCACCGTCCCGGCGCGCTCGACGGCGACCGGCACGGGGACCGGCGGAGGCGACCCGGACCCGGATCCCGATCCGGAGCCGCCGACGGGCAACACCTTCCAGCTCCGTACGGGAGGGTTGCTCACCACCGCGTCGGGTGGCACGGCGGGCAGTGACACGATCGCCTCGGCGGCCGGCGGCAACTACGACGGCACCCCGCACCAGCCCCTCGTCTACGAGGTCAGACACGTCAACGGCACACCTGCCCCGGGCGCCGCGACCGCATTCCGCCTCCAGCTGGACGCGGGCACCACCGTCGGCCTCGGTCAGCAGGCCTGTGTCAGCTACGACTTCACGGGCGACGGCACCTTCGACCGGACCGAGACCTACCACTACTTCGCGACCGACCCGGTGGCGGGCTGGGAGGAGTACGCCCAGTCACGCGGCCTGAAGGCGGCGACCGGAACCGTCGGCGCTCTCAAGGGCGGCACCGTACGGCTGGAGGTGTGGAGCGCCATCGGCAATGGCACCGCCAAGCTGCAGACCGGCACGGACAGGTCGGTGGTCGTGATCCCCTTCAGCTGAGCTCTTCAGTTGACCTTTTCAGCTGATCGCGGTCAGCCGACCGCCTTCGGCCGACCGCGCGGTGTGCGGCGGGCAACGGCCCTCTCAGGCCGAGGCCCGCCGCACCAGCGTGGTCGGAGTGATCACCGAGGCGGGAGTGCCGGCCCCCGGCTCGCCCTCGTTCAGTACGCGCATCAGCAGCCGGACCATCAGCCGGCCCATCCCCTCGATGTCCTGACGGATCGTCGTCAGCGCGGGATCGGTCGTCTCCACCACCGACGCCATGTCGTCGAAGCCGACCAGTGCCACATCCTGCGGCACCCGCCGCCCCCGCTCACGCAGTGTCCGCAGTGCCCCCGAGGCCATCAGGTCGTTCGCGGCGAACACGGCGTCCAGTTCCGGGCGGCGGTCCAGCAGTTCGGCCATCGCGCGGGCGCCGCTGTCCGCGGTGAAGTCGCCCTGGCGGACGAGCTCCGGGTCGGCGTCCAGCAGGACGTCGCGGTAGCCGTCGATCCGGTCCAGCGCGGAGGTCTGGTCGCGGGGGCCCGCGATGTGCGCGATGTGCCGGCGGCCCAGGGAGACCAGATGCCGTACGGCTTCCCTGGCGCCGCCGCGGTTGTCGCAGTCGACATAGGGGACGGCGAGCTCGGAGGCGGCGCCGGGCCAGCCCGGACGGCCTCCGAAGACGGTGGGCACCTGCACCCGGCGGATGATCGCGGGCAGCTCGTCGTCGTTGTGCAGCGAGAAGGCCAGGGCGCCGTCGACATGACCGCCGCCGAGATAGCGGGCGATCCGGTCGTAGTCGCCGGGCCCCTCCACCCACAGCAGCACCAGCTGGGAGTCGTACGCCGTCAGCTCGCGGCTGATGCCGCGCACCTGCTGCTCGAAGAAGGGGTCCGAGAAGATCCGGAACTCCGGCTCTGCGATGATCACGGCGACCGCGCCGTTGCGCCGGGTGACCAGGGTGCGGGCCGCGTGATTCGGTATGTATCCGAGCTCCTCGACCGCCTGGCGCACCTTGTCGACCAGCGGGGGGCGAACCCCCGCGCCGCCGTTGACGACCCGCGACGCCGTGGCCCGGGAGACACCGGCGCGGGCGGCGACGGCCTCCAGGGTGGGGCGGGACCCCGTGGTCTGCTCGGGCAAGGCGGGCGCTCCTCGTCTGCTTCCGTCAGCTGCGTCGGACGACAGCGGGACAGAACGCTGCCGGGTACAGGATATCCGGTCCCGTCGATCTTCTGAGAGCGCTCCCACCCTGGCCCACCAGAGGCCTGCCGGGGCGTGACCGGGCGGGCCCGGGACCGGGAGCGCCGCCGTCCTCCCGGCCGGGACGGCGGCGCCTCGCGACTACGCTTCGCGACTGCGGCTCAGTGGTGGTCGTGCCCGTGAATCGTGTTCGTGGCGGCGATCTTCTTCCACGACTTCGGCTGGGCGTGCTTGCCGTCGGCCTTCGCGATCCGGGCACCCGCCGCGGCCGGAGCGCCAGGCTTCGACGGCTGGTAGAGCCAGGTGTCGAACAGATCGGCCAGCGGCTTGCCGGAGACCTTCTCGGCGTACTTCACAAAGTCGCCGACCTTGGCGTTGCCGTAGGCGTGCTCGGTCGGCCAGCCCTTGAGGATCGCGAAGAAGTCCTTGTCGCCGACCTTGCCGCGCAGCGCCTGGAGCGCCAGCGCGCCCCGGTCGTAGACGGCGATGTCGAACTGCTTGTCCGGGCCCGGGTCACCGGGCTTGACCGTCCAGAAGGCGTCATCGGCCGGGTGCTGGGCGTAGACCCAGTCCGCGAGCTCCTGCGCGGTGCCCTCGCCCTCCTTCTCCGACCAGAGCCACTGGCTGTAGCGGGCAAAGCCTTCGTTGACCCAGATGTCCTTCCAGCCGTCGACGGAGACACTGTCGCCGTACCACTGGTGGGCCAGCTCATGGACGACCACGGAGACATTCGCGCCGTTCGCGAACTGCCGCGGGCTGTAGAACGGACGGGTCTGCGTCTCCAGCGCATAGCCGCTCTTCACATTGGGGACATAGCCGCCCAGAGCATTGAAGGGGTACGGGCCGAACACCTCGGTCAGCCACTCGGCGACCTCACCGGTCCGCTCGACGCTCGCCCGCGCCGCCCCCGCGTTGTCGCCGAGGTCCTTGCTGTACGCATTGAGGATCGGCAGCCCGTCGGCCGTCTTGTCGGTGGTGATGTCGAACTTCCCGACGGCGAGCGTGGCGAGATACGACGCCTGCGGCTTGTTGGAGCGCCAGTTGAAGCGCGTCCAGCCCAGCCTCGAACTCTGTGACTGCAGGACACCGTTGCTGATCGCCTGGGTCCCGTCGGGCACCAGGACCGAGATGTCGTACGTCGCCTTGTCCAGCGGGTGGTCGTTGCTCGGGAACCACCACACGGCCGAGTCCGGCTCCTGGGCGGCGACTCCGCCGTCCGGAGTACGGTGCCAGGCCGTGTACCCGCCGATGTTCAGCTCGGAGGGCTTGCCCGCGTAGCGGACGACCACTGAGACGGGCTGGCCCTTCTCCAGCGCCGCGGTGGGAGTGATGACCAGCTCCTGCTCACCCTCCTTCTTGAACTGCGCCTTCTTGTTGTTGACCCGCACCTCGCTGACGTCAAGACCGAAGTCGAGGTTGAAACGGCTCAGGTTCTGCGTGGCGGTGGCCAGGATCGTCGCCGTGCCCTCGAGCAGATCGGTGGCGGGCTGGTACTTCAGCCTCAGGTCGTAGTGGGATACGTCGTATCCGCCGTTTCCGCTCGCCGGGTAGTAGGGGTCGCCAATGCCCGGGTCGCCCGGCGCGGAGTCGGCGGCCGATGCCGGAATCGCCAGCAGCAGTGAGGCCGCGAGCGCGCTCGGGACGAGAAGTCTGCGGTGCACGGATGCTCCAAGTCGTGGGGGCCGATGATCTCTTGAACCCTATTCAGGCCCGGCGCCCGCAGTCAGGAGCGTCGTTCGGCCTTTCATGTGATTGCCATCCGGCCGAGCGCGGCTGCAGCCTCACCGGTCCGGCGGACTACTCGCGTACCTCCGTGGCGAACGGGTGTCGGCGCGGGACGACCCCGAAGCCCCGGTGCCCCGGCTGCTGGCCCAAGCTCTTGGGGAACGCCTGGGGCGGCCGGTCAATCTCGCGGAAATCCGCATGGGCGAGGCGGCGACAATCGATGCTTCGGTGGGGTTGGATTTCTCGCGAGATCCCGCCGACGCCGTCCGCGTCGCCACTTCGTTCTGGAGCTCCGTGAACCGCCGCGACTTCCTCAAGGACACCGGGTCCGGCTTCGCCGTGTCCGCGTTCACCGTCCCCGTCACCCGCTGGCTCGTCAGCCCCGCCGATGAGACCGCCAACCACCGGGGCGGCCGGCAAGTCGGGCGCTCGGACCTGGACGAACTGCGCGAGGCAGCCGACCACGCCCGTCACTGGGATTCGAAGTATGGCGGCGGGAACTGGAAGTCCAGTTCCGTCACCGACTGTCTTGAGCACCGGGCGGCCCCGCTCCTGCAGGGCACCTTCTCCGACGATGTCGGCAGTGAACTCTTCAGCGTAACCGCCGAGTTGTCGCGGCTGGCGGGGTGGACGGCGTTCGACGTCGGGCAGCACAACGCCGCCCAGCGGCACTTCATCCAGGCTCTCCGCCTGGCCCGCGCGGGCGGAGATGTGCCGTTGGGCTGCTATGTCCTGACCACGATGGCCATGCAGTCCCTGATGCGGGGCTTCGCGTCCCAGGCCGTGGACATGGCCCAGGGCGCCTTCGAACGGGCCAAGGGAGGATCTGCTGGGCCAGGCCAAGGCCGACGGCGGCGACGAGCCCGGATGGATCGACTTCTATCACCACGCCCGCCTCTCGGCGGACGCCGCCGAGGTCTTCCGCGACCTGAAGAACCCCAAGGCCGCCCTCGCCTGGAACAAGCAGGCTGCCGCCATGCCGACCGGGGTGTTCACCCGCTCCGTCGGGATGCGGCTCGCGATCGTGGGGACCGCCCATCTGCAGGCCCGCGACCTCGACCACGGCCTCGAACTCGGCAATCGCAGCGTCGACATCCTCGCCCGCGTCCAGTCCACCCGCGCCAAGGACTACGTCCGCGAGTTCAACGCGGCCCTGGCCCCCTGGCGGCGCGAGCCGGCCGTCCGCGAGTTCATCCACCGCACCCGCGCCGAACTCGGCGTCGTCGCCTAACAGAATGAGCGAGATCCTGCGCAGCCGCGTCACGCGGGCGCTGCGCTGACGAGGGCGGCCGTCGAGGCACCTCGGCGGGATCGATTCGGTCAGCCGAATGCCCTCTGTTGCACAGGAGTTGACCGGAGTACCTTCCGCCCATGCCGACACACGCGCGGGGCGCCCGCTTGACGTGCAGATCGCTGGTGGCGGCGGCCTCGGCCGCCCTGATGGCCATGACCCTGGCCCCGACAGGCGCACACAGCGCGCCCGTACGGGAGAGCACACCCGCCTACTCGTACGAGAACGCGATCCGTGAGTCCGTATGGGTGGACACCCGGCTCGACGGCGACGGCGACGGGCGGACCGATCGCGTCGCCGTCGACATCGTCCGGCCGCGTGAGCCCGCGCAGCAGGGCCGGAAGATCCCCGTGATCATGGACGCCAGTCCGTACTACGCCTGCTGCGGGCGCGGCAACGAGAGCCAGAAGAAGACGTACGACGCGAACGGCAACCCCGTCCAGTTCCCGCTCTACTACGACAACTTCTTCGTCCCGCGCGGGTACGCCTTCGTCGCGGTCGACCTGGCGGGCACCAATCGCTCCGACGGCTGCGTCGACGTCGGAGGCCGCTCCGACATCCAGTCCGCGAAGGCAGTCGTCGACTGGTTGAACGGCCGCGGCCGCGGCTACACCACCCGCACCGGCGGAGAGCGCGCCCGGGCCGCATGGAGCACCGGAAACACCGGGATGATCGGCAAGAGTTACGACGGCACGATCGCCAACGGCGTCGCCGCCACCGGAGTCGAGGGGCTCAAGACGATCGTCCCGATCGGCGCCATCTCCTCCTGGTACGACTACTACTTCGCCAAGGGCGCACCGCTCTACAACTCGGGCCCCGAGTGGCTCTCCCACTATGTCGAGAGCCCCGACGCCCGCACCCGCTGCCAGGCCGTCCAGCAGCGGCTGGTGGACGAGGCGCCCCGCAACGGTGATCTGACCCGGCTGTGGAGCGAGCGCGACTACGTTCCCGACGCGGACAATGTCGAGGCCAGCGTCTTCGCCGTGCACGGCATGCAGGACCTCAACGTCCGCTCCAAGCACTTCGGCCAGTGGTGGGACGCCCTCGCCGACGCGGGCGTGGAGCGCAAGGTCTGGCTCTCGCAGACCGGGCACGTCGACCCGTTCGACTTCCGCCGCGCCGAGTGGGTCAGCACCCTGCACCGCTGGTTCGACCACTACCTCCTCGGCTACGACAACGGCGTCGAGCGCGAGCCGATGGCCGACATCGAGCGCGCCCCCGACCAGTGGTCCACCGACCGCGTCTGGCCGCCGCGGTCCACCGACACCACCAGCCTCCGCCCGGACAAGGGTGCGGTGGCGGGCGTCGGCACGCTGAGTCTGCAGCCCGCCCGTCCCGGCGCGACCGAGACCTTCACCGACGACCCGGCGCTCGACGAGACCGACTGGGCCGCCCACATCGACCGGTCGACCTCCTCCAAGGCCGGGTTCATCACCAAGCCCCTCGGCCGTGACCTGCGGCTGTCCGGCTCCTCCCGGGTGACCATCACCGCGACGCCGTCCACCACCAGCGCCCATCTCTCCGCGGTCCTCGTCGACCTCGGCCCCGACACGATCCGCGACTACGCGGCAGCCGGTGAAGGCATCACCACCCTTGCGGAACGCAGTTGCTGGGGTTCGAGCATCCCGGGCGACAGCCCCTGCTTCAAGGAGACCAAGGCCCGCACGGCAGCCGTCGACTACACGGTCTTCAGCCGCGGCTGGGCGGACCTCGGCAACTACGCCTCCGACGCCAAGGGCCGTCCGCTGACCCCCGGCACGGCGTACACCATCACCCTCGATCTGCACGCAAGTGACCATGTCGTCCCGGCCGGGCACCGGCTGGCCCTCATCGTCGGCGGCACGGACAGGGACCTCATCGAACCGTCCGCGAGCACTCCGGCGCTGAGCCTCGATCTGACCCGTACAGCGGCGAAGCTGCCGATCGTCGGCGGCGCCGCCGCCTTCGTACGCGCCACCGCGGGGTCCACCGCGTCCGTCACCCCGCGCGATGCCCGGCTCAGCGGTGTGGCCGAGCCGCGTCCCATCCGCCCGATCCCCGGAGGCGAGCGCCGATGATGTCCCGTATCCGCACGCTGGCCCTGACGGTCACGGCGGCAGCGCTTGCCGTGCCGCTGGTCACGGCGCCGGCCGAGGCGGCGCACGCCCCGCCCCGCACCGGCTTCGAGACCAGCCAGGGCGCGCGCTGGACCAGCCAGCCCGAGGAGCAGGCGTTCCTCGCCGCCGTGGACCGCGGCAGTGACCGGGTCTCGGTCGGCCGGATCGGCACCACGAAGCAGGGCCGGCCGCTCCAGCTCGTACGCATCGGCGCTCAGCACGCCGCGAACACCGTGCTGCTGATCTGCACTCAGCACGGCGACGAGCCCTCGGGCCGCGACGCCTGTCTGACCACGATCCGCGATCTCGCGTACGCCAGGGACGGTGAAACCCGCCGGCTGCTGTCCCGTACGAGAATCCTCGTCGTCCCCACCGCCAACCCGGACGGCCGGGCCGCGGACACCCGCGGCAACGCCGACGGGGTCGACATCAACCGCGACCACATCGCCCTGAAGACCGCCGAGGCGCGAGCACTGGCCGCCGTGATCCGCGACCAGCGCCCGGACGTCGTCTACGACTTGCACGAGTACGGCGCCACCCCGCCGTACTACGACAAGGACCTCTTCGACCTCTGGCCGCGCAACCTCAACACCGACGCCAAGGTCCACCAGGAGTCGCGGACCCTCTCCGAGCACTACGTCCGCCCGGCCGCGCACGACAGCGGCTTCAGCACCGGCACCTACGGCATCTGGACCGACCCGGTCACCGGCGACCCCATCAAGCAGACGGCGGGCGACGGCCAGGAGCGCATCCTGCGCAATGCCTCGGGCGTCAAGAACGCCCTCGGCCTGCTCATCGAGAGCCGCGTCGACCCGCTCACCGAGGCGGAGAAGGCCGACCCCGCGCTGAACAACAGGCGTCGGGTCGCCAGTCAACTGGGTGCCCTGGACGGTCTGTTGACCTTCGCCGACGAACGGCGCGGCCGGATCGAGGCGGTGACCGGAGCCGCGAGGCTGGCCGGTTTCAAGGACCGCGGCCCGGTCTATCTGGGCGGCGCCGACAACGACCCTGCAACGGCGGAGGAGACCCTGGCGGATCCGCCCTGCGGCTACCGCCTCGACGCGGCGCAGTACGCGGACGTACGGGACGAACTGGCGCTGCACGGCGTCGCGTCGAGGCCGGACGGGGACGGGGCGTTCGTACCGCTGCGCCAGTCCCAGCGCGCACTCGTCCCGCTGCTTCTCGATTCCCGTGCGGCATACCACCTCACAGCGGGACAACCGATCACCGCCTGTTGAGGGTGGTGGTGTGCGTCACTTGTGGTAGGGGGTAGCGGTGGAGCGAAAGCAGGTTCCGCCAGACCTTGAAAGGTGCCACTCGTGTCGCAAGACGAACAGCAACCGGGAGACCGGGGAGAGCGGCCGGTGACGGCGGATCTCCCCGCCCATCCTCATGAGACCGAGCGCGCCAGGACCGACCCGCTGGTCTTCGGCGTCACTGCCGTCCTCACCATCGCGTTCGTGGTGTGGGGCGCCGTCGCCACCGAGTCTCTCGAGAGCGTCTCCAGCAAGATGCTGAGCGGGCTGATCCACAACGGCGGCTGGGCGTTCGTGCTCGCCGCATCCGGCTTTGTGGTCTTCGCGCTCTGGCTCGCCATCAGCCGCTACGGCAAGATCCCGCTCGGGCAGGAGGGCGAGCGCCCGGAGTTCAGGACGGTGTCCTGGGTCGCAATGATGTTCAGCGCGGGCATGGGCATCGGCCTGATGTTCTACGGCGTGAGCGAGCCGCTCGCCCACTACATCACGCCGCCGCCCGGCACCGAACCCGCCGACTCGGCGGACGCCATGCAGACGGCCATGGCCACCACGCTCTTCCACTGGACCCTGCACCCCTGGGCGATCTACGCCGTCGTCGGACTCGCCATCGCCTACAGCACCTTCCGCCGCCGCAGGCGACAGACCATCAGCGCGGTCTTCGTGCCGCTCATCGGCGAGAAGCACGCCTACGGCGCATCCGGCCGGGTCATCGACATCCTCGCGATCTTCGCGACGCTCTTCGGCTCCGCGGCCTCGCTCGGTCTCGGCACCCTGCAGATCGGCAGCGGCGTCCAGGAGCTGGGCTGGATGGAGAAGGTCAGCACCGGTCTGCTCGTCGGCATCATCGCGGTGCTGACCGTTGCCTTCGTCGCGTCCGCGGTCTCCGGCATCGAGAAGGGCATCCAGTGGCTGTCCAACATCAATATGGTGCTGGCGCTGCTGCTCGCCCTCTTCGTCTTCGTCGCGGGGCCGACCATCATCGTCCTGGATCTGCTGCCGACGTCGATCTTCTCCTACTTGGGCGATCTGCCACAGCTCGCCGGCCGCACCGAGGCCACCAGCGGTGAGGGCGTCGCCGACTGGCTGGGCAGCTGGACGGTCTTCTACTGGGCCTGGTGGATCTCCTGGACGCCGTTCGTCGGGATGTTCATTGCCAGGATCAGCCGGGGTCGCACGATCCGTCAGTTCGTCGGCGGCGTCATTCTGGTGCCGAGCACCGTCAGCCTGGTGTGGTTCGCGGTCTTCGGCGGTACGGCGATGAAACTGCAGGAGCGCAAGCAGCTCGGCGACGAGACGACGCCGGAGGGCCAGCTCTTCGCGGTGCTGCAGCAGTTTCCGATCGCCACGGCGACGAGCCTGCTGGTGATGATCCTGGTCGGCATCTTCTTCGTGTCGGGCGCGGACGCCGCGTCCATCGTGATGGGGACGCTCTCGCAGCAGGGCTCGTTCGAACCGTCCAAGCTGGTGGTCGTCTTCTGGGGCGTGGTGACAGGTGCCGTCGCGGCGATCATGCTGCTCATCGGGAACGGAAAGGGCGACGCACTGGCGGGACTGCAGAATCTGACGATCCTGGTGGCCGCGCCGTTCGTCATCGTCATGTTGGGTATGTGCGTGGCGCTGATGCGCGATCTGCGGCACGACCCGCTGATCGTGCGCGGCGAGATCGGGGTCGAGGCCGTGGGGTCGGCAGTGATCGCGGGCCACGAGAAGTACGACGGCGACTTCGAGATCCGGATCGGGCCGGGCGAGGGAGCGGGGGAGGGGCCGGGGGAGGAGCAGAACCCGGTGGGAGCCCGTTGATCAACTCGGCTAAAGTTACCGGCTGGTATTGATCGAGGCCCTTCAACGGGCCTGTAAGACCCTGCACTTGGAGACACCCATGCGTCGTCGCCTCACCACCCTCGCCGTAACCGCCTTGATGGCGGGCGGCTTTGTGATCACCGCCGTGCCCGCTCAGGCCGCCACCAGCGGCACGCAGGCCGTCGCGGCAGCCGGTGGCGTCATCATCTGCAAGCCCGCAGAGCTCCGCCAGGAGGCCGCGAAGAACAAGCAGGCCGCGCAGCGGGCGCGCGCCGCGGGGAAGATCGAGGAGGCCAGGCGTCTGTTCGCCAAGGCGGACGCGCTCCTGCGCAGGGCCAAGCAGTGCGAGGACGCCGACAGCGACGCTTAGTCCCGGCTCACGGTGTCGCCCGCTCCGGCACGACCGGGGCGGGCGGCGCCGCTCAGCGCGCCAGGTCCGCCTGGCGCACCAGATCGGCCGCCGCCTGGGCGCAGCCCCAGGCGACAGTCACCCCGGCGCCGCCATGGCCGTAGTTGTGGACCAGCAGACCGCCGCCCGGCAGCGGCTCGGCCTCGATGCGCACCCCTTGGGTCCTGGCCGGGCGCAGCGCCGCCCGGTGTCCGAGGATCCGCGCCCCGGCGATCTCCGGACGGATCCGCGCACATCGCGCCACAATCTGCTCGGCCGTCGCCGGATCGGGCGCGAGGCGCCAGTCGCCGTCCTCGGCGGTGCCGCCCAGAATCAGCCGCCCGGGCTGCGGAAAGAAGTACGTCGTGGTGGCCGACGCGTGGTCGGCGGCGGTGAACCACTCCTCGATGCCGGGATTCTCCACCAGCACCAACTGCCCGCGAACGGGAAGTAGTTGACCGTCCGGGGTCAGCTCGCGCGCGCCGAGCCCGGTGCAGTTGACCACGACCCGCGCCCGGTCCGCCGCCTGGGCGAAGGAGCTGACCGTACGCAGCTCGACCGTGCCGCCCGCGGCTTCGAAGCGCCGCCGCAGCCAGCCCAGATGAACAGGCATGTCGATCAGCGGGATCCTGGCCCACAGTCCGCCGGCGTACCCCGCGGGCAGCTCATCGGCCTCCGCCTCGCGCAGCCCCTCCACCTGCGCCGCCCACGGTCCGAGATCTGACGGACGCACATCGGCGTGTATGCCCGCCGCCAGCCGGACACCGGTCTCCTCGGGGCGGGCGGCGAGCTTCTCGTACACCCGCAGCGAGGCGAGCGACCAGTCGCCGACCAGCTTCTGCGGCTCGATGCGGTACGGCCACCACAGCGCACCCGCCACCGCCGATGTCGTCTCCTCCGCCGGCTCCCGCGTCCACACGCGTACGCCGAGGCCACTCTCCGCAAGCACGAGCGCGGTCGTCAGCCCGATGACGCCGCTGCCCACCACCAACACATCGCCGCTCATGCCGGGACCGTAGCGGAATGCCCGTGTTGCCGCGCCCAGCCGTGCTCAGAACACGGCATAGGTGGGGATACTCAGGATATGTCTGCCGTGTACGCGACCTTCGGGCTGGCGCCGGCGATGCGTGCCGGGGGAGTCCTCACGGATGGTGGCTACCAAGTGCACCGGGACTTCATGGACTTCATCGTCGACGGGCGGCCGCTGCTGTTCCACCTCTGCGACCTCGACGCCGTCTCGCCGCTGGCATCCGATGTGCCGCCGGCGATCTTCACCGCGCAGGTGCGCACGCTGCTGCTGGAGGCGGCGGCACCGCTGGAGGGCGGCCGCTGCGTGATCTACGGCTGCCCCGAGTGCCAGGACATCCAGTGCGGAGCGGTGACGGCCGTCATCGAGCGCGACGAGGACGACTTCGTATGGCGGGACTTCGCCTGGCAGACGTCCGAGACTGCGGACCTGGAACTCAACGGCTACCACGGAATAGGGCCGTTCCGCTTCCGCGGCGACGCCTACCGCGCCGAGCTGGAACGCCTGCTGCCGGACGGCGACGACGCGGCGCCCGTCCGCCGCCGGGTGCTGCTGATCGGCGCGCGCGTCGCCATACTGGCCAGGCTGGCCGCGGCCCTGCGGACCATCGGCATCGGCGCGGACATCACCGACGGCGCCACGGGGGTCCCGGAGGAGGAACTGCGCACCTACGGCGCGGTCGCTTTCGGCCGCGCGGTCACCGCGCAGGAACGCACGGCTGTGCGCGCGGCGTTCGATGCGGCGGGCGTGGGGGTGGCGTACGTGGACGGCCTCGCCCCGATCATCCCCCTGCTGGTCGCCCAGATAGAACACGCCCTGGACCGAGCCCCGTTGGAGCGCCGCAGGCTGACCCGACTGACGTCGACGCCCGGCACGGCGCACGTCGAGGTGACCTCGACGTGCCGGGTGCGACTGGTGGCGTACCGCCTGGACCGGCTGCACCGGACGCATACGCGGGAGGTGTTCGACGGGACGCTGGAGCCGGGCGAACACCGAATCGCGGTGGAGGGGCGCGCGGTGAGGGGCCAGGCGTTTCTCGTGGCGCGAACGACGGGGACGGTGCTGGTGACACGGGCAACCTAGCCGGGCGCACGGGCCCTCGCGCCCCATAGCCGCCGCCCGCCGACGGCCCGTGGGACTCCTGCCTGCTCCCGCACGCGGGTGCGGGACGCCGCGCCGCGAAGCCGACGCCTCCGGTTCTGGAGCTTGCCTCTGCGTGCCCCCACGGGGTGCGGCATTCCGCGCCGCGAAGGAGGAGCCCCCCGCCGCGAAGCTGGCGCCCCGGGGCTGGGGCTTGCCCCATGCGTGCCGTTCCCGCACGCGGGCGGTGCCCTCCGCGCCGCGTGCTGGGCCCCCGTTTCAGGAGGGGGATCATCCTGACGCTGTCCCCGCCGCGAAGCTGGCGCTCCGGGATCTGGGGGCTTGCTCCCAGAGTGCTGCTCCCGCACGCGGGTGCGGGACTCCGCGCCGCGAAGCGGGCGTGCCACGTTTCTGGGGCTTGCCCCACGTGTGCTGCTCCGGCACCGAGGTGCGGTCCTCTGCGCCGCGAAGCCGGCGCCCCTGGACTGGGGCTTGCCCCCGTGCTCTTCGCGCACGTGGGTGCGGGAACCCGCGCCGCGAAGCCGGAGCGTCCCGGTTCGGGAGCGTGCTCTTCCCGCACCGAGGTGTGGGCCCTCAGGGGGTCTGGGGGCTTGCTCCCCAGTTCGGGATGGGGGTACCTCCCACGGCCGCCAGGCCGTAGGGGGAGGGCGGGGTGGGAAAAGCCCCGCGCAGCGGCTCACCCCCCACGCCCCCGCACCGTCCCCCCAAACACCCCCACCTCCCCCGCGGCTAGGATCAGCCCCCTCATGACTGCAACCCTCGTCGCCAAAGATCTCGCCGCCGGACACGGCGACCGCTCCCTCTTCTCCGGGCTCGACCTCGTCGTCGCCCCCGGCGATGTCATCGGCCTCGTCGGCGTCAATGGCGCCGGCAAGTCGACTCTGCTGCGCCTCCTCGCCGGGCTCGACCGGCCCGAGCAGGGCGAGCTCAAGCTCTCGCCGCCCGCCGCCACCGTCGGTCATCTCCCGCAGGAGCCCGAGCGCCGGGCGGGCGAGACCGTACGGGACTTCCTCGCCCGCAGGACCGGCGTCGCCGCCGCCCAGCGCGCCATGGACGAGGCGACCCAGGCGCTCGTCGACGGCGCCCCCGGCGCCGACGACGCCTACGCCGACAGCCTGGAGCGCTGGCTCGCCCTCGGCGGCGCGGACCTCGACGAGCGCGCCGACGAGGTCGCCGACTCGCTTGGCCTGACCATCGGGCTCGACCTGCCCATGACCGCGCTCTCCGGCGGCCAGGCCGCCCGCGCCGGCCTCGCCTCCCTGCTCCTTTCGCGGTACGACGTCTTCCTGCTCGACGAGCCGACCAACGACCTCGACCTGGACGGCCTGGACCAGCTGGAGACCTTCGTCCAGGGCCTGCGCGCCGGCACGGTCGTCGTCAGCCACGACCGCGAGTTCCTGACGCGCACGGTCACCAAGGTCCTCGAACTCGATCTCGCGCAGCAGCAGATCACCCTGTACGGCGGCGGATACGCCGCGTATCTCGAGGAGCGGGACACCGCACGCCGGCACGCCCGCGAGGACTTCGAGGAGTACGCCGACAAGAGGTCGGCGCTCGAAGGCCGCGCCCAGATGCAGCGCTCCTGGATGGACAAGGGCGTCAAGAACGCCCGCCGCAAGGCGACCGACAGCGACAAGCTCGGCCGCAAGTTCCGCAGCGAGGCGAGTGAGAAGCAGGCCGCGAAGGCCCGCCAGACGCAGCGCATGATCGAACGTCTCGACACCGTGGACGAGCCCCGCAAGGAGTGGGAGCTCCGCATGGAGATCGCGTCCGCGCCGCGCTCAGGATCGGTTGTCGCGACCCTCCGCGGCGCAGAGGTCCGCCGCGGCGACTTCAGCTTCGGCCCCGCCTCGCTCCAGATCGACTGGGCCGACCGGGTCGCCATCACCGGCGCCAACGGTGCGGGCAAGTCCACACTGCTCGCCGCCCTCCTCGGCCGCCTGCCCCTCGACGCGGGCCACGCCACGCTCGGCTCCGGCGTGGTGGTCGGCGAGGTCGACCAGGCCCGCAGGCTGTTCTACGGCACCGAGAAACTGCTCGACGCCTTCTGCACGGCCGTCCCCGACACCGAACCGGCCGAAGTCCGCACCCTGCTGGCCAAGTTCGGCCTCAAGGCGGACCATGTGATGCGCCCGGCGACCACGCTCTCCCCGGGCGAACGCACCCGCGCCGCGCTGGCGCTGCTCCAGGGCCGCGGCGTCAATCTGCTCGTACTCGACGAACCGACGAACCACCTCGACCTGCCGGCGATCGAGCAGCTGGAGTCCGCGCTGGACTCGTACACCGGCACGCTGCTGCTGGTCACGCACGACCGCCGGATGCTCGACGCGGTGCACACCACGCGCCGTATCGAGGTGTCCGCGGGCAAGGTGACCGAGGCTTGAGGTTCCGAGGCCTGAGGATCCGAGGCCCGAGGCCCGACGCCGAGCACGGCCGCATGCCTACGCACTCATGTGCCTACGCACCATGCACCGGGGGCCCGTCGCCGACCGGCGACGGGCCCCACCTGCGTTTCCTCAGCGGCGCCGATCGGGATCCGCGAGACCCGCCCGCCGCAGCGCGTCCGCCATCGCGCTGTTCGCCGGCGGCGGAGCCTGGCGGTCCCCGCCGCCCGCACCGCGGTTCCCACTGCCGGCGCCGCCACGGTTCCCACCGCGGTCCCCGCCTCGGTCGCCCCCGCGCCCGCCCTGCTGACGGCGCTGCTGCGGCGGCCTGCCGCCGCGCTCACCCCGCTCCCGCTGCCCCGGCCCGCCACCCTCCTGCTTGGGCGCGGCCTCGTCCTCCAGCCGCAGCGTCAGCGAGATCCGCTTGCGCGGAATGTCGACGTCGAGAACCTTCACCTTCACCACGTCGCCCGGCTTCACCACGTCCCGCGGGTCCTTGACGAAGGTCTTCGACATCGCCGACACATGGACCAGACCGTCCTGGTGGACGCCGATGTCCACGAAAGCACCGAACGCCGCGACATTGGTCACCACGCCCTCCAGCACCATCCCCGGCGCCAGGTCGCCGATCTTCTCCACGCCCTCCTTGAAGGTGGCCGTCTTGAACGCCGGCCGCGGGTCGCGTCCCGGTTTCTCCAGCTCCCGCAGAATGTCCGTCACCGTCGGCAGACCGAACGTCTCGTCCACATAGTCCGCCGGCTTCAGCGACCGAAGCACCGGCGCGTTCCCGATCAGCGAAGCGACCCCCTCGCCCGCCGTCTTCACCATGCGCCGCACCACCGGATACGCCTCCGGGTGCACGCTGGAGGCGTCCAGCGGGTCGTCCCCGCCCCGGATCCGCAGGAAGCCCGCGCACTGCTCGTACGCCTTCGGGCCGAGCCGGGCCACATCCTTGAGCGCCCTGCGCGAGCGGAACGGACCGTTCGAGTCGCGGTGCGACACGATGTTCTCGGCCAGCCCGGTGCCGATGCCCGACACCCTTGAAAGCAGCGGCGCGGACGCGGTGTTGACGTCGACGCCGACGCCGTTCACACAGTCCTCGACGACCGCGTCCAGCGAGCGGGAGAGCTTCACCTCGGACAGGTCGTGCTGGTACTGGCCGACACCGATCGACTTCGGGTCGATCTTGACGAGCTCGGCCAGCGGATCCTGGAGGCGGCGAGCGATGGAGACGGCGCCGCGCAGCGACACGTCCATGTCCGGCAGCTCCTGCGAGGCGAACGCGGAGGCGGAGTACACCGACGCGCCCGCCTCCGAGACCATCACCTTGGTGAGATTCAACTCCGGGTGCTTGGCGCACAGTTCACCGGCGAGCTTGTCGGTCTCCCGCGATGCCGTGCCGTTGCCGATCGCGATCAGATCGACGGAGTGCTCCTTGGCGAGCCGGGCCAGTTTCGCCAGCGACTCGTCCCACTTGTTGGCCGGGACGTGCGGGTAGATGACGTCCGTGGCGACGACCTTGCCCGTGGAGTCGACGACGGCGACCTTCACGCCCGTACGGAATCCGGGGTCGAGCCCCAGCGTCGCCCGCGTGCCCGCCGGCGCGGCCAGCAGCAGGTCCCGCAGGTTCGCCGCGAAGACCCGGACCGCCTCGTCCTCCGCCGCCGTACGCAGCCGCAGCCGCAGGTCGATCCCGAGATGCACCAGGATCCGCGTCCGCCAGGCCCAACGCACGGTGTCCGCGAGCCACTTGTCGCCCGGGCGCCCGCGGTCGGCGACGCCGAAGCGCCGGGCGATCATCGACTCGTACGCCGAAGGGCCCGGCTGCTCGCCCGGCTCCTCCGGCTCCAGCACCAGGTCGAGGATGTCCTCCTTCTCGCCCCGGAACATGGCGAGCACCCGGTGCGAAGGCAGCTCCTTGAACGGCTCCGCGAAGTCGAAGTAGTCGGCGAACTTCGCGCCCGGCCCCTCTTTGGCGTCGTCTTTGCCGTCGCGCACCTTCGCCGCCAGCCGGCCGCGCGTCCACATCCGCTCGCGCAGCTCGCCGATCAGGTCGGCATCCTCGGAGAAACGCTCCGTCAGGATCGCCCGCGCGCCCTCCAGCGCCGCGGCGGCGTCCGCGACGCCCTTGTCCGCGTCCACGAAGGCCGCGGCGGCCGCCAGCGGCTCCACCGACGGGTCGCCGAGCAGCCCGTCGGCGAGCGGCTCAAGACCCGCCTCGCGTGCGATCTGCGCCTTGGTGCGGCGCTTCGGCTTGAACGGCAGGTAGATGTCCTCAAGGCGCGCCTTGGTGTCGGCGGCCCGGATCTGCGCCTCCAGCGCCTCGTCCAGCTTGCCCTGCTCGCGCACGGACTCCAGGATCGCGGTCCGCCGTTCCTCCAGCTCGCGCAGATAGCGCAGCCGCTCCTCGAGCGTGCGCAGCTGCGCGTCGTCGAGCATCTCAGTCGCTTCCTTGCGGTAGCGCGCGATGAA
This sequence comes from Streptomyces sp. NPDC002870, assembly GCF_042888505.1. Lineage (NCBI taxonomy): Bacteria > Bacillati > Actinomycetota > Actinomycetes > Kitasatosporales > Streptomycetaceae > Streptomyces > Streptomyces sp. NPDC002870. The sequence goes on from NZ_JBIAPW010000020.1 coordinate 98,830, forward strand.
CGGCACGGTCGACCCGCCGTCGAGCAGCTCGACGGCCGCCTTCACTTGCCGCTCGCGTACGCCGAGCTCCTCGGCGATCCTGCCTTCGATGGACGTCGTCACGGTTCCCCGACTCGCCTTCTCATGCTGGCTGTGCTGGCTGTGCTTGAGAGTGCATTGTGCCGGGTGGCCGGGGGCCGTGTCGCCCGCGCCTCAGGCGCGGCGAGTTCGGCCGCCGCCGCGCGAGGCTCCGCCGAAGAGCCGGGCCAGTGCCCGGAAGGGCAGAGTGACCACTGTGGCGATCGCGGAGCCGATCTGCCGGAGTACGTCTGCGATGGCGCTGAACAAGGGAACCTCCAAAGAATGGTGACTGTCACCGTTCGGGTACCCCGCCGGACCTCGGTAAACGTCAGCCCTTGCCGGTGAGGTCCGCGGGGAAGGCGCCGGCCGCCGCCGCGGTCATCAGGAAGCCGCGCCCCAGCTCGGTCAGCCGCTCGACATCCTCGGCCCCCAGGTGCTCGTACGGGGCGAGGTCGATGCGGTCCGTGTGCTCCTCCAGCTCCGCCCGTAGCCGTACGCCGTCCTCGGTCAACTCGCCCTCGGCGTTCAGCACTCCACGCTCCCGCAGCCGCTCCTGGGCGGCCTCCCAGTCGGCGCGTCGCCAGCCGCGCGTGGCCAGAATCCAGCGCGGCGCCATGCCCTTGCCGGTGGCTGTGTGGCTCACCAGCGCCTCGAGGGGGTCGAGCCCCGCGGAGAGCAGCGCCGTGAGGTGGCCGTCGCCGCGGTGCTCGCGCAGCAGGGTCGCGGCATGCCAGTAGGCGAGGTGCGGCTCCTCGGGCACCGGCTGGTCGGCGTGCGCGGCGTACAGCGGCCGGGCGTGCCGTGCGCATGCCTCTGTGGCGCGCAGCGCGAGCCGCGCCGCTTCCGCCAGCTCCTTCGATGCGATGATCTCGTCGCCCAGCAGCCGCCGCAGGGTGCTGTCGGCGGCGCGCAGCCGGGCCCCGAGGACGGCCTCGGGGGACGCGATGTCCCATACGGCGGGCAGATGCCGGGCGACCAGCTCATGGTTGAAGTTGTAGAAGGCCGCGGTGACCACGCCCGGCCCGACGGCGCCCATCGCGGCGCCGCGCCCGGCGAAGTAGGCGGCCCTCGCGTCCTCGATGCCGAGCTGCGCGAGCTCGTCGTCGAAGTCCGGCGAGAAGTAGACCGTCGAGTGCAGCGGGTTGAGGGCGTTGTGGCAGCGGCGTCCCGCGCGCGGAGGCAGAGAGGTCATACCCGGCACGTTACCGACTGGTCGGTACGCAGAGAAGAGCCGGGGGCCGGATGGCAGGAAAGGTGGGGTACTCGTCATTGCGGCCATCTCCGCCGCCCCCAAGGATGGAAGTCATGACCCGATCCGTACTCGTCGTCCTCTTCGACGACCTGCTGAGCCTCGACGTGACCGGACCGGTCGAGGTCTTCGCGGCCGCCGACAGTGTCGCCGGTCGCGCGTACGAGATCCGCACCGCGTCGCTGGACGGCGCTCCGGTCCGCGCCTCCAGCGGCCTCACCTTCGTCCCTGACAGCAGCCTCGCAGAGGCCGCCGTCCCGCACACGCTGATCGTGCCGGGCGGCAGGGGCACCCGTACCCCCGACGCCCGCCTCATCGACTGGCTGCGCACCCACGCGTCGCGCGCCGAGCGCCTGGTCTCGATCTGCAGCGGCGCCCTGCTGCTCGCCGAGGCGGGGCTGCTCGACGGCCACCGGGTGACCAGCCACTGGGCGGTCTGCGACCGGCTGGCCCGGGACTACCCTGCCGTCGACGTCGACCCGGACCCGATCTACGTACGCGACGGAAAGCTGGCCACATCGGCCGGCGTCACCGCGGGCATCGACCTCGCCCTCGCACTGGTCGAGGAGGACCTCGACCAGGACATCGCCCTGACCATCGCCCGTCATCTGGTCGTCTTCCTCCGACGCCCGGGCAACCAGGCGCAGTTCAGCGCCCAGCTCGCCGCCCAGACCGCGCGCCGCGAGCCGCTGCGCGACGTGCAGCAGCACATCAGCGAGCACCCGGAAGGGGATCTCTCCATCGAGGCGCTCGCCGCCCGCGCCCGGCTCTCGCCACGGCACTTCGCCCGCGCCTTCCGGGATGAGACGGGCATGACACCGGGCCGCTACGTCGACCGGGTCCGCCTGGAACAGGCGCGGCGGCTGCTGGAGGAGACCGCGGACGGGGTCGAGGAGGTCTCGCGCGCGGCGGGCTACGGCACGCCCGAGGCCATGCGCCGCGCCTTCGTCAAAACCCTCGGCACCGCCCCGGCGGAGTACCGCCGCCGCTTCCACGCGCCCGTATCCCGGGCTCCGGTATCCCACGGATCCGTGTCTCACGCGCCCGTCTCCAGCGCGCCCGTCTCCAGCGCGCCCGTGTCCAGCGCGCCCGTACAGAGCACCCACTGAGAGGAAACCCGATGCAGATCGCCGTCCTGCTCTACGACCGCTTCACCTCGCTCGACGCCGTCGGACCCTACGAGCTGCTCGCCCGGCTGCCCGGGGCAGAGACCGTGTTCGTCGCGAAGGAGACCGGCCCCGTCCGCAACGACCAGGGCAGCCTCGCCCTGGTCGCCGACCGCACCCTGGCAGAGGTGCCGAGCCCCGGCATCGTCCTGGTGCCCGGCGGGCCCGGCTCCCGCGATGCCATGCACGACGAGACGATCCTCGACTGGCTGCGTACGGCGGATGCCACCAGCACCTGGACCACCTCGGTGTGCACCGGCGCGCTGGTGCTCGCAGGCGCCGGTCTGCTGAAGGGCCGCCGCGCCACCACGCACTGGCTGGCGCTCGACGATCTGGCGCGCCTCGGCGCCGAGCCGACCGGCGAACGGGTCGTCTTCGACGGCAAGTACGTCACAGCAGCGGGTGTGTCCTCCGGTATCGACATGGCCCTGCACCTGCTCGGCCGGATCGCGGGCGACGAGGTCGCCCAGACCGTGCAGCTGCTCACGGAGTACGACCCGCAGCCGCCGTACGACGCGGGCTCGCCGGAGAAGGCGCCTGCCGAGATCGTCGCGCACTGGCGCGGCCAGGCGGAGACGCTCACACAGTCCAGGTGAAACGGGGCGCCCTGCGCTCCAGGAAGGCGGCGATCCCCTCCGCGGGGTCGCCGCTCGCGCGCGCCTGTTCCGCCCAGTGGGCGTCCCGGTCGGTGCGGCCCGTCGCGAACTCCTTCGCCGCGGCCTGGGTGAGCTGCGAGCGCGAGGTGACGATCCTGGTGAACTCCGCGGTGCGCTTGCCCAGTTCGCCCATCGGCAGCACCTCGTCCACCAGACCGGTGCGCAGCGCCCGTTCCGTGTCGATCAACTCGCCAGAGAAGAGCAGATACTTCGCGGCTGCGGGACCCACGAGAGAGACCAGCCGCCGGGTCGTCGAGGCCGGATAGACGATCCCGAGCTTCGCCGGAGTGACCCCGAACAGCGCGCCTTCCTCCGCGAACCGCAGATCGCAGGCCGCGGCGAGCTGGCAGCCGCCGCCCACGCAGTAGCCGCGGACGGCGGCGAGCGTCGGTTTCGGGAACGCGGCGAGCGCCTCCTCCGCGCGTACGGCAAGGGCCTGCGGTTTCTCGCCGGGCTCACGCAGTGAGGAGATGTCGGCCCCGGCGCAGAAGGTCGTGCCTTCGCCGGTAAGTACCAGCGCACGTACCGCTGTGTCCGCCGCCAGCCGCGCGAGCAGGTCGGGAAGCGCCCGCCACATCCCCGCGGTCATGGCATTGCGCTTGGCGGGATTGCTGATGACGACGGTGGCGACCCCGTCAGCGACGGCATGGGTCAACTGCGGCTGCGACCGCTCCCTCGGCTCCATGCGCCGGATGCTATCCGCCGGACCCGAACCTATGATCAAGAAGGGGGTCTCGGCGAGGAGGAAGCCATGGCCGATACCACCCAGGACGCCAAGAAGCTGAGCCGCAGTTTCGCCCGGCTGGTGCTGCTGGGCGCGATTCTCGTCATCGGCGGTCTCGTCGGCCTCATCTACACCGGCTTCGCGACCCTCACCTCGATGCTGCTCTTCGGCTGGCTGCTGCTGATCGGCGGCGTGGTCGGCCTGCTGAACGCGGTCCAGTGGCGGAAAAGCAACTACTTCTGGCTGGGTGTGGTGGTCGCCGCACTGAACATCGCGGCCGGAGTGGTCGTCCTGCGCCACCCGGAGGGCACAGCGCAGACGCTGACCATGTTCGCCGCCCTGCTGTTCCTGACCGGTGGCCTCTTCCGGCTGGTGGGGAGCTTGGTGGTGCGTGGCCCGCAGTTCGGCTGGACGCTGGTGCAGGGCGCCTTCGGTCTGCTGCTGGGCATTCTGGTGCTCGTGGACTGGCCGGAAAGCAGCCGTTACGTCCTGGGCTTGTTCTTCTCGCTGGCCCTGCTCTTCGACGGCCTCGGTCTGATCGCGATCGGGATCGGCGGCCGGCGGGTCGTCAGTATGGTCGCGGAGCCGGAGAACCGGCCAGAAGGAGATTAGGAGCAGTCGAACAACTGACGCTGTCATACGCACACGGTCAGAAAGCGTCGATAGAGGCTTAATTCTGTTCAGCAGACCGGTCCGGACCAACCGACTCCCAACACTTATTACTCGATGGTCAGTGGCAGTCGAGCCAGTGGCAGGCGAGCCGAGGGTGGGTGCCGGACTATGGAGAGCCGCGGGAGCATCCCGGCCCGGCCGCTGTCGTACGAGGGTGTCTGGCGTTTCACCGCTCCTGCCCTCGATGTGTCCGTCCCGCAGGCCCGGCACGCCGTACGGGATCTGCTGAACCGCCAGGGCGTGCCCGTCGAGGACGATCTCGTCCAGGGGCTGCTGCTGATCGTCTCCGAACTGGTCACCAACGCCGTACGGCACGCGGCCCTGCTCTCGCCCGAGATCGCCGTAGAGGTCGCCATAGGCGCGGAGTGGATCCGGGTGTCCGTGGAGGACAACCACCCCTATCGCCCCAAGGCGTTGGAGGCCGACTACGGGCAGACCGGCGGTCGCGGTCTGCTGCTCGTGCGCGAGATCACCCTCGAAGCCGGCGGATCCTGCGACGTCGAGCACACCGCGAGCGGCGGCAAGATCATCTGGGCCGCGCTGCCGCTGAAGGCGACCGGCGCCACCGTCCCGCTCCAGTAGGGCGCTGCGCCGGTCCGTCTCACCAGCCGCCGGAGGGGCCCGTGAGCTCCTTGATCGCCGGGCGGGCCGCGTCCAGCACCGTCATGAACCACGCGGAGAACGGCGCCTCGGCATGCCGGTCCGTCAGTTCCTTCGGCGTCACGAAGGCCGTCTCACCGACCTCATCCGGGTCCGGCCGCGGCGGAGCCTGCACCAGACCCACGAAGAGGTGGTTGTACTCCTGCTCCACCAGCCCCGAGGCCGGGTCCGGGTGGTTGTAACGGACCGTGCCCGCCTCGGCGAGCAGCGAGGGCGAGACCCCGAGCTCCTCGTGCGTACGCCGGGCGGCCGCCGTGAAGGGCGCCTCACCCGGGAACGGGTGCCCGCAGCAGGTGTTCGACCAGACACCGGGGGAGTGGTACTTGCCCAGCGCGCGGCGCTGCAGCAGCAGCCGCCCGTGCTCGTCGAAGAGGAAGACGGAGAACGCCCGGTGCAGCTGCCCGGGCGCCTGGTGAGCGGAGAGCTTCTCCGCGGTGCCGATGGTATTGCCGTGCTCGTCGACCAGCTCGAGCAGGATCGCTTGGGGGGCGCCGTTCGACGAGCTGTTCGCCGCGGTGGCTGGTGAGATCGGCATAACCATCCTTCGCATCGGTCCTCGGCCCATCGGGGGCCTGCCCAGTGTGCCGTACAAAAGCGGCTTGTCCGCACTTCGGCAGCCTGGGCATGTCCCCCCGCCGCGTCGGCCCGCGGCGGGGGGGAACATTACTCACCAGAAATCATCAGACCCCGAACGCCGCCGGATAGCGGATCGTGCCCTGCGGCACGCCCCGGGAGGCGTCCAGCGCAAGCGCCAGCATGGCCTCGTCGGGCACCGGGAAACTTGGCCTGATTCCGTACCGGGACGCCGGCTCGAAGCCGAACCTCGGGTAGTACCCGGGATGCCCGAGGACCAGGACGAGTCGCTCCTGGCGAATCCTCGCCACATCGAGCACGGCCCGGACGACCGCCTGCCCCGCACCGCCCCGCTGGTGCTCGGGAGCCACCGCGACCGGAGCCAGCGCCACCGCGGGGACGTCCCCGACATGGCAGCGGGTGAGCAGTGCGTACGCAGCGACCGAGCCGTCCGCCGCCTCGGCGACGTACGACATCCCGGGCAGCCACGCACCGGCGTCCCGGCGCAGCTCGTCCACCAGGCCCGCCTCCTCGGCGGTCGGGAAGGCCGCCGCATTGACGGCGCGCACGGCCTGGATGTCGGCCGCCGTCTCCGGCCTGGTACGCCAGCGAGGGTCGGCCGGCCGCAGGGCATAGCCGGTGTAGCCGTACTCCGTGCCGTGGTCACGGCGCATCGCGATCTCCGCCCGGGTGACGGCGAGCGCCAGCGCCATGCCCGGAGCCGAGGCGTCCGCGGCGTCGGCCCGCTCACCGAGCGGGCCGTAGTACTCCTCCCAGTCGCTCTCGGGCTGCCCGTGCACCCCGAGGACGGTGTAGCCCGCCGCGACGGCCGCCGAGATGTTCTCGGCGTTCGTACGCAGCGCATAGTGCTGGTCCCAGAAGGCGCGGGCTTCGGCCGAGGGGTCCCCGGCCGTCCACTCGCACTCGGTGAGGACGAGCGAGCCGCCCGGGGCTAGGAGGCGCCGCCACTGCCGCAGAGCGGTGTCGAAGCCGATGCTGTACGCGGAGCTCTCCGCCCAGACGAGGTCGAACGAGCCGTCGGGGAAGGGGAGTTCGGCCATATCGGCTTTGACGGTGCGGATCGCGTCGCCGAGCCCGCGGGCCTCGGCTGTGTGGCGCAGTTCGTCGAGGAACGGCTCGTGCAGATCGACGGCCGTCACCTGGGCCGCGGCCTCGTCGGCCAGCAGCAGCGCGCTGCGGCCGGGGCCGCAGCCCAGATCGAGCACGCGGGGACGCGCCGGCAGCGGCCCGGCGAGGGCGAGCAGCCGACGGGAGGTGGAGTCGGAGCCGGGACCCTGTCGCGGAAGGCCGTGGTGCAGGGCGAAGAAGGCGTCATGAAGAGCGTTGTCGGACAACGTGGGAACCCTTGAGTGTGTGCGGGCTCCGGCCGACGTACGAGAAGACGTACGAGAAAAAGGTCAGCCGGCAGCCCGGAAGCCGAGGATGGACCGGGCGCTGCGCAGGGCAGCGTTCGTAGCGACGGTCATCAACCTCAGCTCCTCTCAAGCGTGCCGGTAAGGCTAACAGCCCTCAGTGACAGAGCCTGGCCTCGTGCTCAGCGTGGCCGACCGGCTCCAGCTGGAAGGTGCAGTGCTCCACGTCGAAGTGGTCCCCGATGCACCCCTGCAGATCGTGCAGCAACTTCTCGTGCCCGACCGCGTTCAGGATGTCCTGGCTCACCACCACATGCGCGGAGAGCACCGGCATCCCGGAAGTGATCGTCCAGGCGTGCAGATCGTGGACGTCCTCCACGCCGGGGAGCGCCACTATGTGCGCCCGCACCTCACCCATGTCGACGCCCTTCGGGGCCGCCTCCAGCAGGACGTTGAGGGTCTCCCGCAGCAGCTTCCAGGTGCGCGGCACGATCATCAGGCCGATCACCAGGGATGCGATGGGGTCGGCGGGCAGCCAGCCGGTCACGAGGATGACGGCGGCCGAGACCAGCACCGTCAGCGAGCCGAGCGTGTCCGCGAGCACCTCCAGATACGCCCCGCGGACATTGAGGCTCTCCTTCTGACCCCGCACCAGGATCGAGAGCGAGACCATGTTGGCCAGCAGACCGACCACAGCGAACGCGATCGTCAGCCCGCCCTTGGTCTCGGCCGGGGTGATGAAGCGCTCCACCGCCTCGAAGAGCAGATAGCCGCCGACGCCGAGCAGCAGCAGGCAGTTGGCGAGCGCGGCCAGGATCTCGGCCCGGGCGAAGCCGAAGGTGCGGTTCAGTCCGGCGGGCCGGTTGGCGAAGTGGATCGCCAGCAGCGCCATCGCGAGACCGACCGCGTCCGTCGCCATATGGGCGGCGTCGGCGATGAGGGCGAGGGAATCGGCGAGGACGCCACCGACGATCTCCACGACCATCACGCTCAGGGTGATGGCGAGCGCGATGCGCAGCCGTCCCTTGTAGGCGGAGGCCGCGGTGCCGGTCGGCGGCGGCCCGCCGTGCGAATGCCCGTGGTCGTGCCCAGCCCCCATGCGAGATGCCTCCAGGTCGTCGGATGATCTGCCGAGACCTCAGTCAACTACGGGTGGGGGGTATCAGGCAACACGGGACTGAACACCGTTGTCGTAATGCCTGACCTGCGGAAACGACCTGCAGGTCAAGGCGCCGACAAGATCACTTGATGCGTGCTTCCGGGTGCCGCAGACACCAGCCCTCCCAGGCCGACTCAACCATTTCGCGCACCCCGCGCGATGCCGTCCAGCCAAGCTCCTTGGCGATCAGATCTACCGACGCCACGGCCTTGGCGGCATCGCCCGGACGGCGCGGCTCGATCACCGGCGCCTCGCCGTACCTCGTGACCTCGCCCACCACGTCGGCGAGTTCGCGCACCGAGACGCCGACGCCGCGGCCGATGTTGACCGTCAGATCCCCGGCCCCGTCCTGCTCGGCCAGCCGGCGGGCCACGGCGAGATGGGCGTCGGCCAGGTCCGCGACATGGATGTAGTCACGGATGCAGGTGCCGTCCGGCGTCGGGTAGTCGGCGCCGAAGATCCGCGGTGCCTCACCGCGGGTGATCCGGTCGAAGAACATCGGGATGATGTTGAACACTCCGGTGTCGGCCAGCTCCGGCCGGGCCGAGCCCGCCACATTGAAGTAGCGCAGACATGCGGTGGACAGGGAGTGCGCGTGGCCCGTCGCCCGTACCAGCCACTCGCCCGCCAGCTTGGTCTCGCCATACGGATTGATCGGCTCGCAGTGGGCGGACTCGGGGATCAGGTCCATCTCGGGCACCCCGTATACGGCGGCCGAGGAGGAGAACAGGAAGCGCCGCACACCTGCCGCGACGACCGCCTCGAGGAGCACCGTCAGGCCGTGCACATTCTCCCGGTAGTAGCGCAACGGCTGCTCGACGGACTCCCCGACCTGCTTCTTCGCCGCGAGATGTACGACACCGGTGACGCCGTGCTCTGCGACGGTGCGGTCGAGCAGGTCCCGGTCCAGGACCGTGCCGCGGACCAGCGAAATCCCCTCGGGCAACCGCTCGGCTATTCCCGAAGAGACATCGTCGAGGACGACGACCCGCTCGCCCGCCGCTGTCATGGCCCGCGCCACATGCGCGCCGATGTACCCCGCTCCACCTGTGATCAGCCAAGTCATGCCGGCCAGCCTAGGCCCTGCGGACCCGCGGTTTGTGGGCCGAGGCACTGATCGACGATGATGATCTCGGCGGGCCCTCCTGGGTTCCGGCCATGCCGAGCGGTACGTAAACGGCCAGTGAACTCCCGCCTCCGCGCATCCGATAGCCTCTGCCGACGTGCCGCCGCCCGTATACGGACCGAGCCGCCGCGCACCCGCACCGTCAGTCCCAAGGAGTGAGTTCGTCTGTCGACCGCCATCCTCACCGGTCCGCCGGTACCCGGCTCGTCGCTCGAGGGCGATCTGCGGTCGCTGGGCTTCGACGTCCGGGTCGCCTCGGGCGCCCAGGACACCGCAGCGCTGGTCGCAGCGGTGCCGGGCACCGATCGCGTCGCCGTCGTCGACCCCCGCTTCGTGGGGCACGTCCACGCCCTGCGGCTGGCGCTGACAGACCCCCGCTTCCCGGCCGCCGCGGTCCCGGGCGCACTGACGGTGCAGCCTCAGGCACGCACTGCTCTGGCCCGGGCTCTGTCGGCCGCGGCGGGCGCCGGGACCCCGTCCGGCCTGTCCGGATCCGGGCCGTCCGGCACCGCAGAGACGGCGAGCGCCGCAGGGGCGGTTGACGCGGCCGACGACACCGACTCCCTGTCGGCCGTCCGGGCCGCGGTGCGGCCCGCCGGCGGCAGCGCGGGCGCGGGAACCCCCGTGGTGCCCGACGCGCTCGCCGACGCGCTGGACGCCGACGGCACCGCCGTGCACCAGCCCGAGCTGGGGTCGCTCGTGGCGACCGTGCCCGGTGACCCCCAGGCCCGTAACGAGGCCCGGCAGGCCGTCACGGCGGTCGACGACGAGGCCGTACGGCTGCGCTCCGCCGTGAAGGCCCGCGACGGCTTCTTCACCACCTTCTGCATCAGCCCGTACTCGCGCTATCTCGCCCGCTGGTGCGCGCGGCGCGGACTGACCCCGAACCAGGTCACCACCGCCTCGCTGCTCACCGCCCTGATCGCGGCCGGCGCTGCGGCCACCGGCACCCGCGGCGGCTACATCGCGGCGGGCGTCCTGCTGCTCTTCTCCTTCGTCCTTGACTGCACCGACGGGCAGCTGGCCCGCTACTCGCTGCAGTACTCGACGATGGGCGCATGGCTGGACGCGACGTTCGACCGCGCCAAGGAGTACGCGTACTACGCCGGTCTCGCCCTCGGCGCCGCCCGCGGCGGCGACGACGTATGGGCGCTGGCACTCGGCGCGATGGTGCTGCAGACCTGTCGCCATGTCGTGGACTTCTCCTTCAACGAGGCGAACCACGACGCGACGGCCAACACGAGCCCCACCGCCGCGCTCTCCGACAAGCTCGACAGCGTCGGCTGGACGGTCTGGCTGCGCCGCATGATCGTGCTCCCGATCGGCGAGCGCTGGGCCATGATCGCCGTGCTGACGGCCGTGGCCACCCCCCGGATCGTCTTCTACGCCCTGCTCGTCGGCTGCGCCTTCGCCGCCTGCTACACCACGGCGGGCCGCGTCCTGCGCTCGCTGACCCGCAAGGCGCGCAGGACCGACCGGGCAGCCCAGGCGCTCGCCGACCTGGCCGACTCGGGCCCGCTCGCCGAGAGCGCCGCACGCGCCTTCACGACGGCCGCCCGGAAGCTTCCCGAGTACGCGCCGCTCGCGATCGCCCTGGCCGGCGGCGCCGCTCTTGTGGCGAGTGCCACGTTCACCGACTACGGCTCGATCTGGCCGGTCGTCGCGGCTGTGGCGTATGTCATCACCTCGGGCATCGCCGTCGCACGCCCCCTCAAGGGCGCCCTCGACTGGCTCGTCCCGCCGGTGTTCAGGGCCGCCGAATACTGCACCGTCCTGGCGCTCGCGGCCCGGGCCGACGTAAACGGAGCGTTGCCCGCGGCCTTCGGGCTGGTGTCGGCGGTCGCCTACCATCACTACGACACGGTGTACCGCATCCGCGGCGGTACGGGGGCGCCACCGCACTGGCTGGTGCGGTCGATCGGCGGGCACGAAGGGCGGGTGCTGGCAGTCGCGCTGCTGGCCGCAGTGGTCACCGACGCAGACTTCACCATCGCGCTGACGGCCCTCGCTGTGGCCGTCGCACTCGTGGTGCTTGTGGAGAGCATCCGCTTCTGGGTGTCCTCCGGAGCACCCGCCGTACATGACGAAGGAGAACCCGCATGATCGGCCTCGTACTGGCAGCCGGTGCCGGACGGCGTCTTCGCCCCTACACCGACACGCTCCCGAAGGCCCTCGTGCCCGTCGACGGCGACACCACCGTCCTCGACCTCACCCTCGGGAACTTCGCCGAGATCGGGCTCACAGAGGCGGCCATCGTCGTCGGCTACCGCAAGGAGGCCGTCTACGAGCGCAGGGCAGCCCTGGAGGCGAAGTACGGCCTGAAGCTCACCCTCGTCGACAACGACAAGGCCGAGGAGTGGAACAACGCCTACTCCCTGTGGTGCGCCCGTGACGTCATCAAGCAGGGCGTCATCCTCGCCAACGGCGACACCGTGCACCCCGTCTCCGTCGAGCGGACGCTGCTCGCCGCCCGCGGCAACGGCCAGAAGATCATCCTCGCCCTCGACGCGGTGAAGCAGCTCGCCGACGAGGAGATGAAGGTCGTCACGGACGGCGACAAGGGTGTGCGGCGCATCACCAAGCTGATGGACCCCGCCACCGCCACCGGCGAGTACATCGGCGTCACCCTCATCGAGCCCGAGGCCGCCGACGAGCTCGCCGACGCGCTGAAGACCACCTTCGAGCGTGACCCCGACCTCTACTACGAGGACGGCTACCAGGAGCTCGTGAACCGCGGCTTCACCGTGGACGTGGCCCCCATCGGCGACGTCAAGTGGGTCGAGATCGACAACCACGACGACCTCGCGAAGGGCCGTGAGATCGCGTGCCTGTACTGACCCGACTGATCCCGTCACCCGTCGTCGTCGACATCCGTGCCGGTGCCCTGGACGATCTGGCCGGCCTCCTGGCCGACCAGCGAATCTCCGGTTCCGGAAAACTGGCGATCGCCATCAGCGGCGGCTCCGGCCAGGCACTGCGTGAGCGACTTGCGCCGGTGCTGCCGGGTGCCGCCTGGTACGAGATCGCCGACGGAAACATCGACTCCGCGGTCAAACTCGCCGACCACATCAAGGGCAAGCGGTACGACGCCGTGGTCGGCCTCGGCGGCGGCAAGATCATCGACGTGGCGAAGTACGCCGCGGCGCGAGTCGGCCTGCCCATGGTCTCCGTCGCGACGAACCTCTCGCACGACGGCCTGTGCTCCCCGGTCGCGACGCTGGACAACGACAACGGCCGCGGCTCCTACGGTGTCCCCGGTCCGATCGCGATCGTCATCGACCTCGACGTCATCCGCGACGCCCCGGTCCGTTTCGTACGCTCCGGCATCGGCGAGGCGATTTCCAACCTCTCGTCGATCGCGGACTGGGAGCTGTCCCACCAGGTCAACCAGGAACCGGTCGACGGCCTCGCCGCCGCGATGGCCCGTACCGCCGGCGAAGCCGTACTGCGCCACCCCGGAGGTGTCGGCGACGACGATTTCCTCACCGTGCTCGCCGAGTCCCTGGTGCTGACCGGCATCGCGATCTCGATCAGCGGGGACACCCGGCCCGCGTCCGGCGCCTGCCACGAGATCAGCCACGCCTTCGATCTGCTCTACCCCAAGCGGGCCGCCAGCCACGGCGAGCAGGTCGGCATCGGAGCCGCCTTCGCGATGCACCTGCGTGGTGCGCACGAGCAGTCCGGACTCTTCGCCGAGGTGCTGCGCAGGCACGGCCTGCCGGTGCTGCCCGAAGAAATCGGGTTCTCCACCGACGAGTTCGTCAAGGCCGTGGAGTACGCACCACAGACCCGTCCGGGCCGCTTCACCATCCTCGAGCACCTTGACCTCACCACCGATCAGATCAGGGACGCGTACGCCGACTATGCCAAGACCATCAGTAGCTGAACTCCGTCCGGTCGTTCACCCGGCGGGAGTGAAGGACCGGCGAAGCGGCGAGCACTGGGGCGGCCGCCTGTACATGCGCGAGATCTCCTTGCGCATCACCCGCCGTCTGGTCACCACCGACGTCACGCCGAACCAGCTGACGTACCTGATGACCATCTGCGGTGTCCTCGCGGCCCCGGCCCTGCTCGTGCCGGGCGTCTGGGGCGCCGTCCTCGGCGTCGTGGCGGTCCAGCTCTATCTGCTGCTCGACTGCGTCGACGGCGAGGTCGCCCGCTGGAAGAAGCAGTTCTCGCTCTCCGGCGTGTACCTGGACCGCGTCGGTGCCTACCTGTGCGACGCGGCGGTCCTGGTCGGCTTCGGCCTGCGCGCCGCCGACCTGTGGGGCCCCGGGCCGATCGACTGGCTGTGGGCCTTCCTCGGCGCCCTCGCCGCGCTCGGCGCGATCCTGATCAAGGCCGAGACCGACCTGGTCGGGGTCGCCCGCCATCAGGGCGGGCTGCCGCCGGTCAAGGAGGCGGCGGCCGAGCCGCGCTCGTCCGGCATGGCACTGGCCCGCCGGGCAGCCGCCGCGCTGAAGTTCCACCGGCTCGTCCTCGGCATCGAGGCGTCCCTGCTCATCCTGGTGCTCGCCGTCCTGGACGCGATCCAGGGCGACCTGTTCTTCACGCGCCTCGGCGTCGCCGTGCTGGCCGGCATCGCGCTGCTCCAGACGCTGCTGCACCTGGTGTCCATCCTGGCTTCCAGCAGGCTCAAGTGACTGCGATCTCCCCGGGGACGACCCCCGGATCCCCGATGCCGCTGAAGCTCGGCGCGGTCATCATCACGATGGGCAACCGGCCGGACGAACTGCGCGCCCTCCTCGACTCGGTCGCCAAGCAGGACGGCGACCCGATCGAGGTGGTCGTGGTCGGCAACGGCGCCCCGGTGGCGGACCTGTCAGATTTCCCGTCGGTCGTACGCACCGTGAACCTGCCCGACAACCTGGGCATCCCCGGCGGCCGCAACGTCGGCATCGAGGCCTTCGGCCCGTCCGGCTCCGGCGTGGACGCGCTGCTCTTCCTCGACGACGACGGTCTGCTGCCGTGCAGTGACACCGGCGAGCTGGTGCGCCAGGCCTTCGCGGCCGATCCCAAGCTGGGCATCATCAGCTTCCGGATCGCCGACCCGGAGACCGGGCTCACCCAGCGCCGTCACGTCCCTCGGCTGCGCGCCTCCGACCCGCTGCGCTCCTCGCGGGTGACGACCTTCCTCGGCGGCGCCAACGCCGTGCGTACGAAGGTGCTGGCCGAGGTCGGCGCGCTTCCCGACGAGTTCTTCTACGCCCATGAGGAGACGGACCTCGCCTGGCGGGCGCTGGACGCCGGCTGGGCGATCGACTACCGCGCGGACATGGTCCTGTTCCACCCGACGATGCCGCCGTCCCGGCACGCGGTCTACCACCGGATGGTGGCCCGCAACCGGGTCTGGCTCGCCCGCCGCAATCTGCCCGCGCCCCTGGTCCCGGTCTACATCGGTGTCTGGGTGCTGCTCACCCTGGCCAGGCGGCCCTCGCTGCCTGCCCTGAAGGCATGGTTCGGCGGCTTCAAAGAAGGCTGGCGGACGCCCTGTGGTCCGCGCCGTCCCATGAAATGGCGTACGGTATGGCGGCTCACCCGACTGGGCCGACCTCCCGTCATCTGACAAGCTCGGTTCTGAGAAAATCGGGCGTACCTCCGGGACCTGGCCGCCACCTGAGAGCCCTATTGCCGCGCATCTTGAACACGAAAGTTTCAACTTGTGAGTGACACGACCCAAGACGGTGCGATCGCGACCAGCGTTCGCCCGTCCCCCGACGACGGTCTGACCCCGGCGGAGCTGGCCGCCAAGTACGGCCTGTCGGTGAGCGGCGCCCGACCAGGGCTCGCCGAGTACATCCGGCAGCTGTGGGGCCGACGCCACTTCATCCTGGCGTTCTCGCAGGCCAAGCTGACGGCCCAGTACAGCCAGGCGAAGCTCGGCCAGCTGTGGCAGGTGGCGACGCCGCTGCTCAACGCGCTGGTCTACTACTTGATCTTCGGGCTCATCCTGGGGACCCGGGAGGGGATCCCCAACGAGGTTTTCGTCCCGTTCCTGGTGACCGGCGTCTTCGTCTTCACCTTCACCCAGAGCTCGGTGATGGCGGGCGTCAGGGCGATTTCGGGCAACCTCGGTCTTGTCCGCGCACTGCACTTCCCGCGTGCCGCCCTGCCCATCTCCTTCGCGCTGCAGCAGCTCCAGCAGCTGCTGTTCTCGATGCTGGTGCTGTTCCTGATCGCGATCGGCTTCGGCAGCTACCCGAAGCTCTCCTGGCTGCTGATCATCCCCGCGCTGGCAATGCAGTTCGTGTTCAACACCGGCATGGCGATGATCATGGCTCGCCTTGGCAGCAAGACGCCCGACCTCGCCCAGCTGATGCCGTTCATCATGCGCACCTGGATGTACGCGTCCGGTGTCATGTTCTCCATCCCGATGATGCTCGCGGACAAGCCGGCCTGGATCGCCAATGTCCTGCAGTTGAACCCGGCCGCCGTCTACATGGACCTCATCCGGTTCGCGCTGATCGATGGTTACGGCTCCGAGAATCTGCCTCCGCACATCTGGGCCTTCGCGCTCGGCTGGGCGATCCTGTTCGGCATCGCCGGGTTCGTGTACTTCTGGAAGGCTGAGGAACGGTACGGCCGTGGCTGATCTCGAAAAGAACGACATGAGAGCCGACGACGGAACCCGCGTCCCCACCGTCATCGCCGACAACGTACACATCGTGTACCGCGTGCACGGAGGTAGCGGTGGCAAGGGCAGCGCCACCGCGGCGCTGAGCCGGATCGTGCGGCGGGACAAGGGCGAGTCGCGGGGAGTGCGCAAGGTGCACGCCGTACGCGGCGTCTCCTTCACCGCGTACCGCGGCGAGGCGATCGGCCTGATCGGAACCAACGGCTCCGGCAAGTCGACCCTCCTGCGCGCCATAGCGGGTCTGCTGCCGACGGAGAGCGGCAGGGTCTACACCGACGGCCAGCCCTCCCTGCTCGGCGTCAACGCCGCGCTGATGGGCGATCTGACCGGTGAGCGCAACGTCATCCTCGGCGGTCTGGCCATGGGCATGACCCGCGAGCAGATCCGTGACCGCTACCAGGGCATCGTCGACTTCTCCGGGATCAACGAGAAGGGCGACTTCATCACCCTTCCCATGCGTACGTACTCCTCGGGCATGGGGGCCAGGCTCCGCTTCTCCATCGCGGCGGCCAAGGACCACGACGTCCTGATGATCGACGAGGCACTGGCCACCGGTGACCGGAAGTTCCAGCGACGCTCCGAGCAGCGCATCCGTGAGCTGCGCAAGGAGGCCGGCACGGTCTTCCTGGTCAGCCACAGCACCGGCTCGATCAGGGACACCTGCGACCGCGTCCTGTGGCTGGAGAAGGGCGAGCTGCTGATGGACGGCCCGACCGACGAGGTCATCAAGGCGTACGAGAAGGAGAGCGGCAGGTAGGCCGCCGCCGCTCCCGAAGGCCCCCGCCGTCGCATCCGGGCGGGGGCTTTCTGCGTCTTCGGAGGGACAGCGGCACCCTCGCCGGGGCGGGGGGCCGGAGCGCCCGGAGCGTCGAGTCAAGGTCAATTCACGCGGGCCGGGGGAAGGTTGGCGAGGATTGGAGTGTTCTTGTAATGCGCGCAACACCCCGGCGTATCACTGGGCGTTGTACAACGTAAGCTGTACCGGTGCCGAATCGCGGCAAGTGGGGCGATAAGCCCTAGGCATCCCGTCCGCCAGGCGGTGCCCCCGCAGTCGGGAAGACCGGCGGCGTGTCCGAAATAGGATGTATTCGGTCGGCAGTGTAGAACGGGAGATGTGACGGCAATGACGGAAAATCTCCAGGTCCGCGAGGCTTTCGCCGTCCCCGCACCGGGCAGTCCCGTATGACGGGCACCCGGCAGGCGCGCCGCGAGGCCTCTGCGCGCGCCACCCTCGACAAGGCATCCGACGAGAACTTCCCGGTCGCCCCGTTCTTCCTGCCTCGAGCCTGGCGTGACGACCTGATGGCGGTGTACGGCTACGCCCGCCTCGTCGACGACATCGGCGACGGCGACCTCGCGCCCGGCGGCGCCGACGCCCGCCATCTCGGCGTCGACCCCGAGCAGGCCGACGACAGACTCGCGATGCTCGACGCCTTCGAGGCCGATCTGCGCCGCGTCTTCGCCGCCGACGCCGAACCGCGCCACCCCCTGCTGCACGCCCTCCGGCCGACCGTGCGCCGCCGCTCGCTCACCCCCGAGCCGTTCCTCGGCCTGATCGAGGCCAACCGCCAGGACCAGTTGGTGCGGCGCTACAAGACGTACGACGAACTCCTCGCGTACTGCGAACTGTCCGCCAACCCCGTCGGCCGCCTGGTGCTGCAGATCACCGGGACCGCCAGCCCCGAGCGCGTCCGCCGATCGGACGCCGTCTGTACCGCGCTCCAGATCGTCGAGCACCTCCAGGACGTGGCCGAGGACCTGGGGCGCGACCGGATCTATCTGCCCGCCGAGGACATGCACCGCTTCCATGTCACCGAAGCCGACCTGGCCGCGAGGACCGGGAGCCCGTCGGTGCGCTCACTCGTCGCGTACGAAGCGGAACGCGCCCTGCAGCTGCTGAATGAAGGCACACCGCTGGTGGGTAGCGTCCACGGCAGACTGCGGCTGCTGCTCGCCGGGTTCGTCGCCGGGGGGCGTGCGGCCCTCACCGCTGTCGCGGCCGCCGGATACGACGTCCTGCCTGGACCGCCCAAGCCCACCAAGGCACATCGGCTGCGTGAGGTGGGAGCTGTCTTGCGAAGAGCGCGTAGAGAGAGGTGAGCCGGACGATGGAGGGACCGACGGAGGTGCCCGCGCCGGTGCAGGCCGCGTACAGCTACTGCGAGGCCGTCACCGGGCGGCAGGCGCGCAATTTCGCCTACGGGATCAGGCTGCTGCCGACCGACAAGCGGCACGCCATGTCGGCGCTGTACGCGTTCTCGCGGCGGGTCGACGACATCGGCGACGGCACGCTCGCCCTGGAAGCCAAGCGGGACCGGCTCGAAGGGATGCGGGAACTGCTGGAGCGGATCCGCCGGGACGCGGTCGACGAGGACGACATCGACCCCGTCGCGGTCGCGCTCGCGGACGCGGCACGCCGCTTCCCTCTTCCGCTCGACGGGCTCGACGAGCTCATCGACGGCGTGCTGATGGACGTACGCGGCGAGAACTACGAGACCTGGGACGACCTGAAGACGTACTGCCGGTGTGTCGCGGGCGCGATCGGGCGGCTCTCGCTCGGCGTGTTCGGCACCCAGCCCGGCGCGCGCGGTGTCGAACGCGCCCCCGAGTACGCCGACACGCTCGGGCTCGCCCTCCAACTCACCAACATCCTCAGGGACGTTCGCGAGGACGCCGGCAACGGCCGCACCTATCTGCCCGGCGACGACCTGGCCAAGTTCGGCTGTTCCGCGGGCTTCCGCAGCGCCACCCCGCCGCCCGGCTCCGACTTCGCGGGCCTTGTGCACTTCGAAGTACGGCGCGCCCGCGCCCTGTTCGCAGAGGGCTACCGGCTGCTGCCGATGCTCGACCGGCGCAGCGGCGCCTGCGTCGCCGCGATGGCCGGCATCTACCGGCGCCTGCTCGACCGCATCGAACGCGACCCCGAGGCAGTGCTGCGCGGCCGGGTGTCCCTTCCCGGGCGCGAGAAGGCGTACGTCGCCGTGCGCGGGCTTTCCGGACTCGACGCCCGGCATGTCACCCGGCAGAAGCTCAGGGGGCGTGCCTGATGCGGGCGAACGCGGGCAAGCGGCGCGCAACCCTCCGGTGCGGCGCCGCGTCCCAGACTGCAACGGCCCGAGGGGAGGTCGCATGACGGACGACGGCATGCGGTCCCGGCACGCGGTGGTGGTCGGCGGAGGACTCGCCGGAGTCACCGCGGCGCTGCAACTCGCCGACGCGGGAGTCGGCGTCACCCTCCTCGAAGGCCGCCCCCGCCTGGGCGGCCTCGCCTTCTCCTTCCGCCGCAATGACCTCTCCGTCGACAACGGCCAGCATGTGTACCTGCGCTGCTGCACCGCGTACCGCTGGTTCCTCGACCGGGTGGACGGTGCTCATCTCGCCCCGCTTCAGGACCGGTTGGACGTGCCCGTACTGGATGTGGCACCGGCGCGCGGACCGCGCCTGGGCCGGCTGCGCCGCACCTCGCTTCCGGTACCGCTGCACCTCGCCCCCGGCCTCGCCACCTATCCGCACCTCTCGCTCGCCGAGCGCGCGTCCGTCGGGCGCGCCGCACTCGCGCTCGGCAAGCTGGACCCGGCCGACCCGGCGCTGGACGGCATCGACTTCGCCACCTGGCTGGGCCGCCACGGCCAGTCGCGGCGCACCATCGAAGCCCTCTGGGACCTCGTCGGCGTGGCGACGCTGAACGCCACCGCGCCGAACGCCTCGATGGGCCTCGCCGCCATGGTCTTCAAGACCGGACTGCTCTCCGAGCCGGGCGCCGCCGACATCGGCTGGGCCCGCGTGCCGCTCGGGGACCTGCACGACACGCTGGCCCGCAAGGCCCTCGACTCGGCCGGCGTACGCACCGAGCTCTCGACCCGCGTACGGCGCATCTCCCGCGTGGGCCCGGGGCGTTGGCAGGTCGACGTGGCCGGCGAGCAACTGGACGCGGACACCGTCGTCCTTGCCGTACCGCAGCGTGAAGCCCATGCGCTGCTGCCCGAAGGGGCCCTCGACGACCCCGACCGGCTGCTCGACATCGGCACCGCGCCGATCCTCAACGTCCATGTCGTGTACGACCGCAAGGTGCTGCGCCGTCCCTTCTTCGCCGCGCTCGGCACCCCGGTCCAGTGGGTCTTCGACCGCACCGAGGCCTCCGGACTGCGCGGCGGCCAGTATCTGGCGCTCTCCCAGTCCGCCGCGGAGGACGAGATCGATGAGCCCGTCGCCGTACTGCGCGAGCGGTATCTGCCCGAGCTGGAGCGGCTGCTGCCCGGCGCAAGAGGCGCCGGGGTAAGCGACTTCTTCGTCACCCGGGAGCGGACGGCGACCTTCGCCCCGGCCCCGGGCGTCGGCCGGCTGCGACCGGGTGCGCGCACCCGGGCCCCCGGCCTGTACCTTGCGGGCTCGTGGACCGCCACCGGGTGGCCCGCGACCATGGAGAGCGCCGTACGCAGCGGCTTCAGCGCCGCGGGCGCCGCACTCTCCGCGCTCGGCCGCCACCATGAACATCCGCTCAAGGAGGCGGCGTGAGCTTCAGTACTGGAACAAGAGGAGAGACCGTGCCGACTGTGCCCTCGGCGAACCCTGCTGATGACACCGCAGCGGGAGTCGACATCGTCGCCTTGCTGGAGCGCGGGCGGACCATGTCCACCCCCGTGCTGCGCGCAGCCGTGGACCGGCTCGCGCCGCCCATGGACACCGTCGCCGCCTACCACTTCGGCTGGATCGACGCGCACGGACGGCCCGCCGACGGGGACGGCGGCAAGGCCGTGCGCCCCGCGCTCGCGCTGCTGTCCGCAGAGGCGGCCGGCGCCGCCCCCGAGGTCGGCGTCCCTGGCGCCGTGGCCGTGGAGCTGGTGCACAACTTCTCGCTGCTGCACGACGACCTGATGGACGGCGACGAGCAGCGCCGCCACCGCGACACCGTCTGGAAGGTGCACGGACCGGCCCAGGCGATCCTCGTCGGCGACGCGCTGTTCGCGCTCGCGGGCGAGGTCCTGCTGGAGCTCGGCACCGTCGAGGCGGGCCGCGCCGCGCGCCGCCTGACCGCCGCCACACGCAAGCTCATCGACGGCCAGGCCCAGGACATCTCCTACGAGCACCGCGAGCGGGTCACCGTCGAGGAGTGCCTGGAGATGGAGGGCAACAAGACCGGCGCGCTGCTGGCCTGCGCCGTCTCCATCGGCGCGGTGCTCGGCGGGGCGGACGACCGGACGGCCGACACGCTGGAGGCGTACGGCTACCACCTCGGTCTCGCCTTCCAGGCCGTCGACGATCTGCTGGGCATCTGGGGCGACCCGGAGTCCACCGGCAAGCAGACCTGGAGCGATCTGCGCCAGCGCAAGAAGTCCCTGCCGGTCGTCGCCGCGCTCGCCGCGGGCGGACCGGCCTCACAGCGCCTCGGAGAGCTGCTCGCGGCCGATGCCAAGAGTAATGACTTCGACAGCTTCTCCGAGGCAGAATTCGCCACCAGGGCGGCCCTGATCGAAGAAGCGGGTGGCCGCGAGTGGACCTCCCAGGAGGCCCGCAGGCAGCACGCCGTCGCGATCGAGGCGCTGGGCCGCGTCGACATGCCGGAACAGGTGCGGGCGCAGCTCATCGCGCTCGCGGACTTCGTCGTCGTACGAAAGAGATGATCGCCATCGCCCGTATACGCGTGTCTTCTGGGGGCTAGCCCCCAGGCCCCAAGCAGTCGCCGGCCGGTGCACGGGAAACCTGGCGCCGGCCGACGTCAGACCCCAGCACAGCAGAGAGCCACTGCAACGAAGGGGAAGCCATGACAGCGACGACCGACGGAAGCAGCGGGCCCGCGGTGGCCGGTGCAGCCGCGGCCAGTAGAACGACCGGCACTCATCCTGCCCAGCGCCCCGCCGCGAGCGACGTCCTCGAGGCCGCCGGGCGAGCCGCACAACGCTCCGTCGAGCATCTGCTCGGTCGCCAGGACGCCCAGGGCTGGTGGAAGGGCGACCTCGAGACCAATGTGACGATGGACGCCGAGGATCTGCTGCTCCGCCAGTTTCTCGGCATCCAGGACGCGCGGACCACCGAGGCGGCCGCCCGCTTCATCCGGGGCGAGCAGCGCGAGGACGGCGCCTGGGCCACCTTCTACGGCGGGCCCGGCGAACTCTCCGCCACCATCGAGGCCTACGTCGCGCTTCGGCTGGCCGGCGACCGGCCGGACGACCCGCACATGGCGCGCGCATCCGCCTGGATCAGGGAACGGGGCGGCATCGCGGCGAGCCGGGTCTTCACCCGGATCTGGCTCGCGCTGTTCGGCTGGTGGAAGTGGGACGACCTCCCCGAACTGCCGCCCGAATTGATCTTCCTGCCCAAGTGGTTCCCGCTGAACATCTACGACTTCGGCTGCTGGGCGCGCCAGACCATCGTGCCGCTCACCGTCGTCTCGGCGAAGCGGCCGGTGCGGCCCGCGCCGTTCGCGCTCGACGAGCTGCACACCGACGCCCGGATGCCGAACCCGCCCAGGCCCCTTGCTTCCGCGGCGAGTTGGGACGGATTCTTCCAGCGCGCCGACAAGGCGCTGCACGCGTACCACAAGGTGGCACCGCGCCGGCTGCGCCGAGCGGCCATGAAGGCCGCGGCGCGCTGGATCATCGAGCGCCAGGAGAACGACGGCTGCTGGGGCGGCATCCAGCCGCCCGCCGTCTACTCCGTGATCGCCCTGCATCTGCTCGGCTACGACCTTCAGCATCCCGTGATGCGGGCCGGTCTCGAGTCGCTGGACCGGTTCGCCTTATGGCGCGAGGACGGCGCGCGGATGATCGAGGCCTGTCAGTCGCCCGTCTGGGACACCTGCCTGGCCACCATCGCCCTCGCCGACGCCGGGTTGCCGGCCGATCACCCCGCGCTGGTCAAGGCCGCCGACTGGATGCTGGCCGAGGAGATCGTACGGCCCGGCGACTGGGCCGTACGCAAACCTCAACTCGCTCCCAGCGGCTGGGCGTTCGAGTTCCACAACGACAACTACCCGGACATCGACGACACGGCCGAGGTGATCCTCGCCCTGCGGCGGGTCAAGCACCCCGATCCGCAGGCGGTCGACGCGGCGGTCGCGCGGGCGGGCCGCTGGACCCTCGGGATGCAGTCCAGGAACGGCGCCTGGGCCGCGTTCGACGCCGACAACACCAGTGCTTTCCCCAACCGGCTGCCGTTCTGCGACTTCGGTGAGGTCATCGACCCGCCGTCGGCGGACGTCACCGGGCATGTCGTCGAGATGCTGGCCTACGAGGGCAAGGCCCACCACCCCCGTACCCGGCGCGGCATCGAGTGGCTGCTCGCCGAACAGGAGCCCAGCGGTGCGTGGTTCGGTCGCTGGGGCGTCAACTACGTGTACGGAACAGGGTCGGTGGTCCCCGCGCTGACCGCGGCCGGGCTGCCGCTCTCGCACCCCGCGATCCGCCGGGCCGTCCGCTGGCTCGAATCCGTCCAGAACGACGACGGAGGCTGGGGCGAGGACCTGCGCTCCTACCGCGAGGAGCAGTGGATCGGCCACGGCGTCTCCACCGCATCCCAGACCGCCTGGGCACTGCTCGCACTGCTCGCGGCGGGGGAGCGGGAGAGCAAGTCGGTCGAGCGGGGCGTGGCCTGGCTCGCCGAGACCCAGCAGGCGGACGGGTCCTGGGACGAGCCGTACTTCACCGGCACCGGCTTCCCCTGGGACTTCTCCATCAACTACCACCTCTACCGGCAGGTCTTCCCGCTCACGGCCCTGGGCCGCTATGTGCACGGGGAGCCCTTCGCCGCCGACCGCGCGGACAGCCGCGAGGGGGGCTGATGGACAGATCCCCGGAGCCGTCGCCCGGCTCCGCCGCGCCGCTGCTGATCGCCTGTGCGCTCGGCATCGAGAAGCTCGCCCTGCGCAGCGGCGACCGCAGCGGCGCACTCGGCCCTGTGACAGTGCTCCGCACCGGTATGGGGCCGCACCACGCCGAGCGTGCCGTGCTGGGCGCGCTGGGCGGTGACGGGCCATTGCGCAACGCGGCGGTCGTCGCCTCCGGTTTCTGTGCCGGGCTCGCTCCCGGGATGCACCCCGGGGACCTGGTCGTCGCCGACGAGACACGGCATGCCGCCGGCGCCACGGCCTGTACGGATACGGCACTGCTGGTCGAGGCAGTGGCCAAAGCCGTGCCCGGACGTACCGTGCACTCCGGCCCGCTGGTCGGGTCCGACCATGTGGTGCGCGGTCACGAACGGGCAGACCTGCGTGCCACCGGGGCGATCGCCGCGGACATGGAGTCCGCGGCCACGCTCCGCGCCGCCCTGAGCACCGGGTCCCGTCCGATTGCGGCCGTCCGGGTGGTCGTGGACGCTCCAGAGCACGAACTCGTCCGTATCAGCACGGTCCGCGGTGGAATATCAGCTTTCCGTGTTCTTCGTGCCGTCCTTCCTGCTTTCTTCGAATGGCACCGTTCTTTTCTGCTCCCCAGGAGGTGAGCTAGATGGCCATGCCGCTCCGTCAGACCATCAGGGTCGGGACGTACCTCATTGAACAGAAGCTCCGCAAGCGTGAGAAGTTTCCGCTCATCGTCGAGCTGGAGCCGCTCTTTGCCTGCAATCTGAAGTGCGAGGGCTGCGGGAAGATCCAGCACCCGGCCGGGATTCTGAAGCAGCGCATGCCGGTCGCGCAGGCGGTCGGGGCGGTGCTGGAGTCGGGGGCCCCGATGGTCTCGATCGCGGGCGGCGAGCCGCTGATGCACCCTCAGATCGATGAAATCGTGCGGCAATTGGTGGCAAGGAAGAAGTACGTCTTCCTCTGCACCAATGCCATGCTGCTGCGGAAGAAGATCGAGGAGTTCACACCTTCCCGCTTCTTCGCCTTTGCGGTGCACATCGACGGACTGCGCGAGCGGCACGACGAATCCGTCGCCAAGGAAGGGGTGTTCGACGAGGCGGTGGAGGCGATCAAGGAGGCCAAGCGGCGCGGCTTCCGGGTCACCACCAATTCGACGTTCTTCAACACCGACACCCCGCAGACCGTCATCGAGGTGCTCAATTACCTCAATGACGACCTGAAGGTGGACGAGATGATGATCTCGCCCGCGTACGCCTACGAGAAGGCGCCCGACCAGGAGCACTTCCTGGGGGTGGAGCAGACTCGCGAGCTCTTCAAGAAGTCCTTCGCGGGTGGCAACCGGCGGCGCTGGCGGCTCAACCACTCACCGCTCTTCCTCGACTTCCTCGAGGGCAAGGCGGACTTCCCGTGCACGGCGTGGGCGATCCCCAACTACTCGCTCTTCGGCTGGCAGCGGCCCTGCTATCTGATGAGCGACGGATACGTCCCCACCTACCGGGAGCTCATCGAGGAGACCGACTGGGACAAGTACGGCCGCGGCAAGGACCCGCGCTGCGCCAACTGCATGGCGCACTGTGGCTACGAGCCCACCGCCGTCCTCGCCACCATGGGCTCCCTCAAGGAGTCCCTCAGGGCGGCTCGCGAAACCGTCACGGGAAACCGCGGGTGACGTGATGTCCCAAGGAGAGCCAGTCGCACTGGGGCTCCCGGAGCTGCCGGCCCGGCCGATCGCGACGCGCCGCACCTCGCGGCGTATCCAGGTCGGGCCGGTGGCGGTCGGCGGGGACGCCCCGGTGTCGGTGCAGTCGATGACGACCACGCGTACCTCGGACATCGGGGCGACGCTGCAGCAGATCGCGGAACTGACGGCGTCCGGCTGCCAGATCGTGCGGGTGGCCTGTCCGACCCAGGACGATGCGGACGCGCTCGCCACCATCGCGCGCAAGTCGCAGATCCCCGTCATCGCGGACATTCATTTCCAGCCGAAGTACGTGTTCGCGGCGATCGACGCCGGGTGTGCGGCGGTGCGTGTGAACCCGGGCAACATCAAGCAGTTCGACGACAAGGTCAAGGAGATCGCCCGCGCCGCCGGCGAGACCGGCACGCCGATCCGGATCGGCGTCAATGCCGGTTCGCTCGATGCCCGGCTGCTCGCCAAGTACGGCAAGGCGACCCCCGAGGCGCTGGTCGAGTCCGCGCTGTGGGAGGCGTCGCTCTTCGAGGAGCACGGCTTCCGCGACATCAAGATCTCGGTCAAGCACAACGACCCGGTGGTGATGATCGAGGCCTACCGGCAGCTGGCCGCCCAGTGCGACTACCCCCTCCACCTCGGCGTGACCGAGGCCGGACCCGCCTTCCAGGGCACCATCAAGTCGGCCGTCGCCTTCGGCGCGCTGCTCAGCGAGGGCATCGGCGACACCATCCGGGTCTCGCTGTCCGCCCCGCCCGCCGAAGAGGTCAAGGTCGGCATCCAGATCCTGGAGGCGTTGAATCTGCGGCAGCGGCGGCTCGAGATCGTCTCCTGTCCCTCCTGCGGGCGGGCCCAGGTCGATGTCTACAAGCTCGCCGACCAGGTCACGGCGGGTCTCGAAGGCATGGAGGTGCCGCTGCGCGTCGCCGTCATGGGCTGCGTCGTCAACGGCCCGGGCGAGGCGAGGGAAGCGGACCTCGGAGTGGCATCGGGCAATGGGAAGGGTCAGATCTTCGTCAAGGGTGAGGTCATCAAGACCGTGCCCGAGTCGAAGATCGTCGAGACCCTCATCGAAGAGGCGATGAAGATCGCCGAATCCATGGAGGACGCAGGGGCGGTCTCGGGTCCGCCCGCCGTCACCGTGAGCTGAACTGCATGTGAAGGGGGTCCGACCATGACGATTCTTGAGGGCATCCGGGGGCCGCGCGATCTCAAGGCGCTGCCCGATGCGGAACTCGAAGAACTCGCCAAGGAGATCAGAGAGTTCCTGGTGCACGCGGTGGCCAGGACAGGGGGGCATCTGGGCCCCAACCTCGGTGTGGTGGAACTGACCGTCGCCCTGCACCGGGTCTTCGACTCGCCCGTCGACCGCATTCTGTGGGACACCGGGCACCAGAGTTACGTACACAAACTGCTCACCGGCCGACAGGACTTCTCCAAGCTGCGCGGCAAGGGGGGGCTCTCCGGCTACCCCTCCCGCGAGGAGTCCGAGCACGACGTCATAGAGAACTCCCACGCCTCGACGGTCCTCGGCTGGGCGGACGGCCTTGCCAAGGCGCATCAGGTGCTGGGCAGCAGTGGTCATGTCGTCGCGGTCATCGGGGACGGCGCGCTCACCGGCGGCATGGCCTGGGAGGCGCTCAACAACATCGCCGCGGCGAAGGACCGGCCGCTGATCATCGTCGTCAACGACAACGAACGCTCGTACGCCCCGACGATCGGCGGCCTCGCCAACCACCTCGCCACACTCCGTACGACCGACGGCTACGAACGAGTGCTGGCCTGGGGCAAGGATGTACTGCAGCACACCCCCGTCGTCGGGAAGCCGCTGTACGAATCGCTGCACGGCGCGAAGAAGGGGTTCAAGGACGCCTTCGCGCCACAGGGGATGTTCGAGGATCTGGGCCTGAAGTACCTGGGGCCGATAGACGGGCACGACATCGCGGCCGTCGAATCCGCGCTGCGCCGGGCCAAGCGCTTCCACGGGCCCGTACTGGTGCACTGCCTGACCGAGAAGGGCCGCGGCTATCAGCCGGCCGTGGAGGACGAGGCCGACCGCTTCCACACCGTCGGGGTGATGGACCCGCTGACCTGCGAGCCGCTCGCTCCGTCCAACGGGCCCTCCTGGACTTCGGTGTTCGGGGACGAGATCGCCGCGATCGGGGCCGAGCGGCCGGACGTCGTGGCGATCACCGCCGCGATGCTGCACCCCGTCGGCCTGACGAAGTTCGCCGAGCGGTTCCCCGACCGGGTGTGGGACGTCGGGATCGCCGAGCAGCACGCCGCGGTCTCCGCCGCCGGGCTCGCCACCGGCGGGCTGCATCCTGTCGTCGCTGTGTACGCCACCTTCCTCAACCGCGCCTTCGACCAGCTGCTGATGGACGTCGCCCTGCACAAGTGCGGGGTGACCTTCGTACTCGACCGGGCGGGTGTCACGGGCGTCGACGGGGCCTCCCACAACGGCATGTGGGACATGTCGATCCTGCAGGTCGTCCCCGGGCTGCGGATCGCCGCACCGCGCGACGCCGACCGGCTGCGTGCGGAGCTGCGCGAGGCCCTCGATGTGGACGACGCGCCGACCGTGCTGCGCTTCCCGAAGGAGTCGGTCGGCGAGCCGGTCGAGGCGATCGGGCGGATCGGCGGGATGGACGTACTGCACCGGGCGGACGACGCCGAGGTGCTGCTGGTCTCGGTGGGGGCGCTGGCGCCCGTCTGCCTCCAGAGCGTCGAGCTGCTCAAAGGCCGCGGCATCGCCTGCACCGTCGTGGATCCGCGCTGGGTCAAGCCTGTCGACGAACAGCTGGCGCCGCTTGCCGCACGGCACCGCCTGGTGGCCGTGGTGGAGGACAACAGCCGCACCGGCGGGGTCGGTTCGGCCGTCGGGCAGGCACTGCGGGACGCCGGTGTGGATGTGCCGCTGCGTACCTTCGGCATCCCCGAGCAGTTCCTCGCGCATGCCAAGCGCGGCGAGGTACTCGCCGACATCGGGCTCACCCCGGTGGAGATCGCGGGACGGATCAGTGCCGCCATGGCAGTCAAGGAGAGGAGAGCTGAGGAATGACCGAGCCGTCGACGGGCACCGAGCCGCTCAAGGGCTTCGATCTGGCCGGACTCCTTGCGGAGCGCGGGGCTGAGCGCTACGAGCTGCATGCCCGACATCTCAACCACCAGCTGCCGCGCATGCTGCACACCATCGGCTTCGACAAGGTCTACGAACGGGCCGAGGGCGCTTACTTCTGGGACGCCGACGGAAACGACTACCTCGACATGCTCGCGGGCTTCGGGGTGATGGGGCTCGGCCGGCACCACCCGGTCGTACGCAAGGCGCTGCACGACGTCCTGGACGCCTCGCTCGCGGACCTCACGCGCTTCGACTGCCAGCCGCTGCCGGGGCTGCTCGCGGAGAAGCTGCTGGCGAACAGTCCGCACCTGGACCGGGTGTTCTTCGGCAACAGCGGTACGGAGGCGGTGGAGACCGCGCTGAAGTTCGCCCGGTACGCCACCGGGAAGCCGAGGATCCTGTACTGCTCGCACGCCTTCCACGGGCTGACCACCGGATCCCTGTCGGTCAACGGGGAGGCGGGGTTCCGGGACGGATTCGCGCCGCTGCTGCCCGACACCGCGATCGGGCTCGGCGATCTGGCAGCGCTGGAGCGGGAGTTGAAGCGCGGCGATGTGGCGGGCTTCGTCGTGGAGCCGATCCAGGGAAAGGGCGTGCACGAGACGCCCCCCGGATTCCTGTACGCGGCCCAGGAACTGCTGCACAAGCACAAGGCGCTGCTGATCGTGGACGAGGTGCAGACCGGCCTCGGCAGGACCGGCGACTTCTACGCGTACCAGCACGAGGAAGGGGTCGAGCCGGATCTGGTCTGTGTCGCGAAGGCGCTCTCGGGCGGATACGTACCGGTCGGAGCGACCCTCGGCAAGGACTGGATCTTCAAGAAGGTCTACTCGTCGATGGACCGGGTGCTGGTGCACTCGGCGAGCTTCGGATCCAACGCCCAGGCGATGGCCGCCGGGCTCGCCGTCCTCTCGGTGATCGAGGACGAGCAGGTCGTCGCCAATGCGCGGGTCACCGGCGAGCTGCTGCGCTCCCGGCTGGTGGCGCTCGTGGACCGCTATGAGCTGCTGCACGAGGTGCGGGGGCGGGGCCTGATGATCGGCATCGAGTTCGGCCGGCCCGACTCGATCAAGCTGCGCAGTCGCTGGACCATGCTGCAGGCGGCCCGCAAGGGTCTCTTCGCGCAGATGGTCGTGGTGCCGCTGCTGCAGAAGCACCGGATCCTCACCCAGGTCTCCGGCGACCATCTGGAAGTGATCAAGCTGATTCCGCCGCTGACCATCGGCGCGCGGGAGGCCGATCGGTTCGTGGCGGCCTTCACGGCCGTGATGGACGACGCCCACGGCGGCGGCGGGCTGATGTGGGACTTCGGCAGGACGCTGGTCAAGCAGGCGGTCGCCAACCGCTGATCCTTTGCCTCTGGGGCAAGAAGTTTGCCTCAGAGGGAAAGTCCTGGCGCAATGGAGAGATGCTGATCTCTCCCGGGGGGCACCCCCCGGACCCCCGGTCTCCAGCTGCCGCCGGGGCGGCCGACGCGCTGCCCGATGTCGCACCGCGGCTGCGCGAGCTGCGCCGCCGTCGCGGTCTCACCCTGGAAGCGGCCGCCCAGCGTGCGGGGCTTTCCCCCGCCCATCTGTCCCGTCTTGAGACCGGCCATCGCCAGCCGTCGCTGCCGATGCTGCTGGGACTCGCCCGCATCTACGGTACGACGGTCGCCGAGCTCCTCGGCGAGTCCGTGCCGGAACGCGAGCCCATCATCCGCGCCGGTCGAGGGGAGCGCGCGGAGGCCGACGGCTGGACGTATCACCGGGCAGGCGGCTCCGGCCGGGCGATGCAGGCCCTGCGGCTGGCAGTCCCGTACGGCAGCCAGGGTGATCTGGTCAGGGTGCATCCCGGCGAGGAGTGGCTGTACGTCCTCGACGGGCGGGTGCGGCTGGGGCTGGGCGAAGCGGTGCACGAGCTGAGCCCCGGGGACAGCGCGCACTTCGACTCCATGACCCCGCACCGCATCGCGGCAGCCACTCCCGAGGGGGCCGAGCTGCTGTTCGTACACACGCTGCTGCAGAGCCCCGACATCCATCCGCATGTCTGACACACGTGAGAGGTCTGCTATGTCCAAGCACAACGAAGAGGGGAAGTTCCCCCGCGGGCTGGTGATCCGGCTCTTCGCCTATCTGGTGGCGGGCCACCTCTTCGCCGCCTTCCTCTATCTGCTCTTCCTGCTGGGCGGCCAGAACCAGTAGCGCGGGACCGGTGGGCCCGGCTCAGCCCTCGTCGATGAGCCGGTCGCGCAGCCGCTCGCGCGTCTGGGGGCTCACCTTCAGCCCCTCGGTGAGGTAGCGCTCTGTGGTGCCCCAGGTCTGCTCGATCGCCTCGAAGGCCGCGCTCAGGTACTCGGCCCGCGCGTCGAAGAGCGGGGACAGCAGCTCCATCACCTCCGGGGACATCCCGGCCGGGGAGTTGTCGCTGCGCCGGACCAGGTAACGGCGGTGCGGGTCATTGGACTTGAGGTAGTCCGCCTCGATGGCCTCCCGCTCGACGCCGACCGCCAGCAGCGAGACTGCCACCGACAGACCGGCGCGGTCCTTGCCCGCCGCGCAGTGCATCAGGGCCGGGACGCTGTCCTCCGCGAGCGCGTGGAGGACCTTGCTGTGCTCGGCCGTGCGCTGCGTGATGATCGTCCGGTACGAGGCCGACATCCGCCCGGCCGCCTGGCCGTCCGAGAGGATCGACCGCAGCTGGTCGAGGTCGCCGTCCCGGACCATCTTCCAGAACTCGGCGCCGTCGGCCGGGTCGGTCAGCGGCAGATTGACATTGCGTACGCCGGGCAGCTCGACGTCGGGGCCCTCGAGCCGCATGTCCGCCGCGTTGCGGAAGTCGAAGATCGTGTGCAGGCCCAGCGTGCCGAGGAACGAGGCGTCGGACTCGGTCGCGTGCGCGAGATGACCGCTGCGGAAGAGCCGGCCGTGCCGCACCCTCCTGCCGTCCGCTGTCGGCAGGCCGCCCACGTCCCGGAAGTTGCGCACTCCGGCCAGCTCCGGCTCTGTCGACGGGACCTGGGGCAGCTGCTGCGTCACGGTGACTCCTCAAGTGACTGCCGTCGGCGCTGCTCGCCGACGATGGCGCGTTCCCGACGATACGACACCGCTTCATCAGGCAATCATCTCGACCGTCTCCCGCAAGGCCGTTGCACGGGCAGCGGTCCACGTCGGATGATGTGCGGGCCTGTGCGGACCTGTGAGTATCTGAGGGGTCGGGATGATCGAGAGTGTTGGCAAGGGGCGTACGTGGGTTCTTTCCGGACCCACGAGCAGTTATGCGTTTCACCTCACGGACGACGACGAACTGCTGCATCTCCATTGGGGGCCCCGGATCGCCGGCGCCGACGCCGAGGCACTCGCGGACCGGGGACTGCCGCCCGACTGGCCCTTCGAGTCGCGGCTCGACGGCCACGAGGAGTACCCGGTCGAGGGCGGACCCCGCTTCGTACGCCCGGCGCTCTCCGTCCGTACACCCCAAGTGCGCGGCACGGAGTGGACCTTCGCCGGTCACGCGGTGGACGGCGACGAGCTGCGGCTCCGCTTCACCGACGCCGTGCACGGCCTCGGTCTCACCCTGCACCACCGGATGCGCGACGACGCGGACGTCATCGAGCGCTGGGTCACCGTCGCCCGCGAAGTCGCCCACGAGGGGGACGGCCCCGATCTTGAGCTGCTGAGGGCCGACGCCGCCGCCTGGACGCTGCCCCCGCGCGAGGGCTGGCGGCTCAGCCAGCTGCACGGCCGCTGGGCGGCCGAGTCGCTGCTCGTACGGTCGGAGCTGACCTACGGCGAGAAGGTGATCGGCAGCCGTCGCGGCCACACCGGACACCAGCACCTGCCGTGGGTCGCGCTGGATGCGGAGGGGGCCACGGAGGAGCGCGGTGAGGTCTACGCCTGCGCCCTCGGCTGGTCCGGGTCCTGGCGGATCTCCGTGCAGCAGCTGCCCGACGGACTCGTACAGATCACCGGCGGCGCGGGCTACGACGAATCGGGACTGCTGCGACTCGCGCCCGGCCAGTCGTACACCTCACCCGTCTTCGCCGGGCTGTGGACCGACGGCGGATTCGGCGGGGCCAGCCGGGCCTGGCACGCCTGGCAGCTGGCGCATGTGATCCCCGACGCGGCGACCGAGCGGCCCGTCCTCTACAACTCCTGGGAAGCCACCGGTTTCGACATCTCAGAGAAGCAGCAGCGGGCGCTCGCGCAGCGGGCGGCGGCCATGGGCATCGAGCTGTTCGTGGTGGACGACGCGTGGTTCGGCCAGCGCACCAGCGACCGGGCCGGGCTCGGCGACTGGACGCCCAACGCCGAGCGCTTCCCGCAGGGACTCGGGCCGCTCGCCGACGAAGTGCACGCGCTGGGGATGCAGTTCGGCATCTGGGTCGAGCCGGAGATGGTCAATGCCGACAGCGACCTCTACCGCGCGCACCCCGACTGGGTACAGCACCACCCGGGCCGCGCCAGGACCGAATTCCGCAACCAGCTCGTGCTGAACCTCGCGCGCGAGGACGTACAGGCCTATCTCTGGGAGCAGTTGGACACGCTGCTCAGCAGCGCGCCCATCGACTATGTGAAATGGGATTTCAATCGCTGCTTCACGGACGCCGGCTGGCCCGGGGAGGAGTACCCGCAGAAACTGTGGGTCGAGCATGTGCACGCGCTGTACGCACTCCTCGACCGGTTGCGGGCCGCGCATCCGTCCGTCGCCTTCGAGTCCTGCTCGGGCGGCGGCGGCCGGATCGACCTCGGCATCCTCTCCCGTACCGACCAGGTGTGGACCTCCGACAACACCGATCCGCTGGACCGGCTCGCCATCCAGCAGGGCTTCACCCAGCTGCACCCGGCGCGGGTCATGGCGGCCTGGGTCACCGACAGTCCCAATGTCCAGCTCAACGGCCGGTTCAGCACGCTCCGTTTCCGCTTCGTCAGCGCGATGGCCGGTGTTCTCGGCGTCGGCGGCGACCTCACCGAGTGGACCGATGAGGAGCTCGCCGAGGCACGCGGCTGGGTGGACCTCTACAAGAAGATCAGGCCGCTGGTGCAGCACGGCGAGCTGCACCGGCTGCGGGTGCCCGAGGGCGGGCTCAGTGCCGTGCAGTACGTGCGCGGCGACGAGAGCGTCGTCCTCGCCTGGCTGCAGGCGCAGCACTACGGCGAGCGGCCGCCCGGGCTCAGGCTGCGCGGCCTCGATCCGGCAGCCGCCTACGAGTGCCTGGACACCGGCGCCGTACACCGGGGGGCCGTACTCCTGCACCACGGACTGCATACCGGGCTCAAGGGCGACATGGACGCCACAGTGATCCGGCTGCGCCGCCGCTAGCCAAATCCGACTCCGACTCGGCCGCCGACGCGAACTCTGCCGGTGGTCGTCGGCGACGGCACTTTGTCCGTATTTGCGGTCGATAGCGGGAGGCGGTTTCCGAATTAAGGCGGCGGGAGCCGGTGGAATTCCTGTGGCGATGACAGGAATTAGGGGGTAAGTGGGAATGATCGGTAAATAGTCATTAAATGACGCTTCTGTCCGAATTGACCTGTTCGGCATGACGTGCCCCATCTACGGGTGAGATGAGACGCGGCCCGTGAGCAGGATCATATTCGTGACGGTGTGTGGTGGTCCGGCGGAGGCTGAATTCCGTTGCGGGAAGGAAAGTTGAGACCCGGTTGAGATCCACATTTTACGGAGGGTAACGGGAATTCTCCGGCGATATCGCATGGATCATTGGCCCAGGAAAGTGATGGCTTGTACCCGCCCGTCCGTCTCGCTTACGTTCCCGTCAATCCGGACGGACCGCCTAATCCTGCCGCCGACCGGAATTCGAAAATCCACCCACGTGTGGCAGGAGCGGGGGACCCAGGTAGTACGCCGATTCCGGAGTTCCGGACGGCTCGGGGTTTAGTCGCGCATTGCGCGGCCGGGCATCTCCAGCCCGAACCCGACAGCTCACCTCGTAGGCGCCGGAGAGGAATGCGCCATGCCCGCAAAGGGTAAGCACCGCCGTCCCAAGACCAGCCCGATCGCGCGCGGCTTCGTCGCCGCCGGCACGGGTGGCGTCGCCATCGCGCTTCCGCTGATGGGCGCCACCGGCGCCCACGCGGCGGGCAAGACCGCCCCCGCCGTGGCGCCCGCTACGGCAGTGACCGCCGCCGCGGCCCCTGCGGTGGCCAAGCCGGCCACCGTCCCGACCACGTACTCCGTCGTCTCCGGTGACTATCTGGCCAAGATCGCCAAGGAGCACGATGTACGCGGCGGCTGGAAGAAGCTGTACGAGGACAACCGTGAGCAGGTCGGCGAGAACCCGTCGCTGATCCACCCGGGCCTCAAGCTGACCATCGGCGCCAAGTCGAAGGCGAAGGCTCCGGAGAAGGCGCAGCCGCGCCACGAGAGCCAGGACCGGTCCGAGTCCAAGGCCGAGTCCAAGGTCCCGTCGAAGACCGCGTCGAAGGCCAGCGCCCCCTCCGGCTCGGACTCCGCCGCGCAGTCCGCCTCCGGCGACACCACGAGCGCCTCGCAGACCAGCGGCTCAGGCTTCACCGCCCCCGTCGACGGCGCGAGCGTCACCACCCCCTACCGCATGACCGGCGCCATGTGGTCCAGCGGTTACCACACCGGTGTCGACTTCGCGGCCTCCTCCGGCACCACCGTCAAGGCCGTCGGTCCGGGCACCGTCGTCTCCGCCGGCTGGAGCGGCGCGTACGGCAACGAGGTCGTCATCCAGCACAGCGACGGCAACTACTCGCAGTACGCCCACCTCTCCTCGCTCGCCGTCTCCGCCGGCCAGAGCGTGAGCGGCGGCCAGCAGATCGGCCTTTCCGGCTCCACCGGCAACTCCAGCGGCCCGCACCTGCACTTCGAGATCCGCACCGGCCCGAGCTACGGCTCGGACATCGACCCGCTGGCGTACCTGCGCCAGTTCGGCGTCTCCATCTGAGGCGCAGGCGCACACCGCTCTCGACTCCCCCCGTCCGGCGGCGCGGGGGAGTCGGCGTATTCCGGGTTGGACGAAACTTGACCGGTGGCATACATCACCCCTCGTCAACCCCTCCTTACGGTCGCGTAGGTCACATCCGTAAGGGAAAGATATGGTCTCGTGGCAGACGATTCGAGAACAGGGAACGTAGGGAACAAGGGCGCTTTCGGGTCGTACGCGGCGATCGGTGACAGCTTCACCGAGGGCGTCGGAGACCCCGGCCCGAACGGGATGTACGTCGGCTGGGCGGACCGTTTCGCGGTCCTGCTCGACGACCGGACGCCGGAACACACCTTCAGGTACGCCAACCTCGCCGTACGCGGGCGTCTCCTCGACCAGATCGTCGAGGAGCAGGTGCCGAGGGCGAAGGTACTCGCCCCGGACCTGGTGACGTTCTGCGCCGGCGGCAACGACATCATCCGGCCGGGCACCGACCCCGACGACGTGGCCGAGCGCTTCGAGCGCGCCGTCGCCGACCTCGCGAGCGTGGTCGGCACGGTCATGGTGACCACCGGATTCGACACGCGCGGGGTGCCGGTGCTTCGTCATCTGCGCGGCAAGATCGCCACGTACACCGCGCATGTACGGGCCATCGCCGACCGCTACGACTGCCCCGTCCTCGACCTCTGGTCGCTCAAGTCCGTCCAGGACAGGCGGGCTTGGGACACCGACCGGCTGCATCTGTCGCCGGAGGGACACACCCGGGTCGCGCTGCGCGCCGCCCAGGTGCTCGGACTCGATGTGCCCGCCGACCCCGACCAGCCGTGGCCGCCCCAGCCGCCGCGCGGCCCGCTCGAAGTGCGCCGCGACGACGTCCACTGGGCCCGCGAACACCTGGTGCCGTGGATCGGCCGACGGCTGCGCGGCGAGAGCTCCGGCGACCATGTCGAGGCCAAGCGCCCGGACCTGCTGCCCCTGTGACGTCGGCGGGTCGGGGTGCTACGGCCCTTCCGGCCTCCGAGTCTTCAAGGGCGCACCCAAGCTGACTGGGATCGGCTTTCCCGCTCCGTACGACGGCTGAGGAAAGGCGGGCACGGCGGGCACGGCCGGGATCCGCTCCAGGACACCGCCCGCGAACACGTCGTACAGCGGCAGCGCCTCCAGATGGACATAGCCGATATGGCAGTCGCAGACGGCTGCCGGACAGCCGCGCGGGCGCAGCGCCCGCCGGTAGGAGCCGTCGTAGAGATTGCCGAGCTCGTCCGGGACGAAGTGGCAGCGCCGCACCGTTCCGTCGCCGTCCACCGAGATCACCGACTCGCCCGTCCGGCACGGGAGTCCTGCCGAGCGGTGCGGATCGCGGCTGTACGGGAAGAACGGGTCGAGGTCCGTCCACTGAGCGGCCTCGGCGTCGGTGTAGCTGCGTCCCTCGGCCGCGTTCACCCAAAGATAGACAGGCGAGGGCAGATCGGCGCGCAGACGGCGGGCCTGGGCCAGGTGCTCGGGGAAGCCGACGACGCCGACGCTGAACCGGACCCCGCGCACAGACAGGTCACGGCACTTGCCGAGGAAGCGGTCGTACGGAGTCTGGCCCGGGTGGTACGTGCACCAGAGCGCGAGGGTGTCGAGATCGGCGTCCGCGACCCAGCCGGTGCGGCAGCTGAGGTTCGTCTGGATCGCGACCCGGCGGATGTGCGGCAGCCGGGAGAGCTCCGTGATTGTGCGGCGGTACCAGGAGCGGACCAGACCCTCGCCCCACGGAGTGAACAGAATCGACAGCTGGTCGTCCGTCTGCTCGGACGCCCAGGCGGCGAAGCGTTCGAGCGCGGAGCGGTCGGCACGCAGCTGCTCGGAGCTGTCGCGCCGCTTGGCGAAGGGGCAGTACGGGCAGTCGTAGTCGCAGGAGGCGAGCGAGCCCCGGTAGAGGATCGTCAGGTCCACAGCTTCGCCTCACTTGAGTTCGTACGCGGCCATGTCGGCGCGTACGGCGGGGGAGAAGAGCTCGGGGCCCACGGCGTCCGAGTGGGCCAGACCCTCGGCGGTCAGTCTCAGCCGGTCGGGCGCGGCGCTCTCGTCGAGCCAGCCGAGGGCGGCGAACCGGTCGAGCTCGAACGGGAAGTCCTCGACGGGCCGGCGGCCGAACCGCTCACGGTATCCGGCCACTTCCATGCCCTCGGCCTGGAGGAGCGACTGAAGGAGGTGGCGGCGGCGCGCCTCGTCCTCGTCGACCTCGCGCCCCACTTCGGCGCGGCTGAAGTCCTCGGTCGCCGTGTAGGTGTCGATGATGCCGCGTATCTCGCGCATGTCGACGGCGTAGTCGAAGGAGTAGTGCAGGGTCGAGGTGTAGGAGCGGGCGCCGCAGCCGAGACCGATCATGCCGTCGGTCTGGCATGCGTAGTCGTCCGCGCCCTGCGGCGGCGCGTCCGCGCGGCGGAACATCCGCATCGACACCTGCTCGTAGCCGTTCGAGAGCAGATGGTCGCGGCCCTCGCGGTACAGGAGCAGCCGCTGGGCGTCCCAGGCCCGATCGCCGGCCTCTCCGGCACGGCCAAGACCGGTCAACGGCCGCACATACAGGGGATAGAGATACAGCTCCTCGGGCTGCCAGGCGAGCGCGGCGTCCAGTGACCGCCGCCAGGTGTGCTCGGTCTGGCCGTCGATGCCGTAGATGAGATCGATGTTGAGGACGGGTATGCGGGCGTCGCGGATCCGGGCCAGGGCCGACTCGACGTCGGCGCGGCGCTGCGGGCGTACGGCCGC
Organism: Streptomyces sp. NPDC002870; assembly: GCF_042888505.1. Taxonomy (NCBI): domain Bacteria; kingdom Bacillati; phylum Actinomycetota; class Actinomycetes; order Kitasatosporales; family Streptomycetaceae; genus Streptomyces; species Streptomyces sp. NPDC002870. The sequence continues at coordinate 137,137 of NZ_JBIAPW010000020.1, forward strand.
CCTGGCCTCCTCGTCGACGAAGCTCTGCACGCCGATGCTGAGCCGGGTGGCGCCCCGCTCGGCGAGGACGGTGAGCCGGTCGGCGGTCGCGGTGGCGGGGGACGTCTCGACGGAGAGCGGGACAGCGCGCAGATCGGCGCCCATCCGCTTCTCGGCGATGTCGCAGAGCCGGTCCAGCTCCCCGGCGGTGAGGAAGGTGGGGGTGCCGCCCCCGAACGCGGCCGCGGCGAAACGTACCGGCTCGGCGTCCCCGAGGGCGTCGCGCACGGCGGTCGCCTGGCGGTCGAGCGCGTCGAGATAGCGCGTGGTGAGCTCGTCGGGAGCGCCTATCCGCGTGAAGAGATTGCAGAAGCCGCAGCGGACCTCGCAGAACGGTATGTGGAGATAGAGGGAGAGCGCGTCCTTGCGTTCCCCCGCCCAGCGCTCGCTCAGCGCGGGCCGTCCGTTCCCCGGAAAGGGCCGGTAGGCCGTCTTGTGCGGATAGGCGTAGACGTAACTCTGGTATGGGCGCGGTGCGCTGCTCCGGAAATTGCTGCTCATGCTTCGGCCTCGAGGAAGAAGTGGGCGTACGGAACCGTCCAGACCACGTCGTGGCCGAGCCGGTGGCCGGTGAAGCCGTCGTCCCCGTACGCCGTGCCGTGGTCGGAACAGACAATCGCGAAGCAGCGGCGGCGGCTGCTCGCGGCGGCGAAGAGCCGCCCGATGTGCCGGTCGACGTACTCAAGGGCGGCAGCGTGCGTTTCGGGCGAATCACCCGCGTCCCGAGTGGCGCCGGGGAGGTGGAACCAGTTCGGCTGGTGCAGGGCCGGCACATTGACGAACAGGAACAGCCGCTGGTCGTACGGGAGTCCGGCGACGACCTTCTCGGCCAGGTCCACCTGGCGCTCGAAGGAGGTGCGTGACGCCACCCCGAACTCCGGGTCCCAGTGGCTCTCCTGGAACATTCCCGGCAGTACGGAGCCGAGCGGTCCCAGCTTGTTGAAGAACCCGACTCCGCCGATGCACACCGTGCGGTAACCGGCGTCAGCGAGACCTGAGACAAGGTCCGGGGTGTCGAAGACGAAGGTGCGGGCCTCGGTGGTCTCACTGCCCGCGAAGCGCGCGGCGAACAGACGCGGATGCGGTCCAGGGGCGGCCGGAGTGGGCAGGAAGCCGGCGAAGATCGCCTGGTGGGAGGCGTAGGTGAAACTGCCCGGGGCGTGCCGCTTCTCCCAGACGCCGCCGGGCAGATGGCGGGCGAGATTCGGGATCCGGCCCGTGGCGGCGAGCTCGGCGGCGACGTCGAAGCGCAGTGTGTCGAGGGTGACGAGCAGCAGGTCGTCGCGGCCGACGACGTCGGTCATGTCCGGGGTGTCGGGGGTCTGTGGCGTGGCGGTGGTGGCCCGCCCGTCCTGGCGTCGTGCGGGGGTGTCAGGCGCTTGCACTATGGCGGTTCCTTGCTCTGCGTCGTACAGCGGCAACCTGCGCCGCGTATGTGTCCTGGCCCTCGGCGCCGCTGCCCGGCAGGCCGGTGAGGCGCGGCAGCAGATCCCCGAATGCGTTGACCTCGCCGACGGCGAAGCGGCGCCACCCGATGGCGGGCAGCAGATCGACGCCCACGCGCAGGGCTCCGGGGAAGCAGGCCGCGGCCCGCTCGCACAGGCCGAGCGTGCCTGCCCAGCTGCCGCCGGCTGCTTCAGTGGCCGCTCGCACCGCCGCGAGGTCTCCCCTTGCGCCGCCGAGGTGGAGGTTGGTCATGGGGGAGCGGCTCGTCCTGACGACGGCGTGGGTGGCGCGGCCCGCGATGACGACGACTCGCAGATCCGCGGACCGGCCGTTCTGGGAGGCCTTGGGCAGCCAGCGCTCGATGTGCAGACCGTCCGGTGCCAGCGCATCGACCAGCGCGCCGACCTCACGCTCGGTCGAATAGCGGTGCACCCGCAGGGAGTTGAAGAGCCGGCCCTCCACGTCACGCTCGACCGAGGTGGTCGCCTGCACGCGCCCTGGGCCCGCCGTCTCCACGGCGAGCACGCCGGAGGCCGAGGAGCCGTGCGCCGGCTTGACGAACATCCGGCGAAGACCGGTCCGTTCCTGCAGTGCACGGACGTCGTCCCAGCCGCGTACGGCGGGGGCGTCGGCGCCGGACGTGGGCGACTGCGGCACAGTCACCCCGGCCTGCCGCAGCACGCCATGGCACAGCCGCTTGTCGAACAGCACCGCCAGCTCGTGCGGATCGTCCAGCAACGTCGCCCCGCCGACCGCCGCCAGGTCGGCGATATCCCGCACGGCAGAGGTGAAGCGCGCGTACCAGCGGGCAGTCCCTTCCACCCGAGTCGGGTCGTTCGTACCGCGCAACTCCCGTTCCACCAGCGGGTCCTCGCCGGGCGAGTCGATCCGCACCCGCTCGCCGGGCCGGAACTCCGCCCGCCCCCGCAGCACATCGATCCAGGGCACGACGCGTGCGGCGGGCAGCCCGGCGAGGCGCACCGCCTCCTGGAAGAGCGCGACGCGACGGTTGGCCGGATTGCCGACGACGGCGAGGCGGAGGTCTGTTCCAAGGCCCGGGAGGACCCGCATCCCAGTCATTCCGCGACAGCGGTATAGCGGTCTTCCCTGCCCTCGGCGTCCCTCTCCGCAGCTTCGCCCTCGGAGAGGTCGACCTCCACTCCTGCGGCTTCGAAGGTCTTGGTCAGCCGCTGCACCATCGGCTCGCTGAGGAAGTGATGGTGGAGGTCGAGCTTCTCCAGATGGGTCAGCGGCTGTCCGTTCAGCAGGGCTTCCGCTCCTTCGTCGCCAAGCGTGCCCATCGACAGATCCAGCGTGCCGAGACGGGCGACGACCGGGGCGCCGGAGAGCGCGACGGCTATCTGGTCCTGGATCTCGCTGTTGCGCAGGGCCAGAGACCGCAGACGAGGAAGGCGGACGCCGGAGAGGATCGGCTCCAGATCGGACACCTCGGCGTTCGCCCCGTACCAGGAGGTGCCGAGCCAGATGTCGAGATGCTCCAGCGCCGGCAGGTCGCTGGCCGCGATGCCGCGCACCACCTCCACATCGAGCCCGCCTGTCTCGACGGTCAGCGAACGGAGCTTCTCGTGCCGGACGGCGGGAAACTTCAGCTCCTGGCCGCCGCGAACCCCGAACTGCAGCAGCTCGGGGAAGGCGTCGAGCAGCGGTGTCACCAGCCCCTGATTGATCCAGGAGATCTCGCACTCCTCGTAGGTGATGTCACCGAGGAAGATCGCTCGCAGAGCGGGCAGTTGCTCCCGGGCGTCGAGCAGTGCGGTGATGACGGCGTCGGGTGCCGAGTCGTACACATCGCTCCACGCCCCCACGACCAGCGCCCGCACCTGAGTGGTGTCCACCGCGGCGAGGAAGCGGGCGAAGGCTTCTTCCCACGCCTCCTCGCTCTCGTAGGAATCGACGGTGATCCGCCAGGCCACGGAAGCCGCTTGCGGCAGCTCGACCTTCGACTCGGCGTCGGGGAAGTCGAACACGGGCAGACCGTGCAGCTCCTGCAGATGGTCCGAAATGGTCATGACGGGCTCCAGACACCGGACAGTGTTGATCGGCTGATGTGCCAGCAGTTCTACCAAGCCGCACTGACATTTAGCTTTGGAGATGGCCCTTCGGGATCTTCGGGGGCTGCGTAGGGTGCGTCGGGTCTGGTTCTTCGGGCACGGCTGGATCACTG